>MAAL01000060.1 GCA_002163245.1 Gammaproteobacteria bacterium 42_54_T18 | reverse complement strand
CTGGCTGATGGGGAAGTGATTGGTCATGCAGCAATGACATCAACAGCCATTGCCAATCAAGGAACCGAAGAGGCTGATGTGATTGGTGGATCACCTGATGATGACCAGGTTTATTACGGCTTGGGTGGAAATGATAGTATTAACACGGGTGGCACTAGAAATACAAGAGACACTGTTTATGGTGGTGATGGAGATGATGCCATAAATTCAGGTTCTGGCGATGATCACTTGTACGGCGATGCTGGTAACGATGTGATTCAAGCAGGGGATGGCAACGACGAGGTTTATGGTGGTGCAGGCAATGACACCCTCAGTGCCGACTTCAACGGCTCCAATAGTCTGGAGGGAGGAGAAGGTGATGACATTCTTCGTATCAACCGCTCCACACAAAACAAAAGTGGCGGTAAAGCAAGTTATGGTGTTAACACCTTCGTTGGTGGCACCGGCAATGATCGCTTAGAAGGCTGGACGGGTGCCGATACATACATCTTTAACCGGGGTGATGGTCAGGATGTTATCAATGACTTTGATTATGGAAAAGCGTTTGGTGGCTATGGGGAAAGTTCCGGCTCATTGAACAAAACGGATCGCATTGAATTGGGTGTGAGCATTGATAAAAATCAATTATGGTTTTCACAACAAGGCAATGATTTGGTTATTGATGTTATTGGTGAGGATGATCAAATTCGCATAGAAAGTTGGTACAGCGGAGATCGCTATCGAATTGAAGAGATTGAGTTGTCAGATGGCGCTATGTTGATTGAAAGTCAGGTCGAACAGCTTGTGTTGGCAATGGCGTCATTTGATGTTCAAAGCAGTAGCTCGATGGATTTACAAGCGGCTGTTGATAATGAACTTCAGATAGTGATTGCAGAAAGCTGGCAATCACCTCAAGTTTAATCATTATTCGTGAAACGTTAAGAGGGGGATTGGTGCTATTTGGCATGCAATAACCCTCTTGGCTTTTACAGAAAATGCGAATGCAGGCGATTGCTTTTGGTCGTTTATACAAGGCAATGACCAAAAGTAGTTCGCTCTAATCTATATTTTTATCTCAACAGGGATCTATATTTTCTATGTTTCCGGTTAGTCACTCTGTACTTTGCAGCAATGCGTTAGCACAATACTTATCAAAAAATTATTCTATTGGAGAGGTAATTCACTGTCGATTGATTCAACGTCGAGTGTCCGATACTTACATAGTGCAGTGTTCAACTAAACGTTATGTGTTACGCATCTATCGAAAACAATGGCGGAACATGAAGCAAGTCAAGGCGGAGCTGGCAATTCTTGATCACCTAAATAGTCATGCATGCCTTGTACCTTGCTATGTCAGGGATGGTGAAGGTGAATCAATCCAAGCGTTAACCGCACCAGAAGGAGAGCGCTATGCGGTGTTGTTTGAATTTATGGAAGGGGTATCCTTCGATGAGCGTAGCCTCGATTCATCAACAGTGATGGAAAAATTTGGCATGTGTTCCGCGCGAATGCATAATGCTCTCGATTATTTTTCTATTACGAAAGATCGTTTAGATCTGGGTTTGGAATGGATGCTGAATAGTCCTCTTAAGCACTTGGAACCGTATTTGGTCGATCAACCAAAATATCTAAGAGATCTGTACCGCTATAGGGATTGGCTTACTGAATTTCTTGCTTCGCTGAATGCTGGGGCGCCACAATTTGGTTTGATACACGGCGATCTTTTACCTGCCAATGCGATGTTTGCCAATGCTTCTGAAGCAGAAGGTGACGTGGGTATAATTGATTTTGATTTTAGTGGTTATGGTTGGCGCGCTTACGATATTGCTATCTTTATTCATGATAATGCTTTTTTAAATGGGGCGAATGGTTTCGTTGAAACTTACCTGGAGGGCTACGAAAAGATTAGGCCTATAAGTGATACTGAGTGGGCTATCGTCGAGGCTTTGTTGCCGATACGTGGTATCTGGTTTCTCGCATTGTGGGCGGCTAATTCACAAGATTGGGGGGATGAGTTTTTACGAGATAAAAAGGTGTTAAAAAAGCAATTAGATTTTACCCGCCAATTGATTCATAAGTTATTTTCTCGGCAGAAGAAAGGAGAATGAACATAAAGTTATCAACAAAAAACGTCCATATTGGAAAGTTACGTCATCAATTGCGGCAGTTGGGAAAAAGTTTGCAGCGTGAGCATGTGATGCCAGTTATTACTATTGATGGGCCCGCCGCATCGGGAAAAGGTGTTATTGCAGGTATGTTAGCGCAGGAAATGCGTTGGAATTTATTGGATAGTGGTGTGTTTTATCGTGCAGTGGCATATGTGGCTCAGGAAAGAGGTGTTGAGCGAGGGCAAGTAGATTTGATTGAATTAGCGAGAAACCCACCGTTTTTTTTGTGTCGGCCAGCACCTTGGTTACCACCCTCTGTTTTTTTTGAAGGAAGGGATATCACTCGTTTTGTGAGAACAGAAGAGATTGCGGATATTGCATCAAAAATTGCGACGATTGGGGAAGTTCGTGGTGCGTTAATGTTGAGAATGCTTGCTGAAAAAAACACACCGGGTTTAATTGCCGATGGTAGAGATATGGGAACTGTCGTTTTCCCCGATGCTACAATAAAGATTTTTACGGTAAGTCAACTAGAGGTGCGCGCAAAAAGGCGATTTGAGCAGGCTATGGAAGATAAGGGAGAGGGATCTCTGTTAGGTATCATGCAGACGATTCAAATGCGAGATCGACGTGATGAGATGAGGGCGATTGCCCCACTCAAGCCAGCAAAAAATGCAATTATTATAGATTCATCGCAAATGACGGTTGTGGAAACCTTTTGCCATGTCGTGAGTGGTTTGATTGGGCGCAATGAAGCTCCCTTGCATTCCGTCACGAAATAAATGTTGGCGAACCGGTAGCAATATTGCGAATGCGGTTGATATAGATTCGCATTTACATTATAGTGCCGTCGATTTTAATTTTCACTTAAAGAGGCGTGATATTGCAACCTCCCCAATTACACCGAGAGAATTTTGTTACAGGTGTTCTTATTCGCAGACTTTCGACAATCCAATAGGGTGCTTGTCTATAGTGTATCCATTCAACCCTTCTATTTTTTTATTAAGTGTTCCTGCCAGGTGCCATTGGTAATCCCTGGAAAGTAAGTCAATCTGATTGACTCTATCTGTTAGAGACGTAATTGATATGCAGTTATCTAGTCATCTATGGGCTAAACAATCAGGGCAATAACTGTTTTAGAATCCGTGAATAGAACCTACCAATTTTTGTGATAGCGAGAGAGCTACTACAAAGACTGGTGGATTTTTAAACTCTTAATACTAATGATAATCATTTGTATTAAGAGTTTTGTTGATGTAAAGTGGTGTCATTCAAATCAAGGGGGCTTAAGTCATGTTTCATAGGATGCGCCAATTTTTTAGACGTTATTTTAGTGTTAATGCCGTGGTGTTGTGGGTGCTCAATAAGGCGCTGCCTTCTCAGTGGGGAAGAGTGACGAATGTAGATATTGACCGAGATAGTAGTGATGTGTCGTTGACGTTGGATGATGGTGAGTTGAGCACAGAATTGATGCTTTGTGGTTACAAAATTGAGATGGTGGGTGATGGTCAGGCGCGACTTCATTGGCGCAAAGTTGTTGTGCAAGGTGGTAATAAAGCTGCTCTGCAAGGTTATTTTAAAGATCGATCAAGTATGTTGATCCCAATACCGTCCCGTTTTGTGGTGCTAGTTGAAATGTTAGGCCGTAACAAACTTAAATCAGTGTAAATATAAATTCTTGAAAGGTGAGTTGAAAAATATGCAGCACGATGACGTGAAAGAAAAACTGATGGCTGTTTACGACGAGATTTTTAAACATGATGGTTTTGGTAATTTTACGGTATCGATGAAAATCTTAAAAAAGCATCAGAAAGAAGTGATTATTGATTGTGGTAAACAATATCGATATGTGGTGGATAGACGGGTAAAAACCGCGGACGCATCCTTTGCATTGAAGCGTCGCACCACCGATATGGATGCCTAGGTGTTTGTGTTGCTGCAAGGCGGTGATATAGATACGTAGAAGGAAGAATTAAGAAATAAGAAATTAAAAATACATGGCAATGTGGGTTTGCATGTTTAATACGCCCTTTGCGCTGTTTGGGCAGCAGCAAAAGCAATGGCAATAACCGGTGCGGGAGCGGCGAGTCATTTTGGATATCAACTGTGGATTTAACTATGAATAATATGCAAAAAATAAACAAGAAGCAGGGCGGTTTTACCTTGCTCGAACTATTGGTGGTTGTCGGTATTATCGCGATAATCGGTGGCGCCATGATTTCTTCATTCTCTGGCAATGAAGATAAAGCGGCTCGTGGTGTGGCGACGCAATCTATCGCGGGCATTGAAAATTCAATTCGTATTTTCGTTAATACTACGGATCGTTTGCCTAACAATTTGGAAACAATGGTTTGTGCGCCTTACAGTGCTGCCGGTGATGTTACAACTGCAGTGTGGGATGGAGCAGCTGAGACGGATCCGGAAGCTGCAGTTGCAATACTTGCGACGTCTACAGAAGCAGCAGTGGGTGCTACAGCAGCGGCTGCCACTGCATATAAGTTTGGTGGTATCTCGAATGTATCAGGTGTTGGCGGTGGTATGACTAAAAAGCTGGCTGAGAAATTTGTTGGTACTACTTTAACTGAAGAGGAAGAGATTGAGTTTACTGATCGCGGCCTGTTAACTTTACGTTATGCAATTGCAGAAGCGTGTGATGATGATGCTGCTACTACCGCTGCTCTGACCGATGTTAATGGTACAACAGGTCCTTTTGGTGATACGACTAACACCTTGGCGGATATCGATATTCCAAATCAGGCCTTCTCTGATCCACGACCAGACGATGCTACATCATTTGAGTTCCGTGGTGTTGGCTTTGAAGGAAATGTTGCTGAAGATGCACCAGTACTAATGTGGTACAAAGGTAGTGATGTGACAGATGCTGCAGGTGCGGTGACTGCTAATGGTTACAACAATGTTAAGATTGGTGCCGGTGCACACGATCGTATCCTAGCCTTTGGTATTGGTGGCGATTCTGATCTGGTTGGTCCTAATGCGGTCTTTGGTAAAGCGCCGTTCTACGGTCAAGTAGGAAAGGATAAGTTCGCGCATTATATTGGCTTGTTCAATACCGGAACGTACACTCACGATGGTACATCATGGGTTATCCCTGCTAGCTCAAGTGTCAATATCCAAGCGGTAATTGATGCTCGTGGAGATTTCCTAGACGAGGAGTTTGCTGAATTCGCTGGTCAAAAAACCTAATCAGTATACTTGATTGACGCAGGGACGTGTCACACACCGGCTGTTGGAATTAATCTTCAGCCGGTGTTTTATTTTTAAACGAATGATCTGACCGTTGTGTATTGGCGGATTTTATAAGAATCAAATCGGCTGGGTCGTGAATCCATTGGTGTCAAGATCATTTATTCAGCCTTCATTTTATTGAGAATTAACGTGGTTAGTCAGTATCAACAACACAAGGGTTTTACGTTACTTGAATTGCTTGTGGTGGTGGGGATTATTGCCGTAATTGGTGGCTCAATGGTAGCGTCATGGTCAGGTACTGAATCCAAAGCAGCGCGTGGAGTGGCTGCGCAAACGCTTAGTGGAATTGAAAATTCAATGCGTGTGTTTATGCAGTTAACACAACGCTTGCCGAATAATTTAGAATCGTTAGTGTGCACAAATTATAGCGCTACGGGCGCAGTATCGGGCAATAGCTGGCAATCTGCCGCATTGGTTGATCCGGAAACTGAAGATGCACTTTTAAATACGACGGCAGGTACCGTGACGGCATTACCGAGCACGGCATATAAATTTGGCGGCATTTCAAATGTCTCGGGTGTCGGTGGTGGTATGAGCCGGGCACTGTCAGAAAAGTTTGTGGGCACAGCGCTCACGGCCGCGGAGGCAGAGGAGTTTCAGCGCCGCGGTTTTTTAACGTTACGTTACGCTATGAGCGAGGCGTGTGATAATTTTGCATCCAGTGTTGTACTTAGTTTGGCGGTAAACGGTAGCAGTGGTTTTTTCGGTGACAATAGCCAGGGTTTGGACGCGATTGACATACCTAATGAAGCATTTGCAGATCCTGAGCCTGACGGCGCGGGGGGGTATAAGTTTCGTGGTGTTGGTTTTTCGGGTGTTGTTGCTGCCGGTGCGCCCGTATTGATGTGGTACAAGGGCAGTGATGTGACAGCAGGTGGTTCTTCTTATACCGACAACGGTTACAACAATATTAAGCTCGGAGCCGGAGCACATGACCGCTTGTTAGCGTTTGGTATTGGTGCTGAGTCTGATGTGGTGGGGGTCGACGGTGTGTTTGGTAAAGCTCCTTTTTATACTGGGGCGGCAAAAGATAAGTATGCGCATTATATCGCTTTGTTTAATAGTGGCACGTATACAGAGTTGGTGAGCGGGACGGGACCCTTGGTGAGTGCGGCAGCCCCTAACACGTATCTACAAGCAATTATTGATGCCTCGGGCGGTTTTTTGGCAGAGGAAATATCTGAATTTAACGGCCAGAAGTCAGGTTAATAACAAAAAATAACTACATGGTTCGCAATGAATATTAAACAAATATCCAAACGTCGTGATGCGGTGGCTTACCAGCGTGTGTCAGGTTTCACTTTGCTGGAGTTACTCGTTGTCGTGGGAATTATGGCGGCGTTAGCGGGGGTCGCTTATACGGCATCAGGTAGCCGTATAAGCGACAGTAAATTAATCGCTGCGGATAGTGAAATGCTAAATATTCGCGCTGCATTGTTGCGTTATAGACAAGATAACTTTGTGTTTCCAGCGCAATCCTCCGCGGTGGATGCAGTATTCCTATTTGAGCAACCAGGTACGCCTGTTGTTGCCTGGGATGCAGATTATCAACGGGGCTGGCGTGGGCCCTATTTGCATAGTGGAGATAGTGGTTTGGTGGATATTGGTGATGGTATTGGTCTTAATGGTACTGGTTCCCCACATGCAGTAGTGGCGGCTGCGCATAATAGACAGCGAGCTATACCAGATCCTTTTGTTGCTTTTCCTGTGGACGTTAATGATGACGATGGAAAAGCAAATATGGCGGCTATTTGTGATGATAGTCCTGTTGCCAATGACGCCTGTTTATTTGATTGGCGTCTACTTGGACAAAGTGATGCCGATGATCCGATTTCCCGTCGGGGGCGGCCGTATTTTTTGTTTGATTTGGATAGTGAAGGAGCAAGGGAAGCAAGGGTTGTTAGCTTAGGCCCCAACGGTATTTATGAAAGTTCAGGGCTGTCTTGTCCCGCTGCGGCGGGTGGCGATGACATTGTCTTATGTTTGTATTGATTCGAGAGTGAAGAGTAATAACATGAAGAATACGTTAATTATTTTACTATTATGTACGATGAGTTTGTGGGCCAAGATTGTGGTGGCCGATAATGATGAGGTGGCAACGAAGGCCGTAGATGATAACAATTCTACTGTCACGCTGGAGCAAAAAAATATCAACATTTATGATGTTGATATTATGATTGATGAATTTAAAGCATCAATGGAAGGTACAGTTGAGTTAGTGTTGTTTCGGCCTGTGGGTTTTACTGCGACATTAAACGAAATGCCTTATTCCCGTAAGCACAGCTATTTGAAACGTGCCATTGAAAATTTTGCTTCTGAATCATCTATCGTTGCGACCAAAGGTATAACGGTGGCGTCAGCCACTGGCAGAACACTGCCGGTGTATATTATTGATGAGCTGGCCGAGGGAATGGAAAAACACCTAAGCCTGAATGATGAAGTGATCTTTGAGGCCTACCATGTGTATAACTCAAAATTTGGACCCGGTTTGTTAGTGTACAGTTGGCAGAAAAAAACAGCACCCAGCATGTGGCAACAATGGTGGGCAACTATTTCTGAAACATTGACAGTCAGCGATGCATCAACTGATATTAAGCGTACACCTTAGTGTCAGTGTCGACGCAATGGCGGGTAATGCCGCACGGTTTTTCGATGTTGGAGTTAGTGGTGGTCTTGGCCATTCTTGCTGTTATGACATCGGTGTCCCTGAGTTTTATGGGTGAAAGAGATGAAAATCAACGTTATCAAGCATCACTAACAAAACTTAGAGCGGTAGAGCGAAACTTTCTATCGGTGGTGCAGTACCAGGGGCAAACGGTAGTCAGCGGATTTCTTGTTGATAATGGTCTGTTGTATGTCTCAGATGAGGTGAATTTGACGGGCGCTCCGAATTTAGGTGAGAGCATAAATGCGCTGTTAGGTTACCAAGATCTGCCAATGTTAATGCCGTTTGCTTCTGTTGCCGCCTACGTGAATATTGATACGAATAATACTGATGATGTTGATGCTAATAAGGTTTTAGTCAACGGAAGTCAGTTATTTAAAGGGGTTCGGCCGGGCTTATTTGATCTTAGTGAATATCGCGATAGTGGTGATGATAGTAACAATGACGATATTATCGATAGCGTTGCTAATGTACGCGGAACTATTAAAGATGGTTGGGGTGATGATTTTGAGGAGAACCTACCTAATCCAGTTTCAGCGATATCGGCCAATCTTAGTGTGGTGGGTGCGGAGCATAAAATCCTACCGGCTGCTGCAAGGATAGTTACTTTTGCAACGGCTGAATTTTCATTACCTATTTCAACATTGACGATTGAAGTAAATAACTTACCAGATACCACAACGGAATTTAAGGTGGCCCTTGTTTCATTTAATAATGAAGTGGGTTGTGCTACTGAGCCTGAGCCTGAGCCTGAGCCTGAGCCTGAACCTGAACCTGAACCTGAACCTGAACCTGAACCTGAACCTGAACCTGAACCTGAACCTGAACTTGTTAGTCATATTCCATGCTGGCATACGGTAAAAACTGATGAAAGAGTAGGGGCTCCCGAACCTTTTGCAAATACATTTTTATTAACACAGGCGGCAGATCCAGCGGCTATTTATGATGATAGCAGTTTAACAATAAAAGGTATTACGCCGGCGTTAGAGCAAGCGATAAGCGCATTGGAATTTAGTGATAATAACGACGATATCTGGAGGTTTTCCGAGATATTACAGTTTAATGAAACGTTTTCATTTCCTGGAACAGAAGAAATAACGGCGGGTAGCCATCTGTTGGTACTGCTTTGTAATAATACAGAAGCTACAACATGGGAGGTATATTCGCCTGCTGCGGGCTGTGCTAGGGCGGAACCGTTACCTACGGTGGATCCTGTGTTTCAATACCTACACCTGTTGCCTGGGGTCTTACCTGACCCAATTATTTTTGAGCTGTAATTAAATCATGAGCCAATTCCCAGAAAAACTAACGACGTACATTAAAAAGTCTCAGCAGAAATTAGCGGTGAATACGACGGGCCGTAATGCTAAAGATATGGCTAAAAATATATTTCAGCGCATGGCACAAAAAGCCAATAGCTTGCTGATTATTGAGAGTCGTGGTTTTGGCATTAAAGCGTATGTGGTTGAGCGCCGTGGTGATGAGGTTGAATTAATCGGTTACGCAGAAAATAATATAATGGAAAGTTCAGAGGCATTGGCCGATATTGTTGTGCAACTTAAGCGTGACGACTTTTCTGTTCCCTCTAAAGCGTTGCTGGTTTCCGGTGCGGTGACTTCTGCATTGTTACCCTTGCCAATAGAAGGTGATCGAAAGCTCTCGGATAAACAAATGCAAGAACTTGTGCGTTGGGAGCTTGAGCCACTGTTTACCGAAAGTGTAGGGCATTGGACTATTGGAGGTTTATTGATTGCTTGTGGCTATTTAAAGGAGCCGGAGAGAAAGCGATTATTAGAAGAATTAGGTGAACAAAAAGAACGAATGGCTGGAAGAGGAGGACGGTCACCTGCACGTTTTGGTGAGCTGGCGATACGTGCCGGATTTATTACCAAAGAGCAGCTTGATGAATGTTTGTCGGTACATGAAAAAAACCAGTTGGCAGATCCGACAATAGATTGTAGTTGGAGTGATGAATCGATTGCGTCGGAAGATCAAGGTGGCCTATGGCTGTGTTCTGCTATTAATGCACAGGTTCGCAATGAATGGTTGACGGTTTTTGGTGAGCATAAAATATTTTTAGAAGCGATTTATTCTCAGCATCACAGTGCGGTTACCCAGCTCCCAGTAAATAAGCACGAACAACTATTGTTAGTGATCAATATCAGTTTGGTGACATTGATTCAGGTAAAAAACAATCATGTTGTAGCGTCAAAACAACATCGGTGCAGTGATTATGCATTAGAGGCATCCGATATAGTCCAGCTTGTGAGTGATTATATTTCGGATGAACCGCTGGACGGTGAAAGTTTAGAAAAGGTGTATTACAGCGGTTACCATCCTAGGATCAATGACTTTGTGCAGGAACTTAGTGACAGTTTGTCCTGCCATTTTCTGAATCTTGATGGGGTTCTCGATGTAAACAACTTGGTTAATGATCCATTTTCTGGTGATGCTGCAATTATGGGGGCAGCGCGGCATCATTTTTACAAATTCTCAAGTCAGCAGTTAAGTAGCTTGCATGGTACGCCACCGCCACCGCCCTGGTATAAACAGCCAAAATTACAGGTGGCTGCAGTAGTTGTGGTGGTCATTTTGGGTATTTCTGGTAATGAATCTTATTATATTTACGAAAGAGTAAGCACAGAGAGTGAAGTTCAAGAAAATGGTTTAGCGGTTGAAAAAATTGACTCGATCAATTCAAAAATTAATAGTGATAATGCTGAATATAATCGGTTAATGTTGGAAAAAAAGAAGCTGCAAGAAAAGTTAAGCATGTTGTCTAAGCGCCAGTCAGGTCTTAATACTATTTTGTTACGTAGGCAGCAGTTTTTGGTAGATTTGTTGCCACTTTTCTCTAGAAGTATTAACGATTTAATTATGATCCATAGAATAGAGGAAACATCGTGGTACCAGTTCAGTGTCTCTGGATGGTCTGTTGATCAGTTGTCGATTGATGAATTTAATCAAAAACTAACGGATGAATTAGATGTCTGGGATATGCAGATTGTCGATAATTCGAGCCAAGAGGAAAAAGGATTTTCTGGTATTGATGGATATAAGTTCACAATGATTTTGGAATCTATTTGATCATGTTTGATAAGTCCAATGGTAAAAAAACAGAAAAAAAACCAATGGCACTACGAGAAAAAGTATTGGTGGGGATTCTGCTTATTTCGTGTGTTGTTGGTGGGTATCTTATGCTGAGAGTGAAAGTTCAAACAACACAACGGGCAGTATGGAAAGAAGTGCTTGAGGAAAGCCGCCAAGATGTACGAAAAACAAAAATTAAGAGAGCGGGCAATAAGGACATAAAGCGGCTAAACAAGGAATTAGCAGGATTAATAGAACAAACAATAATAGAAGAAGAGGCTGTGGCGGGTATTGAGAGTGGATTTATTGACCTTAACAGCAAAAAAGCCATTGCAAAAATGCGTTCTCAGTTAACGTTCTTAGCCAAGTCACACGAACTACGCATGGCGAGTGTAACGCAAGCCGATCAGGATCTTTCTGGTTTTACAGATGGTCGCCAACCGCAGCTTATGAAATTCTTAGAGCGACCTGCATTTGATATCATGTTGTACGGGAAATACCATGATTTACTGGTATTTATTGAACGCCTAGAAACCTTAGAAAATAGGGTGGTAGTAACAAAGGTATCGGTGGCACCAAGGGCCGAAGGCGACGGTCTTAATATTAAATTGATTATGAGTTTTTGAAGTATGATTGGGCTATCTTTGTTTGAAGAAATATTGAACGCCGCAGATAAACATGGTGCGTCAGATATTCATCTGTCGGACAATTGTTACCCTGCGTTTAGGATAAGTGGAGATATTTCTCAGCAGGACGATTTAATGGTGTTAGATAAAGCCATGCTGGAGGGTGTTTGTAAGGCGGTGTTAAGTGAAAAACAATATAAACATTATATGGATCACCGCAGCGTAGATTTGGCTTATAGCAATAAAAACGGTTTGCGATACCGTCTTAATGTTTATTTTGAACGAGGATGCCCCGCTTTTTCGATACGTTGGTTAGATGGTAGTTTCCATAGTTTAGAGGAACTTCGTCTACCGCAGCAGTTGTTTAAACTGGCAAAGTTACATGATGGCTTGGTGCTGATTACTGGTGCTACAGGTAGCGGTAAATCCACTACGTTGGCCAGTGTTATTAATGAAATTAATGAAACCAGAGATTGCCATATTCTGACTATTGAAGACCCTGTAGAGTTTTTGCATTTAAATAAACGAGCATTAGTTCATCAGCGCGAGGTGGGTTCCGATGTTCATTGTTTTGCAGATGCTATTCGTGCGGCTATGCGTGAAGACCCGGATGTTATTTTGCTGGGAGAAATGCGGGATTTAGAAACGATGGAAGCGGCCTTGATGGCGGCAGAAACAGGTCACTTGGTATTTTCTACCTTGCATACCAATGATGCGGTTGGTGTGATAGATCGTTTGGTGGGGTCCTTTCCTGGTAACCAACAAGAAGGTGTTCGCCAGCAATTATCTATGGTGTTGCGGGCAGTTGTTACACAAACATTGGTGCGCCCAGATAATGCATCAGGGCGGGTGCCTATTAATGAGATTTTGATGGTTAATGCTGCCGTATCCAACTTGATCCGTAATCATAAGCCAGAGCAAATTTATTCGGTCATGGAAACGGGGCGAGCCCAGGGCAATCAAACCTTTGATTATGCTTTGGCAGTTCGGGTTAAAGAGGGGTTGATTCCTCGGGATCAAGGTATGCGATTGTCGCGTAAACCCCATGTTTTTAATGAGTTACTTAACCAATTGTTAGGTTCTTCATAATGATACGTGACAACATATTAATTAATGCGGGTATACAAACCGGCATGCTGGATGAAGCCAGGGTGGCCGAATTTAAATTAGTGGCACGCCGAGAACGTAGCGATTTGTTAACATTGTTGTGCTACAAATTACGCTTTTCGATTACCTCACTTTATCGAGCCTATGCTCAGGTGCAAGATATTCGCTTTCTTGATAGTGATGAAATACGCATTGATCCTTTGTTATTGAGGAAAATATCCCCTGCTATTGTGCAGCGCCGCCTAATGTTGCCGTTGCTACCTGTTGACGAGACTGCGTTGTTGTTGGTGGATAATCCAGATGATGTTGCTGGTATTGCGCAAGTTCGTCGTTCGCTGCCTGATGATATAGAAATTTGCATGACGGATCCGAGATTACTAGAGCAGCTGGTGCAACGTGTTATGCAAAGTGCCAGTGAAGATGAAGGTGAAGAGGAAAGTGAATTTGACCCTGTGGCTGGGCTGAATGAATTACTGACAGAAGCTTACTTAAATAGTGCTTCAGACGTGCATTTTGAACCGTCTAAAGGTAGTTTCCATATTCGTTTTCGTATAGACGGTTGCTTGCAACCTTATGCAAAAATGCTCACAGTAGAACAAGGTGCTTCGCTGTTAAGTCGCATGAAAGTACTGACGGGTATGGATATATCAGAACAACGCATGCCGCAAGATGGCGGTATGACCTTTGAGTTGGATAAGCAGATATCCTTCGATATTCGTGCTGCGACCATTCCGATTAAGTTTGGCGAGCGTGCTACGTTGCGACTGTTAGGGTCTGATAGTGAGGCTCTGTCGCTGAAAAAGATAGGTTTATCAGAACGCTCATTGGAGCTGTTCTCGGAAGCTATTAAGCGTCCCCATGGCATGATCTTAATCACAGGGCCAACAGGCTCGGGTAAATCAACAACCCTATATTCGGCGTTACAGCAAATTGCCAATAAGGATATTAATGTATTAACCGTAGAAGACCCCGTTGAATATGTTATGGATGGAATATCGCAGGTTCAAGTTGGGGCCAAGGTATCGTTTTCCAGTGCGTTGCGATCATTCTTACGGCATGACCCTGATGTGATTATGGTGGGTGAAATTCGTGATGGTGAAACGGCCGGAATAGCGATGAAAGCTGCCTTAACAGGGCATATGGTTTTTTCAACGCTGCATACTAATTCTGCGGTGTCGACGGTGAGCCGATTGATTGATATTGGAGCGGAGCCTTTTTTGATTGGCACAACGCTGGTAAGCGTGATTGCACAGCGTCTCGTACGGCGATTATGTACTTTTTGTAAAACAGATAAGGTGTTAACGGATAAAGACCTTAAGTTGCTACGTATTAGTTCGGTTGAAAAGGCGGATGTATATCAAAATAATGGTTGTTCAAATTGCCATAATAGTGGTTATAAGGGGCGTATCGCGTTATTTGAAACATTGTGGATGGATGAGCATCTGGCAAGAATAATAGCCAGGGGAGGGAGTGAGCAGGAAATTCGAAGTAATGCCAAAGATTTTGTGAGCCTAGCAGATGATTGCCGCGAGAAAATATTGGGCGGGCATACCACCATTGCAGAATTTGAACGCCTGTCTCTTGGTTATGAAGAGAGTATCAATGAGCCCAATGTGATTGAACAGGAAGTATGCTAGTGCAAAATTTTAACTATGTCGCGTTGGATCAGCAAGGTAAAGAGCAATACGGCACCATTGAGGCAGAAGACAAACAAGATGTTCGTGCTCAATTGCGGAGGTTAGGGTTGTACGGGTTAGAGGTGACCCATGATTCAGAAGTTATTCATGAAAAAGGGGTTACTAGTGAATTAAGCAAATTTTTGGCTGAAATTGGTTGGGTGTCAAACAGCAAAAAAATATTTTTCTTTAGACAAATGTCACTAATGTTGAAGTCGGGTTTGGCGTTGACTGAAAGTTTAGACATGGTGACGAGTATTGTCGGCGGAAAAATGGGGCTGATTGTTCGGGATATGAGCGGCCATATTAAGGGGGGAGGTACTTTCTCTGATGCAATTTCAGAAGCGGAAATATTTCCTAATATGTCTGAGCATATGATTCGTAGCGCGGAGGCAACGGGTGAATTAGATGTGGTTATGGGGCGTGTTGCTGATGATATGGAGCGTAAGGCAGAAATGAAACGGGATATGACATCAGCGATGTTATATCCGGCTATTACGATGTTAATAGCTCTTCTTATGGGGTACTTTCTGGTGGCAACAGTTATCCCAAAATTCGCGAAGATTTTTGAGAATTCAGGTAAGAAGCTTCCCCCGGAAACGCAACGACTAATTGATTTGTCTCAATTTTTTTCTGATTATGGTTACTTTGTTTTAGCCGGTGTTGTAGCATTTTTTGTGTCGTTGAGTTATGTGCGCTCTACGGTTTCTGGACGATATGTAACGGACCTTATTGTTTTAATGATACCGGTTTTTGGTAAGGTGGTTAAAGTCGGGGCTATGTCGCAGATAGGATGGGGGCTATCAATGCTATTGCAAAGTGGACTGACGTTAGTAGAGGCATTAAAAATTGTTGAGAAATTAATGCCTAATTCAGTCATCGCCTTGGAAATAAATAAAGCAACGAATAATGTATTGATCGGTCGAGATTTGGGATCTAGCTTAACGTCACCCTTTATCGATCCGTTGATATCTCAATTGGCGTCTGTCGGAGAAAGAACCGGGGGGCTGGTAGCGATTATGTTAGAGGCAGGAAAGTTTTACGAAGAAAACTTAAAGGCGTTGAGTAAAACCATGGCAACTTTGGTAGAGCCGGCGGCTATTTTAATTATAGGTGGTATGGTAATGATGGTTTATATCGGGTTCTTTAAGGCTATGATGGGTGCCTCAAGCTAATATGAAGATTTTTTTATTGATGTTTTTTTTGTGTTCATTTTTTCAAAGTTCTTTTGCATATTCTGTCGACATAGATGATGCAAAGGATCAAGTGTTTAATCTACTAAATATAATTGAAGAGAGAAACGAGATTTTAAAGAAAAGATTTCCTAATGTAGAAGAGGATACGCAGTCAAATTCGGGGCCATTAAATACAACTAAAGATGTAGAATTATCTGATGCGAATTCACTGGCGTTTTTGAACGGTATCAGGGATCCATTTTCCGCTACAAAAAAAATTGTCGATACGGGTAATGATGGAGCTTCGTCAGATGACGAGGGTTCCGCTTATTCTGGATATGATTTTAAAAGCCCTGGTTTGGCTGTTAAATTGCCCAAATTATCGTTAAAAGGGGTCGTTTATAAGCAATCCGAATCTGACCCGCTGGCTTTGTTGGATGTTGCAGGTCATGGGGTCTATATGGTGCGTTTAGAAGATGAAATTGGCTTTAATTTCTCAGATCCAAGTCAAGTGATAAAGATCAAGAAGATTAACAGATTAAATATAGTTGTCGAAGTCGGATCTTTGGGCGATTTAATTGTTGTGAGGTAAAGGATGAGAAAAATAGTTTCGATTAATAGTCTGCTGATGTTGATCATTGTTTCTTTGTTGTGTCCGATTGTTTCAGAAGCAAAATTTACTAATCCGATGTTGGATACATTGGAGTTTAAAGAAGCTGATTTAATCAATGTGGTGCGTATCATTTCTGAGATGTCTGATATGAATATCGTTGTGACACCCGAAACAAAAAATACTAAAGTCACTTTGTTTTTGAGGAATGTGACGGTTAGAAACGCAATAGAAACGATATGCAAAATGAATAATCTGTGGTACCGAAGGGATCGTGTTAGTAATACTTACAGAATTATGACCAAGGAAGAATATTCAGAAGATATAATCATTCATCGAAATGAAGTAACAAAAATATTTACTATGAATAATTTGAATGTCAATTTGGCGGCAGATGCGATTGGAAATTTATACGGTGAACGGGTAAAGAGAAGTGATTCAGGAACAAGTTTTGATACCCCGGGTAATAGTGGTGGGTCATCAGGAGGTGCCACCTCTGGGGGCGAGAGTGATAGTGGCGGGGGGGATAAAAACAGCCTTAACGAGGAACTTAGTATAGATCAAATATCCTCATTGGCAACAAGTGGAGTGAGTGGCAATATCATATCTGGTCGCCAGCTGCAAATCTTGTCTGTTCAGAAAGAACCTATTTATGTTTCGATAGTTTCAGAGCATAACTTGGTGTTAGTACGAACAGGTGATCGCGAAGCTTTAAAGCAAATAGGCAGTTTAATTAAGGATCTTGATCGGCCTATACCTCAGGTTTTGTTGGAAATGAAAATACTTGATGTATTGATCGATGACAAATTCAGTTCAATTTTTAATTTTGAAGTGAATGATGTTTCTGCTCAAGGCGATAGTTTACAGCCAATTATTTTTGGAAATAACGGTCTTTCTAATGAAGGGACGTTTATATTTGAATATATGAATGATCATTTGAAGGCTAATATCGAATTGTTACAAAAAAATAAACGGGTTAATGTTTTGTCAACTCCGATGATATTGGCATCAAATAATCGGCCGTCAAAATTATTTGTGGGTGAACAACAGGTTATCGTTACGGGTTACACGGCAACCGCCGTTGTAACTGAAGTTGGCAATAATACTGCGGTAACAGGCGGTAGCGTGATACCTGAAACCAGCGTAAAAGACATTGGTAATTCAATAGAAATAACGCCGTTTATTAATGCGAAAGATGGAATAATAACCCTAAGTGTGCAACAAGAAAATTCGATTTTAAGGAAAGGAGGTGGGCAGATTAGCCTAGTAACTTCCCAGGGCACGATTCAAACGCTGGCCATTGATACTATTAATATTGCAGAGCTCGAAGGTACGATTATTGTTAAAGATAACCACACGATCGCGGTAGGTGGGTTGATACGTGAAAGCGTAAGTGATGAAGTCAGTGAAGTGCCTTTCTTTGGGAAAATCCCATTGTTGGGTCGTTTGTTTAGTTCTACCATCGATAATAAACAGCGTAGTGAATTGATCTTATTGATTACGCCTCGTTTGTTAAAAAATCCAGAAGACGGAGAGTTCAATAAAGTTGAATTTAATCAAGATGACCGCCAATTAAGTGTTGAGCAGTTGTCGTTACAGTGTGCAGGTTTATGTCGATGATAAATATGAAACGATTGAAATATATTCTTGCTATTTTTGTCTGTTCGTTGTTGGTTGCTTGCCAAAGTACATCAGGAGTAGGGGGATCTTTTAAAAAAAATCTGCATCAACAAATTATGCATTCGTATTGTTTTAAATATATGTACGGCCATGATGGCGCAGCTTCTGTTGATTATAACAAGGCTTATAGCTGGTGTGCCAAGTCAATTATTACAGGGAATTCCTCAGCAATGACATTGATGGCTGAGATGCATTTTTTTGGTTTAGGTCGAGATAAAGATTATGAAAAATCTTTCTATTGGTATGAGCAAGCAGCAAAGTTAAATCATAGCCATGCGCAATTTATGCTGGCTCATAGCTATCGAAATGGTTTTGGTACTGAAAAATCTATGGTTAAAGCAAAAGATTGGGAGGAAAGGGCACTTTTAAATGGCCATAAAAATCCAGTGATTTCGACAGAATAGCGAGATATGTTATCTGAAATTAAATAATGTGATTCTTTTTGGTAGGGTTGGCTTTAGTGTGGATATATTATGGGAAATATTTCAGATTCAGCAATGAATGACGCTCAGGTAAAACTAAACAATATATTGAACGTGCTAAATAGCGTTGTTGTCGGTAAAGAAAAGCAAATACAATGGGCTGTTTCATGCCTCTTGTCAGGGGGGCACTTGTTAGTTGAGGGGTTGCCAGGTGAAGGTAAAACAACGTTGGTACAAAGCTTAGCAGCTGTGCTAGGGCTCTCTTATCGGCGGGTGCAATTTACGAATGATCTACTGCCTAGTGATATTTTGGGTGTGTCAATGTACTCGCGTGAAACGGAGAGTTTTACATTTCATGCGGGGCCTATTTTTACACAGTTTTTAATGGCGGATGAGATAAATCGAGCAAGCCCTAAAACACAAAGTGCGTTGTTAGAGGCAATGGCCGAAAGGCAGGTCACTATTGAAGGTGAAACACGGCTATTGCCAGTGCCTTTTTGTGTTGTGGCAACGCAAAACCCTATTGATCAAGTGGGTGCGCATGCATTACCTGAGTCTCAGCTCGACCGTTTTCTTATTTGTATTCGTTTGGGATATATGGATCGTAAATCAGAGTGCAGTGTTTTGATGGGTGAAGATCGTCAAGAGCTAATAAAGGATATAAGTCAGGTAATTATTACTGAGGAGTTTATTCAATTACAAAACATCGTTAAGCAACAGCACTGCTCGCAAGCAGTATATGACTACATATTGGATATTGCTGAATTTTCTCGAAAATCCAAGTATTTCTCTCACGGATTATCCTCTCGATCCCTGGTTGGTTTACTGTCTATAGCAAAGGCATATGCACTTTTTCATAAAAGGAGTTATGTGTTACCAGAAGATATTCAAGAGTTATTACCCAGCGTTATAGATCATCGTTTGACATTAAACGTACCAGAAGACGTATTGCCAAGCGAGATTGTTTTGTCCCATGTCGCCGTTTCTTAGTAAAAACAAATCTACGAATAAAAGTAGAGAATTTAATTTGGAAGCCATGGGTTTTGTTATTATGATCGTAATAGTAACAATTGTTTTCTTGTCGTTAACTAATCCTGTGAATAGTAACTTATCGCTGTTTTTTGCTTTTTCTTTGTTGAGTTTGTCTATTGTTAGCTTGTGGTTTACACATAGAAACTTATATGGTCTAAAATTTAGAGGCGTTGGTACATTAAGGGGGGGGGCAGATAAAAAGCTAAGGTTTAGTTTTGTTGTTGAAAATCCAACTTCCTTGGCTAGATCAACTTTGTCGATTGATTTACAGGGAAGGTCCTTAAGTGTTTTCGACTTAGAACCGTATAGTGAAAAAACAATAACGATTGATTTAGATGGTTTAGGTCGAGGTAGCTATTTTTTGCAGGGGTTAAGGCTTTCAAGTGATTACCCCATAGGTTTTTTTAATTTTAATGTGTTAATTGATCTTGGCCTAGAGTTTTTATGTTTACCCATAATAGATGCCGTTTATGTTGATTCTGTAAATTACTCTAATTGTAAAGGTGTTTTATCCGATAAGTTTAACTTAGATGGCTTACGAGAGTATCAAAATGGCGATGCTATTAATCGTATCTATTGGCCATATTTTTCTAAAACAGATAGGTTGACTATTAGAAGCTTTGAGGAAGAATTAGGAAATGATAGCGATAATGATCTTCTTTTAGCTTGGACCCAGGAGGAGGGTGATGTTGAGGAACGTATTGTGTCATTGACAAATAAGATTGTATTTGCGCATAAAAATAACATTGAATATGGTTTGGATTTTCCTGGACACAATGTCCCGTTAGGTCGTGGTAGTCTTCACTTCGATCGATGTATAGCTTTGCTTGCCAATTTTAGGTGTCCTGATGAACCTGTTTCTTTTGGCCTGCGCCGGTGTAGTTCGCTAGTGGCTGATAAGGTGGCCGTGTAGAATGTATAAAATTGAGCATGATAGGGTGATTTCATCCAGCGCTTTTTCATTACTGATTGGGCTGCTTCTTGTTGCAAGCTACCCTTATTTCGTGACTATTGGTAGTGTGTTTTTACTGTTTGTTTTACTTTCGTTTTTGTTGGTTGTTTGTCGGTGGTATTTTTGTGTTATTTGTGGGATAAGTGAATTCCATTTGTTTTTTATTAAAAAAACTCTCAGAATAACCACTGTTGTTAGGCTCTTTTCGGTTTTTTTCTTGTTTGTAGCGGCCTTTTACCTCTATCGACGTTATGGCTGGTTTCATCCACTGACCGTTAATGGGTTAGTTATTTTGGTGGCCTGGCTAAAATTTTGTGACGGTAACCCGCATCGCGATGCTATTGGTGTTTTTCTTATATCAACAGTTGTGTTTTCCGAGTCTATTATTTCTGGTTATGATTCCATTAGTTATTTGTTCTTGTTTTTACTGTTTGTTTCTATGAGCTTGATATCTCTGAATAATCACAATGTGAATGTTGTAAAGTGGGCGTTTGTTTTTTTGTTTTCTCGTTTACTCTTGTTCTCTTTGCCACTTGTCGTTGTGTGTTATCTTTTGTTTCCACGCTTGCCTACCGTGTTATTTTCATGGCAGCTTGAAGGTGTAAATTCGTGGTTTAGTACGCAAGAGGAGTCTTTTGATAGTTCGGGAAAATTATCCACCAGTACGACAGGTGGTAGAGCCGCTAAAGCTCAGGCTGAAACATTCAACTTGGATCAGTTGTCCTCGTTAAGTAAAGTTGATACAGCATTGTTTACCGTGACCTTTGACGATACTGTGCCTGATATGGATTTTTTATATTGGCGTGCAGCGGTATTTTGGCGCTACGATGGTGAAACGTGGCAGCAGCGTGAACACTGGCAGAAAGAGGGTAGGGTGGATTCTTTTGGCGTGAATAAATATCCGACAACGCGTTATCATATGGTTATCCCAGCCCATGGTAAACGTTGGCTGTATGGCTTAGATTTTCCTGTTTACCGACCTCAGGGGACGTTGATGACACGTGATCAACAATTGATAGCGGTTGATTCGTTAAATAAGGATTTTTCATATGATGTCGAGAGTATTTTAGTAGGAGCAACAAAAAGAAGAGTGGGACTTACTCGATTTGAGAAGAAGGCTGCTTTGTATTATCCGCCCGGTAGTAACCCTAGATTGTATAAGTTTGGTCGTGCTATGAAAGGCAAAGAGCCAACGCTTATATTGGAAAAATTATTGTCTCACTATAGTCATGCTGGCTTTTCTTACGATATAGATCGCTTTCCTTCGGCTGGCAAGCAGTCTCTGGATGACTTTGTGTTTGAGAGTAAAGTGGGGCAGTGCGGACATTATGCTAGTTCGTTAGTGTTATATTTGCGAGCGGCGGGTGTTCCCGCTCGTTTAGTTACTGGATTTCGTGGTGGTCGCGCAATAGTTGGGGCTGCTAACAGCATTGAGGTAACAAGCATGATGGCACATGCTTGGGTGGAGTATTGGACGGGGGATTATTGGTTTAGAATGGATCCAACCATAGCGGTTTCTGGACAGTCTACGGTTATTGTACCTGCAACTGGCGAGTTATATAGCGAACCTAGGGTAGACGATGAGGTCGCTGAGAATGCGGAAGTAGATTATTTCTATATGCTAAAAAGCAATTTAGAAGAAAGCATTGATCTGATTTTTCGTCATTATAATGTTCAGCTACAAGAACAGCTACTCGTCGCTTTAGGTATTGATAGATTGAAGTTTTGGATGCTGCCGAGTTCTATTGTATTTTTATTTATGGTCTATTGTTGTTATGCATATTATTCAACGAAAAGAAAAATTTTAGATTCATTGGATGTTTATCAGTTTTTTCAGAAAAAACTGGCTTCACAAGGGTTAGAGATAAACCCTTGTGAAGGCCCTGAGAATTATAAGCTTAGGGCAGCGGCATATTTTTCGGTTAATCGTAATGAAATAATTGAGATATGTAATGCGTTAATTGTTATTCGTTATGGCTTTAATGATGATGAAAATGAACTTAGAAAAGTACACAGTAAAATAAAATCATTGGTTTTCTGATTTATTTCCATAAATAATTTTTCCTACTGTGTGACGAAGTGAATAATCCATCGATTCAGTGTGCGCTACCATCTCTTTATTGTCGAAGGCCAGTGCCGTATTCTTAGCACTCTGCACTTTGGCGGTTATTGGGTGAATGTAAAAGTAAAGTGCTCTGTTATATGAGTGTTTAGTCGTCAGTGGTAATGCTAACGGTAAAGCAAGTTTCACCCAGTGGGATCGTTAAGTTAAAGAAATCGCCGATTTCAATAACATACTCCCCTCTGTCGAGGCTAAGTATGAGTAGTTCATTGGCTCCGTTTGGGTTTCTTGCAGAGTTAAGTTGCTCTCCTTGGTAATAGATGGAAACTTCAGGGTCTCTCCCAAAATCACCTTCAACGTATATATTGTGCACTTCCGAAGCGGTGTCCTCATCTACGGAAAAGCGTAGGTATTGTCGTGCTCCAAGTTTGTTGGCGTTGTATTCATATGTCATAAAGTCATCGATGCTGCAGACGGTTACGCTGTTTCCATTTACGGTTATGTTTTTGTAAATAGGCAGCAAGCTGGCTACACCAGCATTATTTGTTTCAGTGGTGCCGTAAGGATCGAGTTCGTAAGGCGATATTTGGTTGTTTAGTAAAAGGTTTTCCACGTCGGGCTCTATTTCTGGTTCTATGTGGTAGAGCCCTGCCATAAAACTAAAGATGCTGGTTTTGGCAGATTGTGAAGGGATTTCGTTACGCATAGTGTCTAATATAGGGGCCATTCCTAGACTGGTGTTATCAACGCTTTCGTTAGTACTGTCATAAAGGTCGTAAAGAAGGGATGCTACTGATGTTTCGTTATACCAGCCGACGGTGTCAATTGTATTGTTTTCGAGGTCTACATGAAATCCACCTTGAAGTGAACCATCTCTATAAACGGACTGCTTTAAAGCCATACCTGCAAATGCGGTCGCAAAACCTTCGCTAAAGGCAACGCTCATATTTAAATGATCACTAAAGGTGTGAATTCCCCCTACAGAGTGATCTCGTGAAAAAACGCTTTGGAAAAAGTGACCAAATTCATGGCCGATCAGCATTTCATCATATTCATCTGCATCGTTATTGATGTCACCTTTTAGGACTATGGCCCTTTCGCTTCGTTTATAGTGAGCGGCGCTAATTTTACCTTCATTGAAATTTCCTTCTTCCGCAGTATTATTTTTACTCCAATAGACCGTTAGGTCAGGGAATATGGCAGAGGGGTCCCATTCATTATTAAGGTGCTGCAGAATAGTGTAAGTGGTATCTAGAATGGCGAAGGGCGCAGCGTCTCTCGATGTACTATCGGTATTGATATCGATAACCAGCATTGATAGCCAGGCTCTAAATGCCGCTTCACTAACAATATCTTCTTCAGTAAGGAGGGTCGCTTTTTCTAAATCAATAATGTCGCTTTCAATACTGTATAGGGGGTACTGTTTCGTGTCGTTGTTATAATCGGTGTTATTTCTAACGTCAACTAACCACTTTATGTCGGAGCGAAGTGTCGCAGACGCTCGGACCCGAACAGTAGGATAGTTTACATAGGATGGAAGGGGGAATTTGTAGGTGCCATATATATCGGTAAACGTACTGTTAATGACGCTGTCGCCTGCAACTAATTCAACGAGGATTTCTCGCGATGGGCGTTGCTGAACATGACTTGTATCCCAAGCATTGGTGGTAATGTTATGTAGGAGTCTGTCGAAACTAACGGTTCCCGTGATAAGTGCGCGATTTGATGTTTGAACCACTGTCAGCGTAAACTGCTCAGACGTTGTAGCCCCCTGATTATCGGAGACGGTTAATTCGAATAAGAGTGGAGTGTCGAAACTAACCTCTGGTGCGCGAAGTGTTAATGTATTGGTTTTGGTTTCGAATAGTTCAATGGTAGGACCTTTTAGCTGCTGCCATTGATAGGTCGAAATTTGGCCGTCAGGGTCGTTAGCACTTGCCACTAATTGAAATACACTACCTTCAGTAACTATGAAGTTATTTATAGTTTCAATACGTGGTAATTGATTGGAGTTGTCTGTTTGGTTCTCGTTTGGTGATGTCGGGTCACCGATGTCGGTTGCTTTGTCGGTACTATTTACATTGACAGCCTCTCCCGAGGAGCTTCCACATGCGGAAATTAGTAAATAAATTGCAAAAAAGAAGATACGAAAAAAGCGTTTAACTTTCACACAGAACCTCATTAGTAATATTTTAAACGTAATAAATTCACAAAGGGGAGGTTTGTCTAATAAGCACTCGGTATACATACCAACTCTTTTCCAGGGCAAATATACAGAAATACCAATGTAAGTGCGAATCGTTATTATTGGTATTACGGGAAAGTCGTAAGATCAATCTCCAACGCGGCGTGTGTGGGGTCAACGCTTGGATGACAAACTACTTCTACATGGTAGGGAAGGGCTATGCTGAAGCTGCAGAAAACCAATAAAAAAGGGGCTATGTACTTTCGTATATAGCCCCTTTTTTATTGGTTAAGCGTTACAAGTCTGACAAGAATTCTATCAGTGCATCACGCTCTTCATTGTCAAAGTCCAGAACGGCATTCTTCGCACTCTGTGCTTCACCACCATGCCAAAGAATAGCTTCCATTATAGTGCGAGCACGTCCATCGTGTAAGAATGTTGCCTCTGGATCAACGGTATGGGTTAACCCTAATCCCCAAAGAGCGGGGGTGCGCCATTCTTTTGCATTAGCTTGATACTCAACCAACACAGTGTCGGCGACACTTACATTGTCGACTGTGAAATCTGCCAAGTCTTCTCCCATGTCATGCAATAACAAATCGCTGTATGGAAAAATTGTTTGGTTTGCTAATTCAGGATGCTCTTCGCTGCTTGCTGTTTGATAGCTTTCAACATGGCAGCTATTACATCCGGCTTGTGCAAACAATGCCTTTCCTTCTTGTACATTCTCGCCGTAGGCGTTTCGGCGAACAGGCACAGCTAGGTTGTGGGAATAAAATTCGATGAGATCCAATACGCCAGAAGAGACTTCAAAGTCATAGTCTCTTGAGCTATCACCATTACCGTTAGGTGACGTCAGACAGTCGTCTTGATGTAATAAGCAATTTTCATCGAGAAAAATTTCGCTGGTTAGGCCCATGTCGCCAACAAAGGCACCTGCTGCTTGTTGTCGAAGGGTGGGTTGGCCTGCTTTCCAGCCAAATCGCCCAAGTTCTACTTGGCCGCTGACGTGATTTTTAACGCGGTTTGCTTTGCCTGAGATAGCATTTTGATCGGTATCATTAACGTCTTCATTGGCAAGGATGTCGGCTTCAGGGATAAGCGCCAATAGCCCTAGCCCTATCATTGGTGGGGCAACTCGGGCAGAAAAGACGGTGTCGGCATTAAAATCGTAACCTTGGTCAGCATAGTTACTCGTTAGGTGCCATTGCGGTTTGCGAAGCTCAACGGTGTATCCGTCGTTAAAGGTGATGGTGACAGGAGTGTAGCTTACTCGTAAGGTGCTTTCTTTTTCGATAGCAAATATAGCGTTCTGCTGTAATTGCCCCCCGACACTGCTATCACCGACATTTGCCAGGGTACCGTTCTGCATGGCTTGTAAATTTGCGTCGCTGATGCTGCTGCGGGAGGCCCGGATCAGCATGCTGGAAAAGTTAGTGCCATCTTCTGTTGCTGATACGTTGGGAGCGTGTCCACGGCCATCACGTATGTGGCAGTCTTGACAAGCGTTGTTGTTAAACAGGGGGCCTAAACCATCCCTTAGTTCGGTGCTGGCTTGCTTTTCAACCCAGGGGTTTTCAAAAAAATCATCACCAAGATTAAATCGTCTGATTCGTTCAGCATCGGACATATTTGCGACATGTTGAGAAAAGGCGCTTGGGTTTGAGAAAGTTACGCTGGTGTCGCCGGCGGAAAGGTGCTCAATTTGTAGGGCATGATCTTGCTGTGTGGTATCGCTGCTGCTGCCACCTGAGCCGCAGCCAACTAACAGGCAACTAGATAAACAAAGAGGGAGGGTAGATAACTTCATGATGGTGTCTATGTTGGTTATTCTCGGTGTAAAATAGGAAAACAAGCGCGGGCAAGAGAGTGCTCTCTAAGCTGGCGCTTGTTTTCCTATTGGCGTACAGCGTTATTCTATTCGCTGAGGGTGGGATTAATCCCCGTCACCACCACCGCCAGTGTTTAGTTCTGCTAAGGCTAATGCTTGGCGCGCTAAATCTAGCTCAATGCCCAGCTCAACAAGTTCTAAGCTGGCAGCGTTGGCATTATCGTAATGTTCGTTGCCTTCACCAAGGCCAATGATTTGATCAAACTTCAGGATCGGATCAGCTGTCTCACCTAGTGTTTGGATGGCTGCCATTTTAGCTTCGATGCTAGTAAATGCTGCGTCAATTGTGCTGTAAGTATTGGAATCTGTTTGCTTGAGTAGCGTACCAAAACTTGCTCCACTTATAGTGCTATCCCCATTTGCGCTACTGTAAGTACCGTAGAACGCGTTCTTGATGCCCTGAAAGTTGTTGTAGATTGCAACATGGCTTAAATCACTAAAACAATCGTGCTCTTCTTCAGTATCGCCGAGTTCTAGGGCTGATCCCATGCGAGCTCCGGCAAGCTCGTCGTCTGCCATTACTTTCATTGAACCTGCAATGTAGGCGATTGCATCGTCATGGTTTACGAAGTTATATGCAAGAGTGCCATCAGTGGATACGGCAGCAGGAGACCACTCTGCGACCATGTTAGTGAGGTCGCTAACAAGCAGTTCAGTCGCAACTTCTAGATATTGTGCGCGACGATCGCAGTTTCCGTTGGTACAACCTGCGCCGGTATCATAGTCGGTAGCGGGACGTTCACCAGAGCCGGCTTCTGTGTCGTTAAGGTCCTGGCCCCACAGTAAAAACTCAATGGCGTGAACACCGGTGGCGACGTTGGCGTCGTTATCATCAACACCATTCTGTGCCATAAGGTAAGCACTATCGATTGTTTCTACACCTGAAATGATGTTATTGCCGTCACCGCCGTCAACGTAATCAATTAGACCTTCAGCTAATGGCCAGGCATTTACTTGACCTTCCCATTCGTCAACGGACTCGATGCCAGCATCTCCAGTATTGCTACCGAGAGTGATATCAGTATCCCAGCGTAAAATCTCACTTTGTTGGTAAGGAACTCGGGCTGCTTTATATGCGGCGCGGGCTAGCTCCAAGTTGTCTTCTGTTGGTGTTGCTAATAAAGCGGTGACAGCGGTTTGTAGCGATTCTGCGGTGCTTAAAGAGTCAGAATACATAGCGTAAGCGATATCAACGTAGTTTGATGTTACATCAGCTGCGCTAACGCTTCGAGCTGCGGTGCTGCTACTGCTACCACCGCCGCCACATGCCGTGATTATGCTGACCACAGCAACAGGTGCAGCGACCCCCAAAAAAACTTTTAACTTGGACATTCTTCTTCCCCTAAGTACAATTGTTAATCATATGGGGATGATAATCATTCTGATTATTATTAGCAATAGCGTTATTGTTATCGTTATTGTTATCATTATCGTTATATCAATGATTGCCTGTGTTGGCTAGAATGTGGTCAATTTGATGCAGGGACAACGATACCTGAGATGACATGATTGAGATAATGGAAGGATTACAGCAGCTGTTATTCATTGGGTTGGAGTCTGCGCAATATTTTATTGACCCTCAAAAGCGTATATATTGGTTATATTTACTCAGTAGCGCAGTGATAGCGTTCGGCTTGGGTATGGCTCGTCGGGAACACCTTCCCCGACAATTGGCGAAGGCACTGAGCTGGAAGTTGTGGCTTCATCCATCGAGTCGTATTGATTTTTATTGGTTTTTTTTGAACCACATTCTTCGTGTAGCGTTGGTTGTACCGGTGCTAGGGGGAGGGGTAGCATTAGCAATTACCATTAACCGGATACTGTACAGGTGGTTTGGTGCCGGAGATTTCTGGCAGTTACCAGAGATGACGGTAACGGTTTTATTTACTTTGGTGTTGTTCTTGGTGGAAGATTTTAGTCGTTTCTTTGTTCACTACCTGTATCACAAAGTTCCGCTGTTTTGGCGTTTTCATGCCATTCACCATAGCGCAACAATACTCACCCCTATGACGTTATATCGGATTCATTGGGCGGAAATGCTCGTGAATAGTATTCGTAGTTTATTGGTTATTGGTTTTGTGAGCGCTATGTTTATTTACTTTTTTGATAACGGGATTCATCCATATACGGTGTTTGGCGCCACCATCACGGGTTTTTTATTTAACATGGCGGGTTCTAATTTGCGTCATAGTAGCGTGTGGTTGGGATTTGGTTACTTTGAACGTTGGGTTGTTAGCCCCGCGCAACATCAAATACACCATAGTGTTGCACCAGAGCATATTGACAAGAATTTTGGCGCAACATTGGCAGTGTGGGATCGTCTATTTGGCTCTTTAACGATGAGTCAACATACCAAAGTGGAGGGTTATGGGCTTGCTGGTAAAGCGGTGGAACAACGTTTTCTTTCTCAGCAAAGAGGGCTCTAGAAAGGCTCTCAGCAAATGATGCTTAAAGGGGGGCTTGCGTTATCTATCCAAAAGACTGCACGGATTCAAAATGTTTCATTAAGTGTTCTGTACACAATCGAGTTTTTGCGGATAAGTGGCGACGTTCTTGGTAAATCACCACAATATCCCTTTCTACAGCGCTCCATTCTGACAATATCATCTGTAATTTTCCAGATTTGATATCGTCTGCAATATAATAATCAGGAAGGTAAACAAGCCCTAAACCTTGAATAGCCGCTGCCCTAAGTGCGTTTCCGCTACTGCTGCGCCATGTTCCTTTGACAGATTCTTGCTTTTTTCCCTTAGCACTCACAAATTTCCACGGTTTACTCTGGCCAAGATGCGTGAACATCAGGCAATTGTGTTGTTTTAAATCAGATGGTTTTTTTGGGACTCCGTGGTCTTCCAAGTAATCAGGGCTGGCTGCTACATGGAAACGAGTACGGCATAATGGTTTATTAACAACGTTGATATCGGTGCGTTTGCCTAACTGAATAACAAGATCGTAGCCTTCTTCAATAAGATCCACTTTGCGACTGCTGAAGTTTAATTCTATTTCTAATTTGGGATGTGTTTTTTGAAATTCAGCGAGTGCTGGAACAAGGTGTATTTCACCTAGAAGGCTAGGGGTACTGATTCGTAGAATGCCTTTTGCTTCACTCTGTAAAGACGATACGGAGCGCTCTGCCTCATCCAGCTCTTCAATGATACGAGTGCATCTGTCGTAAAATTCTTCACCGACATCGGTCAATGATATCTTTCTTGTGGTGCGGTTAAGTAAGCGAGCTCCCAATCGATCTTCGAGGCGGCTAATTTGCTGACTAATATGACCTTTTGATGCACCTGTTGCTCGAGCCGCAGCAGAAAACCCTCCAGTATCAACAACTTGAACAAACTCCTCGAACCCTTCCCATCGGCTCATAATACCTCTCAACTGTTCATATATATAAACAATGTTATTTTATTTTGTGGGATTATCCTTGGTTTGGAAACACTGTATATTAAAACGGTAATAAAGAAAACCACTAAGCCGTGTGGGTCACATGAGTCTCAAGAGATAAACACAACGAGGAGAAGCTAATGGAATCGGAAATGGTAATTGCAGCAAGCTTAATCACTTCAGGGTTGATGATAGGAGGTGCAGCTGTAGCCTCAGGTCTTGGTATTAGTAGGGTGGGTGCAAGCTTTGTAGAGGGCGTCGCGCGTCAGCCTGAGGCGGCAGAAAAACTCCAGGTAAAAGCCTTTTTAATGGCAGGCACCTTAGAAGCGGTACCCATGATAGCGATAGGGATTGGTGTGATGCTGCTTTTTGCGAATCCCTTTTTATGAGTATTAGATCTGTTTGAATCAAAATAAGGTTCTGTCTTGACAGGAAGTGCTTGCTCCCTCGATTAGGTTTAACGTTTTTATAATCGAGGGAGCAGGAACTTGTCGACATCACCTGCTTGATAGGGTAATTTTTACGGAGGATATCTTCCTAAATAAAAGGACTTAACATGGAACCCTCATTGCAGACAAACCAGCCAGCGGACCAACGAGTAGATCGAAGCATTTTTAATGCAGACAATAATTTTATCTACGCCTGGCAGCAAATGATGGCCACATCACCTAAGGGTGAAATACAAATCCTAGATGACCTCGTGATTACCAATTGCGGCATTTCAATTCCCTTTTTTAATACGGTATTCACATCATCTCAACGAATAGTCACGGAGCAAGATATAACCGTTGCAAAAGACTATTTTTCAAAAATTAATAAGTCGTTTCAATTTTGTGTACATGAGCCCTGGTCAGTGCAAAGTAGAGACTTGTTTAAGGAACAGGGTTTTGTATTGGAGACGGTCTTGCCTGGAATGACCTTTCCCGACGATCGTGAGCTTCCAGTCAATAATGATGTGTTATCTGTTATCCAGCCAAGTACTGAGGACGAATTGTCACAATACATCACCTTGGTTTGTGAGGCATACGAACTGCCGGAATGGTTAGCTCGACAAATTTTAAATACCGATTTTATCGCTCAACCCAACGTACATTTGTATCTTGCTCTTGTCGAAGGTATTCCCGTATCGACGTCAATGCTAGTAAATACTCCAGAAGTTGCGGGTATATATTGGGTTGCAACAGGAAAGGCTTCGAGGAAAAAAGGTTATGGTGAGCTAGTAACTTGGCATGCTGTTCGTGAAGCGCTACAACAAGGGTATAGCAATGTGATTTTACAAGCTTCCGCTATGGGGCAGCCTATTTATCAGCGAATGGGGTTTGAGAATATCTGTCGATATGAATTGTGGAACTACGACGTCGGGTAATTAAAAAATCTAGCTAGGAGGTTGGTGGCAAAGCTAGCTGCTCATCTTTTGCGTTTGTTTTTTAAGCGTTTATTCCGAGATGGTCTAATATTAGGTTTTACTGACATTTGGGCATGAGAGAAATATCATGAAAAGTAATCTAATAGTATTTGTATTTATAGCGTTATTCTCTACCACTGTTCAATCAGAGGTTTCTGTCTTTGCACTCGATATACCAGGGCTCCACCAAAAAGATGGCAAGGGGGAATATGATAAAATTATTAGCAAGGCTGTTGTTCAATCTGGAAAGGCAAAGGTTGTGGTATTGCCGCCTGCTAGAGCTGAGGCTGAGTTTACTAAGTGTAATAATTGTTGTTTAAGTCCTGCTAATAAGAATCCAGATTTTTATGAATATGGAGACAATGTTGTCGTCACCAAAGCAATGAGTGTTGCGAAGGTGTATATTTTTACTGGCAAAGGGGAAGCAATTATTAGTGACCTAAAGGGACTTGCAGGGAAAAATGTTGGTGCTAGAAACGGTATGCCTTATGGAAAGAAGTTTGATGCATCGGGGATTTCTCCAAAGTTGGTTTCTGATATTAAAACCAATATAAAGAAGATTGATTCTGGTCGTATTGATGCTTTCATTGCCTACTATCCTGATGCTTATACTGTCTTTGAAGAATTGGGAATTGATCCTTATCCTCATGATGTAGAGCATCCGATAGCCGTTCACCCTGATTCGCTGATTTGTCGCGGTACTGGGGCTGGATTTATCAAGGAGTTTAACGCGGCGGTACACTGAGGCATGGTGAAATATCTTCAAGTGCATATGGATACCAAATTGGATTGAATTGCATCTATATGCACTAACACACTGCTGTCCCACAGTTTCATAACATCGACAACTGTTTGTTTTTATCTGGCTCGTCATCAATTGGTGGCGAGAACAAATCGTACAAATTTCTTCGATCAAAAAGGTT
>MAAL01000044.1:305-1084 GCA_002163245.1 Gammaproteobacteria bacterium 42_54_T18 | reverse complement strand
CGCGGCACGCTTTATAACTCGGTAGGGGATAAAGATGCCTTGTTTAAACGTTGCCTTGAGGCCTATTCAGGTCTGGTCGATCAGCTATTTTCCGGGACCTTGTTAAATGTCGCAAAACCCGCCCAGCAACGTATGGGCAGTTTCCTACAGCTTTCTTTCGCTGATTCCGACATGTCAAAGCTGGGTTGCCTGATGGTCAATACGTTATGTGAAGACGACCGGGTGGTGTGTGATGTAAAACACTTGTCCAGCACGGTATTAACCAAGATGGAGGCGGGTTTTGAACGCTGTTTTTTAGATGTCCAGGAAGCCGCTTCAATGAAGCTTTCTCCGCAAACAGCGGCCAGCATCATGGCCACCCAAATAAAAGGCGCGCGAGTTCGCCAAAGAGAAGGTGTTTCCAATCAAGTCATCGTTAAGGACTTACAAGACCTGTTGCAACAATTAATGGCCTAATTTTAAGGCCCTAAAACCGATCATAAAAAGGATGCATCAATGAAAAAACTAAAATCGATTTTCATATCCAGTTATTGCACATACTTACCCGTGGTGATGGTGTGGGCAATGATGGATTACCTGCAAACGGGGTCGAAAGCCATGGCGCTAGTGGCTGTGTTGCATGGGGTGGGCGGCGGATTTTTTGGCTGGTTATTTCTTCGCCCCCAGGCTCGCACCACTGCCTTGCTGCCCAAGTGGACCATCAGCACGATTATTTTGGCAGTGGCCGCCAGTTACCTGGCTTTCACAGAAGCCAATTTTGTGGCGGGTATTTTTGTGGC
>MAAL01000044.1:0-256 GCA_002163245.1 Gammaproteobacteria bacterium 42_54_T18 | reverse complement strand
TATTTTTGTGGCTACGGCCTGGTTAGGGTGGAGCCTGTACCTTTTTTGGTATTCCAGTTTTGGTGGCCAAAAAAATAAAGCTTTGTCAGTGGGTGAGTCTTTGCCTGACTTTACCTTGTTTACACCAAGCGGTGAGACGGTGAGTCGAGAAGATCTATCCACTAAGCCCACCTTGATGATTTTTTACCGTGGTAATTGGTGCCCCTTGTGTGTGGCGCAGGTGAAAGAAATTGCCGGTATGTACCAAACCCTGGCC
>MAAL01000012.1 GCA_002163245.1 Gammaproteobacteria bacterium 42_54_T18 | reverse complement strand
GCTGAACCTTTTTGATCGAAGAAATTTGTACGATTTGTTCTCGCCACCAATTGATGACGAGCCAGATAAAAACAAACAGTTGTCGATGTTATGAAACTGTGGGACAGCAGTGACCCTGGGTATACCTTAATGTATACCCGCTGGGCATGTATCTTAAAGTGAAGGTTCTTCTTTCAGTTTATAACGCCCTACTCTATCGCCTTTAAAAGTACCAAAATATAAATACCCCTCTTTTTCAACTGCAGACGAGATACCCTGAATAACCTCTCCACCAACATCATGTAAACTGAGCTCAATTGGCCCTGTTTCTTTCACCTTTAAAACCAGTCCATAAGGTATCGGTTCAGGTGTCAAAAACTCAGGCAACTTTGCCAATGCATCTTTTAGCCAAGGGGTCTCATGTGTTTTATCCAACACTGGGTTTCGCAGAGTGACCATTGATAACCAGAAATGATTATTCTGATTAGATATACCTGCCGGAAATCCTGGCAAGTTACCCATATACTGAGCCGACGTACCCGCTTTATCACCCTTAAGCCAATACCTCATCACACGATAACGCCAGGTTTCAGTAACAAGCAAAAAACGCCCATCCGATGACAACGCTACGCCATTCGCAAAATACAAACCTTCCATTACAACACTGGTCATGCGGCTAACAGGGTCATACATTAACAATCGGCCGTGAGGTTTTGTCTCCATAAGGTCATGTAAATACTTATCTCGCTCCCATTTGCTTGATGCTTCAGTGAAATAAATTGTTCCGTCATTCGCTATATCAAGATTATGCGCAAAGTTAATCCGACTTCCGTCAACCTGATCTGTTAATACCGATATTTCACCTGCCTTATTGATAGATAACAATCCACGATCGCCATCACACACAACAAGGTTATCACTGTGGTTGAACATCATGCCCAGCGGCCTACCACCGGTATTAACCCAAGGGGTGATACTTCCATCAAGGCCAACTTTCACAATATCACCGTTTTCTAAACCCGTATAAATCATGCCATTTTGGTCTATAGCCACGTCTTCTGGAGCATCTAGATCCCCCACACCAAATACTTCAGTTTCACGAAGTGTTGAATTCCTTTCTAATACGCCCTGTAGCGCAGGTATACGAGATGGCTTCCACGCAACGGACTCTATGGGCGAGGGATAAAATACAAAAAGACAAACAGACAATATTTCAATTATCAGTATGACAGTGGTAATGGTACGTTTTTTCATCAAATTCCCGAATTATGTCTGTTTCTATAAAGCCGATTTACACAAATATAGCTGAATGCTATACACCCATCACTCAAGGGTAAAGAAAAGATATCATTAAAGCAGACTTCAATAGCCTTACGGGAACAAGTAATGTGCCCATTTTACTCTGTTTTACACTCTACTCCGTGTGGTTAGATAAATAACCAGTGTTATTAACCACGCAGAGCAATACGCAATGACAGATTCATCGAAAAATATTAGATCCGGAGCAATCCAACCCGTTATTAATCGAAACCGGTGCGAAGGAAAAGGTGATTGCGCAACAGTATGCCCTTATGACGTTTTTACCATCGGCACATTACCGCCTGAAGATAGAAAAGGCTTAAACATCATTGGAAAAGTAAAAGGGTTCGTACACGGGTGGCAACAGGCACTAGTGACTAATATAGATGCCTGTCACGGGTGTGGGATTTGTGTTACCCAATGCCCTGAAGACGCAATTACCCTCGCTAGAATAAGCTGAGGGTAATTGCTACAAAGTCTGGCGATTAGTCTTCAACAACCGTTGAATCCGATACATCGATAGCTAAACCATCACTTGCAAACAAAAGAACCATCTCAGATAGCATTTCTATAAATACATCAGAGCTGCTAAATCTATCGATAATCCTGCCATTCGCTTGCTGTAATCCCGCTGTAACCGGCGTGCCATGTGACCCCTTGGTAAAGCGAGTAATGGCAACAACTGGCTTACCATTTATGATAGTTTCCTTTGTCTTAATCGCACCAAGCTCCGCCGCCAAGGGTTCCGTTCCTGTTAATGGTGCAGGCAACGCAGAAATCACAAAGCCATTTTCAAGCACTGTTGCGTAGGGACCTATATTGGTAACGGGCCATGCGTTTATATCCGCATCATTACCAACCGTCTGATCTGATTCAACCTGTGCCATAACCTGTTGAAAAGGGTTATCTAGGTCAGGCACCATATCATCGCCTCCTCCTATAATTTCGGTTAATAACAGCCCCATATTCTCATTTTTTCTCAGTATCGCTCCGTAGTTCATTGCATCAGCAGAATCTGTAACCGCTTGGAATACTGACATATAGGTTTCAAATGCAGACGTTCCCTGAGTTAATCCCACAGACGCAAGCACCGGTATTACCACATCAGCGCCAAAACCCTTATCAGGGGAGTTTTCCAATAACTTAGCCACACCACCGCCAACATTAAGTAACGCCGCGGCTTTAATAGCTGGCATCGATGTAACGGCATTTTTTGCCGTTAACTCACTATTCACTGCTAAGAACGGCGCACCATTAATACCGCCCAGAGAATGAGCGACAAAATACACGCGGTTAATATCCAAATCTGGAATAATGCCGTCACCGTCAATATCCATGTCTCCTAACGACGCCGATACATTCATCAAATCAATCGTTGTCTGTCGTAAATTATCCCGTGAAGTCGCGAAACGAAACAGGCTCGTAAATAAACTACCGGAACTTCCAGTATCAGCAACATAGTCCATAGGGATTGGCATACCCACTTCATTTGCAGTGAAATTAAAATGACGCTCCATTAGATCAGCCGATGGTATGTTACCCCCCATATTCGGCTCAATAGGTGCGTCCGGATCGTTAACACTACGCATCATAAAACTACCGTCTGTATCAATGCCATGTAATGCCTGATCAATCGCAACCGTTGCGAAACAGGGCGCTCCGGTTGGTGTCGACAATGTAGGATCTCGACTGTCAACACAGCTAAACGCAAACGCGTCCCCCATAGGCAATACCATACTTCTAGACGTGGTAATTCCGTGTTGATAAATGATTACCGGCCACCCTGCTTCCGGTTTTGATTGGCCGGATACCGAGAGCACCGCCTCATTTGGATAAACAGCAACAATAGGTACCCTCAACGAGGCTTGCTGTTTTGGAAAAGGAAAACGATAGGTAACCATATCAGACGCTGGGGCATGTAGGTTTTCCTGAAGTTCTGTATCAGCCACCCAAGACCCTAATGCGATAGGATTGGGGTTGACCTCATCCTCGGCCCTAATAGGTGTTTGCAAATAGTAAGGAAGGGTAATTTGCCCTTGAGCAACATAGGCTGGTGCCGGAAAAAAAGGGTTAATAGGATCATTACACCCTGTTGCCGAGGAACCCAAACAATCCTTGCGATAAAACAAGCTCGCTTGACTTTCCGGTGTGGGTAATTGTCCTTCAAGTGCACCAACCATGAGTGCCGCCTGATGTTTAACAGAATTCTCGTTGGTATTTTTTATTGTTACTGCAGCGTCCGCCACAGCACGCTGTAATAAATGTACTGTTTCTGGCTCTTCTACATAATCAGCGAATTCGTCCTCACCAGCAGCGATGCGCTCTGCCAAGAACCCTCTGTAATATGTATGGTTAATCCCATCATCATTACAACCGTCAACCAATATTGACTCACACGTCAGCATTTTATGCAGCAATGCATTTACCTGAATATCGTAATCGGGACTATTATTAGTAGCAACATTATTTCCTGCGCCGCCAGCCAAAATGCCGCTTAAATTATAGCTGCCAATGGCCATTTTCTTTATCGCATCTTGTTTGGTTTTAACGGTTATTTGATTTTCAAAATATAACGCTGGGGACGCCATACTTTCCATGACGGTGCTAGTACCGCCGGTAGTAAAACTATACGCCAAGGCAATACCTTCTGGAGCGACGAAATCTACATCACTTTTCTTATACGATGAATTCATAAATGAAAAATATTGTTGAGCTAAATGCTCCCATTGAATAACAGCAGGCCTAACCTGTGAGCTTGCCGACCCGGGAATAACTTCTGATCCATTATCACTTAACAGCGCATAGTTTGGTGATTCACCAATCTCAACACCGTCCTTTCCAACCAGGGATTTGGTCACGACTAATAGATACTTTGTCTCTGCCACCAATGGCGTTAAAGGTGATAAACGTAGTACATTATCTTGTTCACCATTTAGACTAATAATTTCCACTCGTACCGAGTGCTTTTCCACCAACTGATCGAGTAACGCAACATCTCCGTTTCTTGTGGCGCCTTCATACATCCATTGATCTAAAAAACCAGCCTGTTCAATAGATCTATTGCCACTCTCCTCATTAAGAGAAGCCGTTACCACACTGTCTCCCCCTGGAAATACAAGAGGCAACAGAAAAACATTTTGATATGGGTTAGGAATCACCTCCCCCTCGACTGATATAAAGGTATCGGCGGATAAAAGTTGATTGACATCTAAGCTACCGCTAAACGGGATATCAATTTGGGCAATGACGGAAGCGCCATCCATAAAATCTAACCCTGTTACTACCGGATTAGAAGGGTCACTCCCCGCGTACAAGGTTCCATCGCCAGTCGACTCAGCAGCAAACATAAGATCATTTGGCACTGGCACAACATTGGCTTCAACATCAAATAACGGATATACCGTTGAGTGATTACAGCCTGATAATCCAAACATTGCCACCGCTAATGCGGGTACCCTCAAATACTTCAACATAAACATTCCTCTTGGACTACGCAAAACACGCAAACGCCACTTACCTAAGTTAATTTCCCTAATTGGATTTGATAAAGACGATTGCAACGAAAGGAATGATGAGAAAACTAACAATCAGTGTTATAGGAGAACCGAATATTCCTCCTCACGACTATGACCAACAAGTCTAAGCAGCTAGCGTTATTCTCCTATACTTTAATTTTCACCATATCGAGAGTAAAAGCGCCAGCAATGAACGTTATTATTATCAATGTTTTCAAAAGGTTACAATCAAAAAACACTATGACATTCACATAATAAATACTGAACATATCAATTATTTATTTAATTTATTTGGCCTGCTTGGATAGACTAGCTCTCGAAGTCAAACGCCACCCTCTGATTCTGTTATTGGTCGGGGCGATTTCCACTACATACATTTAAGGAATTACTTAACATGTCATATTCTTCTGATATCGATAACGCAGCTAGCGCTATCAATTCTAAAGGTAGCTCTTGGGAGACTATCAACCCTGAATCAGTTGCTCGTATGCGCGCGCAAAACAAATTCAAGACGGGTCTTGATATAGCACAATATACTGCTGATATCATGAACGCTGACATGACTGCATTTGATGCCGACAAGACTAAATACACTCAGTCTCTAGGTTGCTGGCACGGTTTTATCGGCCAACAAAAAATGATCTCCATTAAGAAGCACTTCAATGGACAAACTGACCGTCGTTACTTGTACCTTTCTGGTTGGATGGTAGCTGCGCTACGTTCTGATTTCGGTCCACTTCCTGACCAATCTATGCACGAGAAGACTACTGTTGCGTCTTTAGTAGAAGAGCTATACACATTCCTTCGTCAAGCTGATGCACGTGAACTAGGCGGTCTTTTCCGCGCACTAGACGCCGCTAATGAAGCTGGCGATTCTGCTAAAGCAGCTGAAATCCAAGATCAAGTTGACAACCACGTGACTCACGTTGTGCCAATTATTGCTGACATCGATGCTGGTTTCGGTAACGCTGAAGCAACTTACATCATGGCTAAGCAAATGATCGAAGCTGGTGCTTGTGCACTACAGATCGAAAACCAAGTTGCTGATGAAAAGCAATGTGGTCACCAAGACGGTAAAGTTACTGTTCCTCACGCTGACTTCCATTCTAAGATTCGTGCATTGCGTTATGCTTTCTTGGAGCTTGGTATCGACAACGGTATTATCGTTTCACGTACTGACTCTGAAGGTGCTGGCCTTACTAAAGAGATCGCTGTTGTTAAAGAGCCTGGCGATCAAGGCGATCAATACAATGCATTCCTAGACGTTGAAGAAATTGACGTAGCTGACATGGCTGAAGGCGATGTATGCTTCAACCGTAACGGTAAGCTAGTACGTCCTAAGCGTTTACCTTCTGGTCTATACCAATTCCGTAAAGGTACTGGTGAAGAGCGTTGTGTATTTGACAGTATCGAAGCTCTTAAAGCAGGTGCTGACCTTCTTTGGATCGAAACTGCAACGCCAAACGTTCAAGACATCGCTGATATGATGAACGAAGTACGTAAAGAGATTCCTGATGCGAAGCTAGTTTACAACAACTCGCCTTCTTTCAACTGGACGCTAAACTTCCGTCAACAAGCATTTGACGCTATGGTTGAAGCTGGTGAAGACGTCTCTTCTTACGACCGTGCTGCCCTAATGAGCGCTGAGTATGATGAATCTGAATTGTCTGCACGTGCTGATGAGAAGATTCGTACATTCCAATCTGATACAGCTCGTGAAGCGAACATCTTCCACCACTTGATCACTCTACCGACTTACCACACAGCGGCGTTGTCTACTGACAACCTGGCTAAAGAGTACTTTGGTGAAGCAGGTATGCTAGGCTACGTAGCTGGCGTACAGCGTAAAGAGATCCGTCAAGGTATCGCATGTGTTAAGCATCAGAACATGTCTGGTTCAGACATGGGCGACGACCACAAAGAATACTTTGCTGGTGAGAACGCGCTTAAAGCTGGCGGCGCGAATAATACTTCTAACCAGTTCTCTTAATTTGAGACTGGCTAGTTAAGCTTTTTTCATTAAAAGCGTAAAGTATTTCAAAAGGCGACCTTCTTCATTGAATGTCGCCTTTTGTTTAACTGATAAACCATAGGTGAATGATGATGATGAGTGATATTCCAAGCTATCTACAGGACGCGACAGATCTGTTAACAAAAGACGGTTTTGCAACGGGCGATGTTTGGTATCATGGAACATCCTCCTCCTTAGCAAGCTCCATTACGTTTAGCGGCCTAAAGCGCTCGGGCGACAAAGCAATGAAGCAAGCGGCCAAAAGTACCATGGCAACCATTGGTAATAAGTACACTGAATCCATCGAACCGGTATTTTTAACCCAGAGCAAAGAGCTTGCTTACTACTGGGCGGAACAAGCTGTTAGAGAGCGAAGCGTGCGTTTCGAGGGTGATGAAAGCCCTGTCGTTTTTGCAGTTGAATTACCCGACGAGCTGAATGCCCTGGTTCGCCCTGATGTTGGTGCTGCTAGCTTGCTGATGGTTAAAGAAGGTGAAGCATACATGGCTCATGTCGCTAAAATCTACCAAGATTGCAGTGCAGGCGTGCCTGATATTGATTTAATGAAAGCTGATCGTTTAGAGTATTTGAAGAAACTTGGAATGGCCTATATCGACAAAGACATTGACGCTAAGTTCGTTTCACTTGTTTCTAGGTAAGCATTAAGTGTTCTCTGAAGGCCTCACTCCAAAAAGTGAGGCCTTTTTAGTTTCTGCCCTATTCATTCTTGCCCTATTAGTTTTTAGCGCCGCTTGATTTCTATACTATCTAAACAGCAAGTTTCCTTTTTTCTCCTATACTCAGAGTATCTTACGACTCACCTCTGTCGGTACATCTCGCAAAGCGCTGTTTAATAATGCATCACCCCAAGCTAGTAATTTTTCTTTTCCTGTTACTTATGCCTTTTTATGCAATCGCTGAAAGCGATATCTTACTGTCTCAGTGCAGTGATCACTGCGGCCTGCCTTTCCCGCTCCAAGTATATGAAGATATAGAAAGTACAGCACAATACGCCAGCCTACAAAACAACCTTTTATTTAAGAATGTGTTTGATAGAAAGCCAAACTACGGGCCGTCAAACTCCGACTTTTGGATCCGCTTTTCGATAAACAACGATACTTCCACCGACAAAGTACTTTGGTTAGAATTAAACCCCTATGTTATCGACGCTACACTTTTCTCCTCCTCTGCAACATCCAATAGCCGCACAAAATCAACGGCTAATGAAATCGAAACCCAAGTAACGGGGGCCCGTTATTCACTACAAGAACGTGGAATTAGACACGTCAAACCTATATTGCGGCTCTCCATCAAAGCAAACCAAAAGAAAAGCTACTATCTGCGTTTTCGGTCCGTCGTATCAGTAATGGACTTCACCTTTTGGAATGTAGAACGATTTGCAGAATCAGAGAGCACCAATCAATACCTCTTTGGCATGTGGTATGGGCTAATGCTTGTCATGATTATTTACAACCTTTTTTTGTTTACCTCTATAAAAGATAAAAGCTATTTATACTACTGCTTGTATTTAATTGGCATTGTCTTGAATCAAATGGGGATATCGGGTCATGCCCTTTACATAGCCCCCCCGCAAACAGCCTCTCTATTCACAGAAACATTTGGAATATTTTACGCGTTTTGGGCAGTTCAATTTGTAAAATCATTTCTGCATACACACAAAAGCCAAAAAGCTAATCTATTGCTTAATACACTAGCTGCAGCATTAATAGTTCCACTTTATTTTCTTCTAAGCGCAAATCACAAGCTCTGTATCGTATCAATGAATATCATCGGAATTGTCATTGTCATATCGGTAGCAACCATTGGCATACAATCATTTAGAAAGGGCTTCAAACCCGCACGCTTTTTTGTTTTAGCATGGAGTTTTTTACTAGTTGGCGTTCTAATATTTATTGTAAGAGGACTTGGATACATACCCAGCAACCTTATTACCGAAAATAGCGCTCGTATTGGAGCCGCTATTGAGGTGATCTTACTTTCCATAGCACTTGCTGATCGCATAAATCAGTTTAAACGCGAACGACAACAAGAAATTGAATTACGACTATTAGCGCTAGAAAAAGTCGAGCGGATGCATGAAGTATTTGAAAAGTTTGTACCTCACCAATTCATCGAACTACTTCAGAAAGACGATCTACTGTCGTTAAAACCTGGCGATCACATACAACGAACCATGACCATCCTGTTTTCAGACATCAGAGCCTTCACCGAACTATCTGAATCAATGACGCCCACTGAAAATTTCAAATTCATCAATTCCTATCTCAGCAGAATGGAACCCCACATCCAACAAAACAATGGCTTCATTGATAAGTTTATTGGAGATGCCATCATGGCGCTATTTGATGAATCTCCCGATGATGCCGTTAACGCCGGTGTATCAATGATAAAATCACTGGATATCTACAACGAACACCGAGCTTCCAGTGGTTACCGAGCATTAAGCATTGGCATTGGGATTAATACAGGAAAACTTATCCTGGGCACAGTCGGCGACAACACCCGAATGGATAGCACCGTGATTAGTGATGCTGTGAACCTAGCATCTAGAATCGAAGGGCTGTGCAAAACTTACGGAGTTTCCTTGCTAATTAGTCACGAGACCTATGTATCGTTAACTAACCCTGAGCAATTCAATTGCCGATTACTTGATATTGTTAAAACAAAAGGAAAACAACAAGAAACCATTATTTATGAAGTGATTGATGCGGATACCGATAAATCAGCAGAGCTGAAAGCCGCCTCTATGGAAAATTTTAACAACGCCATCTCTTACTTCCAAGCAAAAGATTTTGAAAAAGCCTTACACCTTTTTGGCGACATAATAACGCTCCACCCTAATGACAACCCTGCCATCGTTTACTCCACTCGATGCCAGGAGGAAATTGAACGAACGCGTTAGTCATCATCTCCGCCGCCAAACATATCAAACAAAGCATCTTTCTCTTCTATCGAAATCTGCGCATCGTGATTAATGTCTTCTGGTGCAACATGGCACACTTGGTTTCGCCCCTTATTTTTAGCCTGATATAAGTATGCATCAACTCGGCTAATTAATGACTCTGGGCTATCATTCTGTTGGTCCGTATAGATGTCCACACCAAAACTCGCCGTTTGATTGATAACGCCACCTTCAACTTTCACAGGAGAATTCTCAATCGCATCTCGAATTCGCTCCGCAACAAATGAGGCATCAATAAGCCCAGTATTTGGAAGGACAACAACAAACTCTTCTCCGCCATAGCGACAGGCGACATCAAGCTTACGTACCATTTGCTTAACTATTGAAGATGTCATTTTCAACACTTTATTGCCTGATTCATGCCCCCAAGTGTCATTTACCTGTTTGAAATGATCCAAATCGAACATGATCACCCCCGTAAAGCGACCGGTACGGCGAGTTCTTTCCATCTCTAAGGATAATGTTTCCAGCAAATATCGCTGATTGTATAAACCCGTAAGATTATCAGTTCTAATTAGCTCTGATAACGTAGAGACCTGACCAGTCAAAAGATTGAGTTCATCAATAATCTTGCAAGACTCCTCCCCTACTGGGCACGTCAAAATTTTCTCGTCAGTCATATCATTCATGTGGTAAAAGGATTATTCCTTAATCAACAAGTAGTTACACAATCTTAGTTCACTAATACTAGTACACTTTTACAAGACTCGCTTTACAAAGCGTGATCTTGATAAAATCCTCAGAAATGGCCGTTTTAGCCCACTTGGTGTACATTCCGCCCCTTTTTTATCCTCAAGCTAACCCGTAGACTAGAGCGAAGAAACTAATCTCCCGCTAACGTTATAACCGAGGAACTTTTCATGTCAACGATGGACTTACGTGTAGAAGACGGCATTCACATTCTTACCTTAACCAATGGTGACAATGACAATACCTTCACACTCGATGTATTAAAGGAATACCTTGCTGCATTTGATGAGATTGAGAACTACAAGGGCAACACTGCGCTTGTAGTGACCTGTGAGCATGACAAAACATGGTCAAATGGTATCAACCTTCCTTGGATGACTGCGCTTCAGGGGGACGATTTCAAAGAATTCGTTAGTACGCTTGAAGAAGTATTCTATCGCTTAGCGCTGCTTAACCTGCCTACCATCGGTTGCATAAACGGGAATTGTTATGCTGGCGGAGCTATCCTTGCAACAGCATTTGATTTCCGCGTGATGCGAGATGATCGCGGCCGCTTCTGCTATCCTGAAGTGAACATTAAGATCCCTTTCACTGACATGATGATTGACGTTATTTAGTTACTACCCAACAAACACGCCTTAAAACATATGGCTCTGACGGGTGTAGCAAAAACAGGCAAAGAGTGTTTAGACGACAACATTGTTGACGCGCTATTCCCAATGGAATCATTACAAGCTGGTGCTTTAGCTTACGCTAAAGAGCTTGCTCAAAAAGACCGGGGTACGTACACCACAATAAAGCGCTCTTTGCGTAAAAACATCGCAAAACACCGAGCATAGTGAACAATTAATAAACGTAAAAGAATCAGCTTGAGGTAAACATTAATGAGTGATGTGTTGAAGCAATTAGTTCACCTTTTATCCTTAGAAAAAATCGAAACCGACAAATTTCTCGGCCAATGTCAAGATTTAGGGTTTAAACAACTTTTTGGAGGTCAATTATTAGCGCAATCACTAATGGCAGCAAGCCTAACGGCGGAAGGCTTTAACAGTCACTCATTACATGGCTATTTTCTTCAACCTGGTGACACGGAAACTCCGATTGAATTTCTCGTAGATCGTATTCGAGAAGGCAAAAGTTTTGCCACAAGAAGAGTTGTCGCCCTGCAGAACAATATCGAAATATTTACGGCAAACGTATCATTTCACGTCGATGAAGATGGCTATGAGCATCAATTCGAAATGCCAGAGGTTAAACAACCAGAAGAACTTCGCTCTGAACTAGAAATTAGACGTAAGTTCGCGGATTTTATCCCAGAAAAAATACGAGATAAATTCACGCAAGATACCCCCATCGAAATACGTCCCGTCAAACCCTTCAACTATATTAAACCGGAGAAGCTTAGCCCACAAAAAGACATTTGGTTTAAGGCTGTTGACGAGCTACCCTGTGAACAAATATTACATCGATGCCTCTTAGCCTACTCATCGGACTTTGGCCTTTTGGGAACATCCCTTAATCCCCACGCAGTTCACGGCATGATGCCTGGTGTTCAGATTGCCAGCCTAGATCACGCAATTTGGTTCCACCATGACGTAAAAATTGACGATTGGTTACTTTATTCCATGGATAGCCCCTCAGCGTCTCACGGACTGGGATTTAACCGAGGTAGCATTTTTTCAAAAGATGGAAAGCTCATCGCTTCCGTTGCGCAAGAAGCGCTGATACGAAATAAAAATAAATTTAAGCGAAAAACATAACAGCCATTTTTTACGAACAAAACGGCCAATAGACTCTAAAACGCCTTACGCAGTTTCTATTGGCCATTTTTATTTATCTCGCTATCCTACAATAATGGCTTTCACCTCAAGATACTCTTCCAACCCATAAGCACCCCACTCTCGCCCATTGCCCGACATTTTATAACCACCAAACGGAGCCATGAAATTAGTGGACGCTCCGTTAATATGCACATTACCGGCTTTTAGCTCTTTCGCAACGCTGATGGCACGATCCTTATTTGCAGAAGATACATAAGCAGACAGTCCATAAACGGTGTCGTTAGCTATCGCTACCGCATCCTCCTCAGTGTCATACCCAATAATACTTAACACCGGACCAAACACTTCTTCCTGAGCAATGACCATACTGTTATTTACATTACCAAACACCGTTGGCCGTACAAAATACCCTTTCTCTAAGCCCTCTGGCAATCCAACACCACCTGCAACAAGTGTGGCTCCTTCATCAATTCCTTTTTGAATCAAGCTTTGTATGCGTTTATATTGCACCTCACTTACCACAGGTCCGGTAGATACCCCCTCTTGATCGGCTGGACCAACAGTACACTTCTCGGCCGCTTGTTTTGCTATCGTTAACACTTTATCCATTTTACTATTCGGCACTAACATACGAGTGGGCGCATTACAGGATTGTCCAGAATTGAGGAAACATGCATTCACACCCTGCTTAACCATTTTTTCAAAATCAACATCGCTCAATAAAATGTTAGCAGATTTGCCACCAAGCTCTTGAGTTACACGCTTGACCGAAGGGGCCGCTGCTTTTGCAACCTCGATACCCGCTCGAGTTGAACCCGTAAAGCTAATCAACGCAATATCTGGGTGCTCGGACAGTCTTGCCCCTACATCCTCACCCAAACCATTCACCAGATTAAACACCCCTTTCGGTACTCCAGCCTCTGCCAAGATTTCTGCAAACAAATAGGCACTAAGCGGAGCAACTTCACTAGGCTTTAATACAACCGTGCAACCCGCTGCAATGGCAGGTGCTACTTTGCAGGCAATTTGATTTATAGGCCAATTCCAAGGGGTAATAAGCCCACAAACACCAATAGGTTCTTTTCTAAGAATGTAGCCGGGTTGAGATTCTTCAAACGCTTTGTTTTTTAATAGATCAATGGCCACCATAATATGCCCAAGACCTGCCGGTGCTTGCGCGCTAGCTGCCAATTTTGCAGGAGCGCCCATCTCCTGAGAAATTGCTTCAGCCATTTCACCTAGGCGTGCCTGATATAAGGTTGCGACACGGTTCAGAAGGCTTATTCGCTGACCTGTAGTGGTAGAGGAAAATTCAGGGAATGCTTCTCGTGCTGCATCGACAGCACGATCAACATCTTCCACAGAGCCAAGCGACAACTCTGCAATAACGTCTTCATTACTTGGATTAATAACATCTAACGTTTTTTTTGTAAGAGGAGAAACCCACTCACCGTTAATATAAAACTGATTGAGTTTCTTCATAATTGACCCTGTAAGAATTGAATGTCAAAACAGTATAGGCTATTGCTCTTCAAAGATGGCAGTTACGGAACGCAGATATGCGGTCATATTGGGGGTTGAAGGTGTTAACCCTACCGTGATCCAAAATTCGCCGTCAGAGTCCGTTGTAACATCAACTTCAGTAAGCGATGCAGAATCCTCTTCAAATACTCCATCATCATTACAAGTATCATCTGTCGCATCTGCAATTGTAATATCAGGAGTCAAAATATGTTTAGTGCTTAGATTGATAACAGATACAAAATCATCATTGTCACTATCAATTTCAAGCTCAGGCTCTTCAAGACCAATAAATGCTGACAATTCAATGGTTGGCATTTCACAGTCACTATCGTTTACATCTCTTCGTGCAGCAGTTGCATATACAACACTGAGTGTAACTTTATAATCAGTATCATCCTCCAGGCCTGGCCATCGAACATTACCAAACATTATGAGAGGATCTCCATTTAACTCTTCAGGCTCATCGTGGTCTGCTCCCAACAACACAGCCTGATAACCCAAATCAGGTACAATCGCACTCTTCTCACTTTGGAATACATAATCAGCAATATCATCCCCAGCATAGTTAGCGGCATAAAAATCCCACTCAGCGTCACTTTCACAGGTATCAGGGACGGTCTGGCCAGTAAAATCCCAACAAACACCATCCTCAACTTCAATGGTTAACTCTTCTTTAATGAACATTGGAAACCCAAACACAAAACTTCGCGTTGACAGTTTATAGGTGGTGGTCACTGTAGGTGCTACCGTAATTGTACCCTCTAGCTCAACAACACCAATATCTGGACTAATTTCGATAACATTGTCACCGCTACCTTTGACGAACTCTACCTCCCACTCCAATTCCGTGTCTTGTCCGGGTGTGAGAATGGTTTGCAAGGCCGTGAAGCTAATAGTCGGCTTACAGCCCGACAGGGAGCCAATGACAATAAAACAGGCCGTAAGACCCAGTACTCGAGACAGTCCATTCATCAGATACTTCATGCTTTCTCCATACATTCCAAAACAGCCAAATCACAGCGTACACACCTGATTTGACGCAAATAATTATTTGTTCATTATAGCTACACTGAACCCAAGCGTTCAATGCAAAGCCTCACATAATCTCACAAAAGGGGGCCATATGAGCATTGAGACAACCAATAGACTCGAAGTACTCATCACAAAAAAAGATAGGCTTTAGAAAGGGCTTAGATAAAGACTCATGGGTTAGAAAGTCAGGTGAATCAACAAAGTTGCCGCCAACTTATAGACCAATAAAAAGCTAGTTAAGCTATTTTGCCCTCCGCACTACAGTCAAAGCTCAATAGCTCCGGTTTGCCTATACCATAGCCTTGTACAAAATCGACACCTATCTCCTTCAATTTCGATAACGTCTCTTCATCTTCAACAAATTCCGCGATCGTCATAGTATTCATTACATGACCCACTTCATTGATTGACTTAACCATTGCAAAATCGATGGGGTCAGACACCATTTGCTTAACAAAACCTCCGTCTATCTTAAGAAAATCTACTGGTAGAGATTTAAGATAACCGTAAGATGAAAATCCACTTCCAAAATCATCAAGTGCAAACTTACAACCATACGCTTTGAACTTATGAATAAAACGCAACGTTTGCGATAGGTTATAAATAGCCATGGATTCTGTTATTTCGAAACAAATACGATCCCCTGGGATACCTGTTGTCTTAAATTGTTCTTCTACATATTGGAAAAACGTCTCATCACTAAGCGAATCACCAGAAAGATTGATAGAACACAACCCCACTTTAGTACGCTTTCCTGCGTTAGCGGCTAACCAGGTAAAGGCTCGTTTTATTACCCATCGATCAACTTTAGGCATGAGATTATAACGCTCCGCTGCCGGCAGAAACTCTCCTGGCGCAATGAGGCTACCATCTTTTGCTAACATACGAATAAGCAATTCAAAATGTACATCCGTTCCTGCAGCAAAGGAAATAGGGGATATTGGCTGCGAACACAACACCATAAGATCATGCTCTAAGGCATAATTTATTTTGGTAACCCACTCTAGCTGCTCATGTTGATACGCTAAGTTTTTTTGGTTTTTGTCATATAACTGAATTCGATTTTTTCCAGCATCTTTTGCTGCATGCACTGCAAAATCAGCATAGCTTAGCGCTGTTTGTACATGTTTTATGTTATCTGCCAGAAGTACAATGCCGATGCTCGATGTTAGCGTAAATATTTTTCCGTCCCAAACAAAACGAAACGCACGAATGGAATCAAGTATCGAATTAGCAATACTCATCGCGCCATCACTACCAAAATTCTTCAACATTATGGCAAACTCATCACCACCCATACGTGCAACTATGTCGTATGCACGAACCTTCGCTTCAATAAGTTTGGCTATTTGTCGAAGCAGCTCATCACCAGCATGATGACCACAACTTTCGTTAATCACTTTAAATTGATCAAGATCTACCAATAAAAATGCATGGGTATGCCCTTTACGTTTAGCAGAATCCAAGGAAATCTTAATCTGTTTTTCAAATTCTTGTCGATTATACAAATTGGTTAATGCATCTTTACACGTCTGCAGTCTTAAACGCTCAAGCAATGATTGTGACTCTGACACATCATGAAACATCACAACAAATTCAGAAACACCATCATCACCAGAAATAGGGCTAACGCTATAGGTAACCCAAAGCTCATTCCCATTTTTTGTTTCGACTAAACTATGCGAATCACACTCAACTGCCGTTTTTGATATCGCACATGCATCGTACAACAATTGAATATTGTCAAAGCTAGTATTAAAAGGTGAGAAGACTTCCTGGATTCTTCTTCCTTCATAGTTATCATCCCAGGACAACAATCGCTTGGCTGCATCATTTAGACTTCGTACATACCCCAAACAATCAGTAGTAATAACACCTTCTTTTATAGAGCTAAGTGCATAACTTACCCGCCCTAATGTCTCTGTATTTGATTCCTGTTTAACAATGAGCTCTTTTAGGCGCTTATGCTCAGTTATATCAAGGTACGTGACTATTACGCGCCCGTGCTCATCCGACGCATTTTGTATCGGGAGATATTGTAATTGAACCGAACGCTCTCCACCGTCCAACCTTCTCAGCCTTAATTGACCGCTAATGACATCATTGGAAACAAGAATATCTGACAAAAGCCTCACTACATCCGTCATTGCTGAGGACGCTAGCAACTCCCCAATCCGAGTAGCATAAGTTGGCTCATGAGAAGCATCAATCAGTGTTAAGAATGCTGGGTTAAAATCAACCACATCAACATAGGACAAACATTGACTAACGATTTGTGGGTTTTCATTCAGAAATACTTCACATGCATGTACGCTTATTTGACTAAGAGTAAGTGATGAATCATTCCGGCGTAACTCCGCTTTCAAAAAGGCTTTAGCGTTACTCCAATCCTCAATGCGGGTTGGTGTTGGGGAATAGTTAAAAAAATGAGAAAATTTCTCTTCGCTAGAAAATGCTGCGTCAGTGGTAGCCTGGTGCTGTTGATTTTCCTTGATAAGCAACTCAACTGCGGCTTCTAGAGGGCTTTTTGATAACCCTTCGTTATTTGAAGGAACAATACCGCGTTCGGGATAAAGGTCACCGACACACACTCCGCCCACCGTAATTCTTACAGGCTCCACTACTCCTGCACGAAGTACATCTTCTAACTCACCCCACCGATTAACTCTAATTTCTACCATAACTTCAATTAGATATATTCCACTAAAAGCCACATGACTCAAACATCGATCATGCTAATTAAACGCAGACCACCTTATGCATCGATCAGGCAAAGCCAAGGTAGAAATACACCGAAATCATTATTGAAGTGTAGACAGGTTTACGTACTGTATAGAGGACTTGTGTAAAGAAATGTTAAATCGAATGATGCGATTAATTTTTGCACAAAAAAGAAATACACATTGGATCTGACTGATCAACAGGTTTACCAAGGTTGATTAATCCATTACCTACCATTGTCCATTCCCGATGATGCAAGTGCATATCTAAACCATCATAAGCACGCTTGCCTGGGTGGGTAATGACATAAGTACCATTGGTGCTGTGATCAACTAATACTAATTCTCCGTACCGACTTTCAATACGAGCATGAGATCGAGACGCGGTCTCTGAAGGGATAACCAAATTACAATGGTCTCCTCGACCAATAATGAAAGGGGTGTTACGCTCCATTACCGATACTGATCGACCATTAAAGGTAAGTTCGATTTCAGCAAGCTCATCAAAAGTTTCCGGGGCTTTAATGGGCGCAAATAATGACGTTGCATCATCCAAGTCCCAAACGACCTCAACCGTATCGATAGGCTCAGATTTACCTTTAACCTTTACTCGTGTGAACGGGCGGCATAAACTTTTTTTACTGCTCGGAAGATCACCAACACTTTCAGCGGTGGTTATACTTTGTCCTCCTTGCGCTAACGATGCAACTCGAGACGCAACATTTACCGTGTCGCCGTATGGGTGACCTTTATCCATCTCAACAGGGCCTTTGTGAAAACCAATACGGATATTGATTCTATGCCCTTTTGAGGTGGGTGTGAATGCAAAGAACTGCTGTATATCACATGCACAATTGGATGCATTCGTTGAGGTTTCAAAGTAAGCCATAACTTCATCACCAATAACCTCAACAACAACACCGTTATTTTCACGCACGTACTTAGAAATACTATTAAGGCTCTCTACAATACACTCATGCGCATCTCGGTCGCCCAAGGTTTCGTATAGCCTAGTGCTGCCCGCGACATCAGCGAAAAATATAACCAGTTCCAATCCATCTTTAATCATTGTTGTTGCGGAGAACGCCCTTATGCCGAAGTTAGATTATAAGTATAGTGCATATAATCGTAATCTAAACTATGAATGATTCTCGCCAAGAAAAAACCAGGTATCCAATACGGAATCTGGGTTTAGTGATACGGAATCAATACCCTGCTCCATCAACCACAATGCAAAGTCTGGATGATCGGACGGCCCCTGACCACAAATACCAATATACTTGCCTGCTCTCTTGCACGCCTCAATAGCCATCGATAACAACATCTTAATTGCCTCATCACGCTCATCAAAAAGGTGAGATACAATGCCGGAGTCTCTATCAAGCCCTAACGTTAACTGCGTAAGGTCATTTGATCCGATCGAAAAACCATCAAAATGTTCAAGAAATTTGTCCGCAAGCAATGCATTGGTGGGCAGCTCACACATCATAATCACTTTTAAGTTATTCTTTCCACGAATAAGTCCATTTTCTGCAAGTTGTTTAACGACCTGTTCAGCCTCACCCACCGTACGAACAAAGGGCACCATAATCTGAACATTATCTAACCCCATCTCTTCTCGAACCTTTTTTAGCGCTCGACATTCAAGGTCAAAACAGTCCTTAAAGTTATCGGAAACATAGCGCGAAGCACCTCGAAACCCAAGCATAGGATTTTCTTCTTCTGGCTCATATAATTTTCCGCCCAACAAGTTTGCATATTCATTCGACTTAAAATCAGACAAACGAACAATAACCGGCTTAGGGTAAAACGATGCTGCCAAGGTAGAAATGCCTTCCACAAGCTTTCCGACATAATAATCAATAGGTCCGCCATAACCCACAATGCGACGCTCAACCGAGCCTTTCACATCCTTAGGCAGCGAGTCAAAATTAAGTAGCGCTTTGGGATGAACCCCTATCATACGGTTAATGATAAATTCTAAACGCGCCAAACCAACCCCGGCATTGGGCAGGGATTGAAAATCAAATGCACGATCTGGGTTACCTACATTCATCATAATCTTAAAAGGAATGTCTGGCATGGATTCAACAGAGTTAGTTTTCACATCAAAATCCAAAGCCCCCTCATACACCAACCCAGTATCACCCTCTGCACAAGAAACCGTCACCTCTTGACCTTCAACAAGAATATCAGTGGCATCACCACAGCCAACAACTGCCGGGATACCAAGTTCACGAGCAATAATCGCTGCATGGCACGTCCGACCACCACGATTAGTAACAATCGCAGATGCACGTTTCATCACCGGCTCCCAGTCAGGATCCGTCATGTCACTAACAAGAACATCACCTGGCTGAACTTTATCCATCTCACGAATGCTCATCACAACGCGAACTTTACCGCTACCTATCTTTTGACCAACACTTCGACCTTCAACAATCACATTGCCTTTTTCTTGCAACAAGTAACGCTCCATAACGTTACCACTTCGACTTCTAACCGTTTCTGGCCGTGCTTGAACAATATAAATTTTTCCATCTTCGCCGTCTTTTGCCCACTCAACGTCAACAGGATGGCCGTAATGCTTTTCAATGATCACACATTGCCTAGCTAAGTTTTCTACATCTGAATCGGTTATAGCGAAATTGCGACGCTGATCTTCATCAACATCCACTGTACGCACAGATTTCCCGGGACTATGTTCGTCTCCGAATATCATCTTAATCGCTTTACTACCCACGTTGCGTCGTAATATAGATGGTCTGTTAGCCGCTAAGGTTGGCTTATGTACGTAGAACTCATCAGGGTTTACTGCGCCCTGCACAACGGTCTCGCCCAAGCCATAAGAGCCAGTGATAAATACCACATCATTAAAACCTGACTCTGTATCCAAGGAGAACATTACCCCAGCAGAACCGGTATCACTTCTCACCATACGTTGAACACCAGCAGATAGAGCGACTTTTTCATGCTCAAACCCTTGATGAACACGGTACGAGATCGCACGATCATTATACAAAGAGGCAAACACTTCTTTTATCGCGTTAAGAGTATGATCCAGTCCCTTTATATTTAGGAAAGTTTCTTGCTGGCCTGCAAAAGACGCGTCCGGCAAGTCCTCAGCGGTAGCAGATGAACGTACCGCCACAGAAATATCAGCATCGCTATCAGCTTGGAGCTCCTGATACGCATCAGCAATGGCTTGTTCTAATTCAGGTTGAAGTGGTGTATCAATGATCCACTGGCGAATCTTAGCCCCCACATCAGCAAGCGCATTTACATCATCAACATCAAGGGTAGACAACGTCTTTTGTATTCTTTTCGCTAATCCACTTTGATCTAGAAAATCGACAAAGGCTGTTGACGTTGTAGCAAAGCCACCAGGAACAGAAACCCCAGCCCCTGCAAGGTTACTAATCATCTCGCCTAAAGAGGCATTTTTGCCTCCAACACGCTCAATATCATCTTTACATAGGTCTTTTAGCCAAACGACGTAGTCTTTCAACGACTTGCTCCCCTTTTCTACAGGTCAGTGATACCAGGCCCTTTACGGTGCTGGCACACAAATATTGGTAATTTCAATAGGGGAATAGTAAAACATTTAGCGCTTCGACGTAATGGTATTTGATACATTAGGCACAGATTACCTAAGTAGATTACGAATAAACCATTTTAAACCAGCTTATACCCTCCTAAGTACGAAACAAAGCTACTCAATTCTAGCCGTTATTGTGAGATTAGAGTGTACACTTGAGCAATGTAAAAAGCTGACGGGCTATTTATTTGGAAAACGAAAAAAGAAGGTTAGGTTCACTTAAAATATAAAGCGTATTATTAGGGCCTAGCGCAACCCCTTCCGCTTGAGGTATTTCTTCAAAGATGCCTGCATTATTATCGCTCAGATCTAACGTGCTTATTACTTCCCCCTCTAAGCTCGCTTCAATCAACTGCTGAGACTCGTCACTCAGCAACAAGATATGATTTAGTTCATGATCAAAATAAAGCCCAGAGATATCCTCACTATCGAGTGAATCCACATCTAGACTCCATGGGCTCGAAACAGAAAGGTGTGATGTGTCATCAACAAACCCGTCCAGCTGAAACACCTTTTTCGGTTCTTTCTCATTAGACACATAAAGCCTGCCACTATCAGGGTCTGAAGCGATACCTTCAAATCCTTTATTATTAGTTCCCTCCATTGGAAGCGTTAAACTGCGCTGCTGAGAACGAATCAACCGATCCGTATTAGCATCAATCTTCACAATAACGATACTTCGCCTTCGCTCCTCAGCAATTGCGTAATTGTTCCTCCCTAAGTAAGTGATAGCTTCCGTATCCTCAAACCCTTCCAACAAAATATGCCTTAGCTCATTCCCAAGAACATCTATCTCAATGATTTTTTCCGGATTATTAATCACCAAAAACAACGTATTTTTTTCATGGTTATAGGTAAGTCCAGACGCATTATTATGCACCCCTTTTAACACCACGGGCGGCCTAAAACTCCTGTACTGGTGAAGATTAAGGCTATCTGTACTTGCCAATACTGCTAAAGAAGTTGTAGAAGGGGAGAAAACCAAAATCAAAATCAAAAATGAGGCCACAACCCCACTTAAAATACAGGCACCCAACCGTTTACGAAACCGCGTATAGAATTGAACCATTATGATTTCCACAAACATAAAATAATCTTCCAAGTATAGACTGTATATCCAGCTTAAATGAAAAATATTATATTTCTGTTACCGTTGTTTAATGGCTGCAACCATCCATTCCGTCGCATCCCGCGAAGCCACCTCATCGCATGGTAGAGCGTGGTCTCAGGATTGATCACAATACACTGAATCGATAAGTTGTTCGCTACGCTCCAAAGTTAGAAAAATCCGTCCACAAATGGAAGAAACGGCCTGGCGATCGGTGGCGGCTAACCCGAATAGCCGCCTTTCTTGTTCACCGTTAGCTGATTCCGCTTCCGAAGTAGATTATCAGGTAAAGGCATCAAACCCTGCACAAGGGTGTATGGTCAATCCATCATTACGGGTAAATGTTCTGTTACTGGGAAAATTTATGGCATTGCCACAACCAAGTACGACGATAGCCTCGATATCCGGGTTTGGTGTTATCCTATTAGGCACGGCATTTCGTGTGTACACTTGAAATTGATTTGTGTATATCCCAAGGTTTATCATAGTTGTCGCATCTATCTCATAAACATGCTTTACCTTTCCTCCTATGACAAACCGGACTCGAGCTGGCGTTTCTGTGGGTAGTTGGCTACCGGCTGGATACAGCATAAAAAAACCACTGACGACCGTATGACCCGGATATTGAGCCTTTTCGGTTGAAAACAATTGCTCATAACTGTGGGCGCTCCAGTGCATTAGCACATCGCCGTTTTTTAATGCATAGGGGTGCGTCATTACTTCTGCTCTACCGTTTGAATCAGAGTTACGGTTGCCGCCTGCAGGAGTAGCGTTACATTTAGTACATGTACAATGTAATGTCATTTATTTTCACCATTATAACGTTGTTAAATTAACGTATGTTTTTTTAAGTACTCATACTCTACCGCTCGATTGTACAGAAACGATAGCTTGATTTATTTGGGTAGATATTTTGTTTTTCAACTTAACCTGAGGTTACACTTTGGACGTTCATGAGAACCTACAATTGGGGGCGCTGTAGTTTTTGCGACTAAAGCACAATTTATCACGTTAGGTTGGCCTTCGACGCTATGCAATACTAGGCTTTCTTGGCTGCAGAGATGTCGTAACCGAATCGACCCTTACCGCTGCGAGCATTGGCTTCGCCAGCTTCAGTGAAGGCAACTTCAAACAATGAGAAGCTTAGAGAAATAGTTTCACCAGGCTCGCCATCGCCCGATGCGCCAATGGCATAACTGCTGATAAGCGTATCTTCTAACGTGTAAGTCAGAAACTCTTCAAGCTGGTCGCCACCGGTTGTAACGAAGTGGATAAGTACCTTTTTGCCTTTAGTGCCAATTGTAGATTCCTGAACCAATAATGGAGTCGCTTTGTCCACAACCTTGGTTAAGGTAATCTCGCTGATGCTAGGACGAGAAGCTTCACGGTTAGCCATACGGCCTGCGTTCTGTGAGATCGCTCGACCTACGCCCCAGTTAAAGCTCGACACTTCGATCATTTTTTCGAAGCTTTTTGCGGTTACGTTGCCTTCGATACCTTCTATTTCTAAGTAAATTGCCATGATGCCGGTTTCCAATGGTTTATATTTGTCTGTGTGATTAGGTTGGAATTTTCTGTTTTGGTAATTTATTTGGTGTGGCGTGTTGTTCTCTTCACCGAATCTGTGAGGGAATTATTACAGACGAACTCCCATTGGGGAAGGTCATTTACTGTGAATAATGCAGGTAAATTTTGAGAGTTTGTTGGGGTTTTAAAAGCTCAATGTGATCTATTAGTATTTTATTGGTTTTGTCGCACCCAGTGACGCTAGAGAGCCGCATGGTAGAATGACCTCATTCAAAGGCCAACACACACCTCAATCGATCATCCTTCAGTGTGTCCGTTGTTTCTTCAATAAAGCAGGCATTAATCAGTTCAACGATGAGAATAATCGGCGAGCAAAAATCCGTCAGTACAAGTATCTAAACAATATCATTGAACAAGATCACCGGCGAATAAAACGAGTTACTCGGCCTATGTTAGACTTCAATAACTTTCATTCTGCACGAGCAACATTGGTTGGAATCGAATTTATGGCAATGATCAATAAAGGCCAGATGAAGAAGATTATGTCGGGTTCTTATGCACAGCTTTAAGCTTACCAATCGCCACCTTGGTATAAATCTGTGTCGCTGACTGGGAGTGACTTGAGTAACAGCACGAATCCCGAATAAGAAAGAAGACACAGAACCTGCCTTTTAGCTGCTAGGTGCAGGTTGTTAGCCGAATGGACAATTCCGGTAGTACTGTCAACTTAAGCATTCCCGTATACTCCACGCCCCATGAATACATACAAACGCTTCCGCTACCCACATCAAATCATCAGTCACGCTATATGGCTGTACCATCGATTCGCACTGAGCTTCAGAGATGTTGAGGAGATTCTAGCATGCAGGGGCATTGTAGTATCTTACGAATCCATTCGGCAATGGTGCCTAAAATTCACCGCTACTTTCGTGAAATCATTGAAAAAGAAACAAGGTGCACTTGGTGATGAATGGTATTTAGACGAAGTTTTTATCAAGATTAACGGAAAGCTCCGTTATCTGTGGAGAGCAGTAGACCAGGATGGCAATGAACTTGATGTACTTGTAACTAATAAGCGTGACAAGAAGGCCGCCCTCAAGTTCTTCAAGAAACTCTTTAAAAATCACCGCCAACAACCACGTAAAATCATCACAGATAAGCTCGCAAGTTACAAAGCAGCATTACGTGACTTAGGGTCAAAAACACCGCATATTACCGAACAATATAAAAACAATATCGCTGAAGTGTCCCACCAGAAGACACGACAACAGCAAAGACAAATGCGACAATTCAAATCCATTGCACAAGCACAGCGATTCCTCGCAAACCATGGCGTAATTAACAATCACTTCCGTCAACAACGCCATTTACTCAAAGCACGCCACTATCGTGAAATTAGAGACCGTGCATTTGAACAATGGTCTCAGGTTACCTGTGTCAAAAATTTGGTAATAAACAACTAAGTCAAATTCACCCAGAATCATTACGCTTTGACCAGGTTAAGTTGACAGTATCATTTAAGGTGTGGCGACAGATCCCCACCGGAACAACCAAACCCATTAAATTCCTGGGCTTTAGCCATAAACTGGCCTTGAGCAATATCTTGGCTAGATAAAGTAAGTGAACCTGCAAATACCGATGTCGAGAGACTAAGTGATAAAACGGAAAGTAGTTTACGTGTATGGTGCATAACAACCCTTGTTAGTGTGACTATGATTCAACCTATGATTTAAGCCATATCTTAGCCTTTTCTTTCGACCGACGTTGCCCCCAAACAGTCACACTTTCGCCCTATCCCGCCATTTTAGTTTTTCGCAGTTCAGATGGCGTTAAACCAAAACGCCCTTTAAAACGGTCTGCAAACCGTGATTGAGATTGGTAGCCACATTGTTCTGCAATCAGGCCAATAGAATGACGTGTTGTTTGCAGCAAATGCAAACCCAAGCCTAATTTTGCTTGATCCTTAATCTTTTGCACACTTGTGCCTTCTGATTTCAATTTTCGTCGTAACGTAGATTCGCTCATTGCCAGTTGGTTGCAAATAAACTCGATGGATAATTCATGAAAGTCCTGTTCATAGAACATATCATTCAACCGACGCCCTACTTTGGAATTCCCAACCATCGATAAAATTTCTTTATGGCCCATGAGGCACAGCAACTCTATGATTTCTCTTTTACGTAAGGGCCACAGTTGCTCAGGAGCCCACAGGGAGCTTTCAACAAATTGCTGTAAACATTGCTCTAATACTGGCGTTGTTTTACCAACATAATAATGTTGTTTATTAATTGCATTGACTTGGGGACTATTGACCTGAAAAGCATCAAAATCTTGTTGGTCAAATTCAATTAACAAGGCAAAGTACTCTTGATCTTTGGGTATATTACGTATATTTATCCCCGAACTATCCGATAAAAAAATAAAATCGCCGGAATGACAAACCACCTTTTTATCCTTACCGATCTCTTTGTCACCACTAAGTACAATAATCAGCAATGGTTTTACAATAGGGACATTTAACAGTTTTTGTTCTTTGACTGAGGTGTAGACAGAAAAAGGCAATACACGATTCTCATTGATTGTGTTTTTTACTGTCGTGAGCAGGTTTATCATAACTTCCTTAATCTGAACCCTTAATTATAGTTGCCTAGCGGCCAACAAAGCTTATCATCCTTTAAATCTGTAGCAATACCAAGCATCAAATAAAAATATAAATTCATTATAAATCAACAAGATAAGAGCACACCCCCCCCTTATTCCTAAGCTACTGTTTAACCAAAATAGCCTAACAGGGTATCGGGCAAACAAAGGTAAACACCAACATATAATTCGTATACCTTTGATCAAATTAGTAACGTTCTTTTCTCTAAAGCAAACTACAATTCTATATATTACATTCACTTATCAATGATGTTTAGGCACTCGCACTAATGGTTAGAATATCTATATACATACTCATTCTTTCAATGATTGTTACCATTAAAGCAAACGCGTCTGTCGTTGAACTACAGTCATCAATCAAAAAGTATAATCTAGGCCTCTATGCCGACTATCTAGTAGATACTCATGGGGATATCAATATTCAAGACCTCATGTCATCAAATCATGACCACCTTTGGAAAAAGAACACCGCCGAGACACCTAATTTTGCTTTTTCGAAAAATGTTTATTGGCTGCGTCTAAAGTTTCATTCAAATTTACCTGCTGATGACACCCTGCTTTTCGAAATTGCATTTCCTTTACAGGACTATGTTGATTACTACGCAGTCAGCACTGAGGGCATATTAAAAGAAGTCCACACGGGAGATCGTCGAGAATTTTCTACTAGAGAGGTTGATTATAGAAATTTCTTATTTCCCCTTGATATTGCCACAAGAGAGGAACAAACCGTATATATCAGACTCGATACAGCAGACGGCTTACACGAACCTGTCCCAATGATACTTTGGGATTCACGGGAGTTTACACTACAGCACGGAATAAGAAGCCTAGGTCTTGGTTTATACTTTGGCATTATGCTAGTAATGGCTCTCTACAATCTCTTTGTTTATGTTTCAATGCGCGATAAAACCTACTTATATTACGTAACCTATATATTAGGATTTTCGTTTTGGTTGTTTTCATATTATGGGTTTTCATTTCAATATTTGTGGCCGAACTTTCCTAATTTAGGAAATCAATCAACCGTTGTACTTACTTGTACCTGGACTATATTCATGTCCCTCTTCGTATGTTCATTCTTAGATTTAGCTCAACACTTTCCCCGAATTGACAGGTTCATGAAGGCATTCGTTGTATTAATGATACTAACAATACTAATGAGCTTTTATGGTAACTATTCGCTAGGTATTTTGTCGGTCATAGGACTTGGCGTACCGGCCTGTATCGCCGGAATCGTGGCTGGTTTTTTAAGCTGGAAGGCAGGCTATAGGCCAGCTCGGTTTTTTCTAATAGCATGGAGTGCCCTATTAATATCTTTAGTCATATTTTGCCTTAAAATATCCGGTATTTTACCAACGATATGGGTTATCGAACGAAGCATTCAAATAGGCTCAGCGATAGAGGTTGTCCTGCTATCTCTCGGCCTTGCCGATAGAATCAACACCCTGAGAAAAGAAAAAATAGCGGCTCAAAAAGAATCAATTGAAGCATATGAATCAAACTTAAAGCTAAAAAGTGATTTTATTACGTCGATTAGTCACGAACTTCGTACTCCGATGAATGCAATCCTAGGAGGAGTTGAGCTAGCCAAGGGTACCGATGCTCAATACGTTGCTGAGTCTCTTAAGATAATACGTTCTGGCGCAAATGACATGATGGGTGTGGTGGACGACATACTCATCCATACTGAAATACAAGCAGGCCAGCTGAAGATAAAGCGAGAAAGCTCCCAGGTTAGTTTCGCGATGGGCAAACTAGCCGAACATTATAAGGCCGTGTGCAAAGAACGAAACCTGACCTTCTTCAGTGACGTTAATTCGAACGTGCCCAATTGGATAGTAACAGACCGACATAAGCTCACGGTAATCTTAACAAAACTACTTGATAATGCCGTCAAGTTTACCGAGCAAGGAGAAGTACGGTTAAACGCCTCAGTTGACGATAATACTATGCCTCCCCAACTAATCTGTATTGTATCCGATAGCGGGCCAGGGGTCGCACAAGATCAGCAAGAGTTAATATTCGATCCTTTTATGCAAATTGAAGGAGGGTTTACTCGACGTCATGGCGGAATGGGTATTGGACTATCAATTTGTCGCCGCCTAGCCGAATCGTTAGACGGTTCATTGAAAGTTGATTCAGGATTAGGAGAGGGAAGCCGTTTTACACTAAAAATGCCTCTTGAAGTTGGTGAACCTGTTCATTTGCATATCCCAGACCAACTGGCCTCTGCGGATTTACCCATATTAGTGGTAGAAGATAATATAGTGAACCAAAAAGTTATTGCAAAAATGCTGAAGAAACTTGGTTTTAGCAGCTTAGTAGCCAGCCATGGAGAAGAAGCTCTTAGTGCTCTTAAAGAAAACACAGTTTCACTTATTTTGATGGATTTACAAATGCCGGTAATGGACGGTTTTACATGCACATCAACAATCAGAACATCTGACTGGGAATACAAAGATATCCCCATTATTGCCGTGACTGCAAATGTAATGGATCAAGATAAATCTCGCTGCGATGAGATTAAGATGAATGATTTCTTAGAAAAACCACTTAAACTCAATGTTCTTCGAAACTGTTTATCTCAATACATTAAATTTGCAAATAACTGATAGTAATACGTCAACAGATATCAGCTATAACCTGTCGAACTCTACCGCTCTACAGCGTCCACCATCACTTTTTGAAACTTAAACGCTGCCCCTAACATGCACAAACCAATCAGCATAAATACCACAATTTTCTGCACCAAAGAAAAATCATTCATATCCCATAACAAAACTTTTAACGCCGCCACACCATACAACATCACCGACAGCCAAATTAACTTTTTCATCGGTGGCTTAATAGTCTGAAACAGAATAATGGTTGCATGTGCTACCAGTACAAATGAAATCACCGGCCCTAACATATTAGAGAATATTTGTGCCGAAAGAGAAACATACACAACGATTGTGACTAGGTTAAATAACCATGCGTGTAATATTTGGCCGCCGGAAATACACCATACAGCCCGATTCTGAGCGCTCTTGCGATGCACTAGCAATGCCACACAGAAAGCAGCCATCACATTCAAAGCCGCTGTCAATAATACTGGTGTCGCACCAAAAACAAAGCGTCCACCAAAAACAGCATTGACATGATTGTAGGTAAGTATCGTAAACAGTAAAAATACGATCCCATAAATCGCTTGAAGATTAGAACGTATAGGCGTTAACACCGGATGGTAGAAATAGACTCCCACAAAATAAACTAACACTACCAACATAGAAAGATTAACGTTGGATGAAATACCATACAGCACAATAAACAGGGCAATCGCAACATAATACACGGCAACGGTAAAGAGCGGCTTTAATGCCCAATGCCGTTGCTTATGTCGTTCTGTACCTAATGGAGCCCGACGCAATCCCTGCCCTAACCAACCAATAAATACGTAGAAAGCCAACCCAGCTAATAGCGCTTCTAAGGCTCTACCCTGCCAATCCCCATATTCAACCAGCCAACATCCACCAACCGAAGCCACACTAGCCGCAACCACCAATAATCTTACTTCAAATTTCAACACAGTGAACTGCAAGCGATAATACAATAACAATGCTATCGCACTGGAAGCCCACAGAACTAACGGGAAATACTCGGCATGCTGGCGTAAGACACTCGGCAAGAAAAACACCGGAATAATACAATAAAACAATTTTCGCAAATTTTCGGTGAAACCAAAATTGGTACTTTGATGAAAAAATCGCTTATAAAACTCGGCAATCAACCATAGGCTCACAAATGCCTCTATTCTTGCGATTTGGCCGTAAATACTCTGCTCAGAGAAATGAAAATTTCCAGCCACGCTTGAACTTACAATAACGGGGATAGCGATCAAAAGTAAATGAGATAATCCAAACAATTCAGTAAAAAACAACCCCTGTTGCCTAGATCGCCAAATCAAATAAAACATTGGTACGATGGCTAACATCCACATGCCTTGTGCCCAGAATATACCCACCGTCAATAAAAAGCTTAAAGATAAACATACTGAAAATAGATTGCTTAACAGCAATTTCAGACTTCGCTCCTTATCGGTTAAAACCATCACCTGGCGTGACAACAGCACTAACGCACAGTAGATTAATGCAGTCACTGCTATTAGATTAACCCACCCAATGTTCATGTCTAAAGCCAGTAATGTGGGCACAGGTTCGACTGAATCCAAAACCCATACCGCTATCTGGAAAGCCATGGCAACAAACGAAATGAGCAACGCAATATACCCTTCAACTCGCACACTCACAAATTGAAACTTACTACCTAAATACACCAATAACAAGGCCTCAACACACCAGATAAGCCCCATCAAATCAGGACTACTTAATACGAGAATACCCAAACCCATCAACAACCCAGCGTGCAGTAACGCCAGTGCCTGCACCACGCGAAACTCATCACTGCCTACCGTATATCGAAACACTTTGCGCGGTAGTATAAACAGCACCAACCAAGGCACAATATTCAACAAATAAATAACTCCCAGCAATACACTGCTGGCAATCAATTGCTGACTTAAGGCTAGATAGAAAACAATATTAGCGGTTATGATCGTCAATCTAACCCTATCCATTGCTACAATACGACTTAACCCCTCCAATGCATAAAATGCAAAAGCATAGAAAAAACCATGAAGGATAACAATTAATCCATAAGGTTCAGCGTACTCCAACAGTGACAATGCCATTTCTCTATTATTGACTGAAACCTCTACCATCGCTGCACTCAGCAACATTGCCACATACGCCAACGGTTGCCAGTGAATACGCTGGGACAGATGCAACATGGCACAGGTAAGCACTAAAAGGTAACTTAGATATAGCTGAGGTGACTGATCCACATGTCCCATCACCAATGGCATCGCTGCACCACCTACCAACGTGACAATTGCTACCACGCGAGTCTCAAATAGGAGGGCCAATACATAAGCAATTGCGGTGACTGCCACCAACAACAAAAAGCCCAAAAAGTCCGGCAACACGCCATAATAAGGCCCCGCAAAATACGCACAGAGATAACTTAGCACCACTCCTAACGCTATAATGCTAGAGCCATATTCCGCCATTTCCTGTTTGTTTTTGGTAAACCACACGCCTCCGCCAGTGGTAGCAAAAGCGATGACAAATCCAATCACCACCTTTCCTATCGGCCCCAAATACTCGTTAAAAGAATATTGCAATAGGTAACCGAAACCAAAGACTAACGCCACCACCCCGGTTAGCGTCATAAAAAACACGGGGGCTTTACCTTGCTTCTGGTAATGTTGATAAAGTGAAGAAAATTGCTCTAGCAAACCAGAAAATGGACCTAATAACATTGCAAATACGGGAGTAAACAACGATATAAGCCCAGAAAATAACGAGTTTTTACTCTGAGTCTTTACAGGGTTCCGAGGCGTATGGGACACATCACGAGAAAAGTCAGATTTTGCTTTTTTCGAAACCTGAGGACTAACAACCTGTTCTGCTACAGAAGCATTGGGCTCTATAATTTCAGATAGCTCTTGCTTAGATAGTTCCTGCTTAGATACCAACACATCAATGCGCCGCTCTAAATGCTGCACCTTTTGGTTAAATTCATCCCCTAGTTCAGTCAACGCTTTCTGCAATGACTGTATTTCGCTATCCATACGTTATCTCATCCTTCTTAAATTTGGGGAATTGCCTAGCAGTGTAACCTAGTCATTTTAACTCTGTATCTACCTTTTGTGCGACATAATCTCGTTACCAAATGTACGGCACTCACATCGATCAAAAAACCGATTAGCGTTTAGGGACAATTCTACGGAGATTTTCGAAGTGATTTTCTCCTCGCATCCATTTATGCAAATACTCTTTGCACGAATATTTATATTTGCATACCACTCTTTAAATTCAATAACTTAAACAGATTCAAATCCCCAGAGGATCAATATTCATACTATTCTCAAGGCCTATACCATGGTTACTAGAATTCGAGCCTCAACAACATATCCCTAATATATTCTTTGGTAGCGCTCGCAGGATTACCATCACAAAATAATTTGAAATATGATAATTGCGTACCTACACTATTTAACTATCGTTTTTTGCAAATTTTAAAAATATTCTTGGTGTATTGCTCAAGGCGAAAATCTAATTTTTGGTGGATGCCAAAATATTAGAGCGTTTTTCATCCATTGTTCTCACTTACTTTAATTGTATAAAAATGGATCACAGTAAATAATAAGGACAGAATAAACATGATATCAATTAATTTACCGCACGATGCGTATTTCGGCGATCGTGACCACTCATTACGGCCATCGTGAACGATTCGCGCATTGAAGTAACACTGGAGCATTATTTATAAAACGATCGTTCACGATGGGTCAATGTTT
>MAAL01000058.1 GCA_002163245.1 Gammaproteobacteria bacterium 42_54_T18 | reverse complement strand
TGCTCGATGTTCAAGCAAGGACAGATGATTTACTCAGAAGATAAAACGGTATGGGAGCAATTTTATTCGCTTGCAGCATAGTTGCCTCTGAGGAAAGCGAAACCTTCAATTAAGGCGACGGAATTTGAGTTTGCGACAGAACCGTTTTTCTTTCGGTATAAACAGCAAAAGCCAACGGCTTGTTGGTCGATAACTATTTACGAACCTGTCTAGATGAAATGGCCAACAAGCCAGAAACCCTGACTCACCTGTTACCTTGGAACGTTAAACAAGGCTAGACGCATTTCCCCTCACGCTTACATTAAATGAGGATAACCATCATGTCTACTATTAACATTCTTGGAATTGATATAGGAAAATCTACCTTTCATCTCGTTGGCCATGATGCGTCTGGCAGAGAAGTTTTCCGTAAAAAGTTTAGTCGTCCAAAAATTATTCAATTTCTTTCTACGTCAGAGCTTACAACTATTGCAATGGAGCCTGTGGTGGCTGTCATTGGTTAGCAAGGAAGTGCCAAGAGTTTGGGCATAAAGGAGCCTGATTGTTAAGTTATATCAATAAGAAGTAAGAGCTTTTGTTGAAGTAGCTCTAACAACTCTTCATCCATAAACTTGAACCGTTCTAGAGTATCTACATAACAATTTTATGCCGGAAAATATTGCCTGTGTGTTTAATCTTATCAATGAGCGGTGAATTGATAGTTAAATCAAATGAAAGCCATCAATTAGGACACTCACGCGTAGGAAATTCTTTTTCTACTTGAGCTTTATTATGCTCATGAATCGCTTTAAACATTAAACCCCACATTTCTTTGCCTTTTTTTTCATCTACCCTCGCTAATCTTGATATTTTCTCGATATCAACGTAACTTGGCAATGCTTTCTTCGGCTGATGACTGTCTTCAATAGACAATATATCTGAGTTTGAACTTTCACTTATCATTGAGCTTATCTCGATAAAATATTCATGTTAAACATCACCATTTTTCATTCTATTTAATACTTGCTTTAATGCTTTTCGACCTTGTATTGCAGACAGCAATGAAAATGGTTTTTCTCCATATAGTACTGGCAGCTCAGTATTAATCCAAGTATCTACATCTACTTTAGAGCCAAAAAACTCAAGTATCTCATTATGCAACATGAGTAATTCATCAATAACATTTACCGATACCTCTGCTATATCCTTTTCATCAGTGGTTGATTGACTTGAATCATCTTCATCAATGTCTTTATTAACAGGTGTATCAGTTAATATGATACTTGCCACTCCCAACATTTGAAGAGGTAAACCCTCGATAGTGTTCAATCTATCAGACATAAAATCATCATCAGCCATCTGTGTTTCAGCAAAATAGCTATCCCAGCTTTTATTTTCGTAGGCGAAAATTAAATCTGCAAGCTTGTGTAGTTCGCTACTTTCAGCAGAATGGCCTTGGGTATCCCAAAGCTGTTCGACGCGCTTAAGGGCTATTTGAAGCTCTTCTTGGTTGGAAATAGTGTTGGTGGATACAATATCTCGAACTGAAATTCTGGTGTCACTTTGCTTCTTCATCTCATTAGCGTCTTGCTTTGGCGGTGAGATGGTCTGAAAAATAGTGTTGTATTCGAGCGACTCTTCAGGTAAATCCGTGCTCTGATTATCTACAGGGTCAATTACCGTTAAAACATCACCACACATGCCAGCAAAGCAGTGCTGACAAAAATCAACAGATAGTTCTTTACCATCCCATGAATTGCCCCATAACCGCAACGGTGTTCAATTGTAATGAACTCACTAAACTCGAACCCCTCATCAATACTCGATTCTAGGCCACAGCCATCACAAATGAATGCACTGACTTTTTGTCTTTTCACTGCTTTATATTTTTTCATGAGTGCTCCTGAAAATTGGAAGGAGAGACTCCTTGCCTAACCAAAAGGAACTGCTTAGCATTCAGTAAAATAGGAGCCTGCAAGGCATCAATTTTATAAAGTCTATTTCGAGTATGAACTAACATATTTTCACTATCAATTCGCGTGATTGCACTACTAACCATCCAATCACCTGGATGCCACCGACCTAGATTGTCACACTCAACAGTGCCATAAATATACTGAAGAGTAAGCTCAGTGAGTTCAATTAACTTTACGTCTTTAATAATACCGGTAATGGGTGTTTTCATTGTTTAATTCCTTTAAGTTTTAGCTAAGTTAGTTTTACGTTATTTTCGAATCCTGTTTTTAAACTGTTGTTCAATTTGTGACAGAGTTAATTCCCTAAGATTAAGAGTAGTATTACCACCAGAATGAATGTCATTTGAGCGATTAAGTGCTTAGTTACTAAAAAAAGATGCTCATGAATGTCATCCCCCTGCCCTTTACTACGTTGCCTTTTAGCGCTGTGCACTATGACCATTGAGGTAATGAATAACATCCCAAGCAATGTGAGTAGCACGATTTCAAACGGTCCCCATAAAAAGCTGTCAAAAGTGTACCAATTAACTACAAAGCCCAGTGCCATTACTCCGACGCTAAGCCCAATCAACCAGATGAGGAAGATAGCAAGCGTTATTAGTTTAGTGAAAACCTGATTTTTTGATAAACTATTGGTCTTGTTTTTACGCTTCGAGTTGTTGTTTAAGAAAAATCGATTCCACGTAATAAATCCGAGTACAGCCAGTAGTACGAGTAAAAATAGAACTATTTGAATAGGTGTATCATTAAGTGTCATCAGTTGTGCCCATGTTAAAAGTGAGTACCTAGCTTATGACACTTTTTAAAACGCGCAACTGCCGTGAGTTTACTGTTGCTTAAAGGCTTAGTGTGATTTGAACCGTTGTCGCTTATTGCACAGGTTCAGCTAACGTTGGCCATAAACATTTATAGGGCTCAGGAATTTCTGCTTTTGATGCATAAACTTGGTAACCTATTTCACAGTGTGTTTTCTTGGTAAAAATTGGCACCATAAGTAAGAAACCATCAAATAGGCTGTTTGGCCAATCAAGGTAAATGCCTTCCTTTCTGGCTACTTGCCTATCTCGATTGAGTTGATGCTTATCTAATGACAATTGGCGAACTAACGTAAGCCCTAAATCATTCTCTTTTGCTGAATGATAAAGTCGAGTGAATGTTAATTTATGTCGTTTTATTATTTTTTTCATTTTTACCTCTGAAGTAACTTGCTGAGTTATTTGACTACCATGATAAGTAACGTTGGATTACGCGCCTCTTTACCCTTGCTCCAAGCGTTCTTGCCATTGAACGAGTAAATTACGCGAGCAAATTGCCTTATTCCTTAGGTTGATTATTGCTAATGTGAAGGTCTTCAAAATACTGGTTTAATCGTTGAATGCCTTCACACGTTAAAAGCAACTATCTAGGGGACACGTCAAAGCGTTTGTTTTTTACGTGCACCCAATGATTCAAAAAGATACATCACCACCAGAGAAGTCATGCAAAGCACGATAAAAACTAAGGAACTCTGTTATGGCTTTTTTAGCGTTAATGACTTGGTCTGTTTGATGGCCATCATAAGCGCCATACGCCATTTTTAGTTTTGAGTTAATGCTTTGTACATATAAGAGACATTGTGGTTTTTTATCTATTTTTAATCTCAGACAAGCACTGTTGGCAGCGTTGATTAATACCCTTAACTCTTTTGTTTGATCCATAAATAGTCCTTTTAAAGACGCGTTAAAATAACGCACATTTATTGCTTTGTTGAAAGGTGAACACAAATATAAGACTTACCGTCAATGTTTTTAACACGTTGCTCATTGCTAACGTGAAAAACGGGTTGAGATGATACGAGGCCTGCACTTTCCACTTTAATCAATTGCGCTAACTGAGTAGTGTCATTATCAAGCAGTAGTGTTTCCCTGCCAGAAACAACACCTCCATAGTGGTGTTCAGCCCATGATGCCTTAGCGCGAATAAGTGCGACTTTCATCGTAACCTCTTCTCCGCGAAACAAGCCAGCGCAGCCAACTATTTCATTATTTTCAGCAATCACCGGCCATGATAAAAAACACAATAAAATAAACATCAATTTCACAGTCATTGGTATATCCTTTGTTTTTCTTTTGCTATTGATGACATTTTGACTGCCAGATCCCGGTTATTTTGCCACATTATTTACACTATCAGTCTTGGCTGTTGTGGCTTCGGTTCGACGCTCCACTTTCAACTTATCAATGAGCAACTGATTCCCCTGCTGTGCTTGCGCCATATGTTGTTGATGCGCCGTGGCGTTGACTTGTTGCATTTCTGCCCGACGAGAGGTTAGTCGCGTTTGCAGTGCATCAAAGGCATTCTCTATTGTTGTATCTGCCTGACTTTCTTTTTGTGCTTGCAGTACTTTGTTATATTGCTCGTATGGCATTTTGAGTAATATATAAGCGGTATGCATGCCATTAACAGCAATGATTTTTTGCTTAACGATGTCATAGCCAATAATCGGTACTTCATCGATTAATTTATCAATGAGCACGGTGGTTTGAGTCTGTAATTCACCCGCCACATTTTCTCGCTCAAATGAGCGCTCAGAGCCTGATAACAATTGACGGTATTGTTTTGCCAGCTCAAACTCAGCCTGCATTTTGGCTTTTTTCATGACAAAGAAAATACTTTTACTTTCTGCCATACCCACCGCATAGAATCCGGTTACATCTGCTTGTAAAGGGGTTAACACCCAAGAAGGTAGCGTTTTGATTTCTACTTCACGCTGTTGTTGCTCAACATCTTGCCTTTCTTGATTAAACGCACGACGTAGTTTTTCCATTTCAAATTGCTGCTCCATCAGTGCTTGGTTTAAGTCTTGATTGCTCGTTGATGAACAGCCGGATAAAACACTTAATGCAACGATAATCATCAGTAAACGTAAATTAAAATTTTTCATAATAATGTCCTTTAAAATAATCATTAACCGCGAACAATTTTGGTTTCGATTGTGGTGATAGTACGTACTTCTTTTTTAGTTAGTTTGAACTTGATAGGGTTTTCATCCTGCTTATAACCAATACCATGTAATGCTTTATGACTATCCTGCATTAAGGTCAAGCAAAGTAATCCATTGGACTTTATAAAGTCATTGTAAGAGGAAGAAGCGCTTTTGCAGGAACTAAAAGAGCCACCTTTTCGACTCCAAAATAATGGCACATTAAATTTCTTACTCCCCAACTTGATTTCAATATGAACATGCTGTTCACCCAGATAATTAAAGAGTGACTCACTTAACGTGGTCTTTCCTTTACCTCCTACATTCTTATTAGAGTCAAGGGTAAGGTCTTCCGTTTTTGACAATTTGTCCTTATTGAAGTTACGACCACTCAAATGCTTTATCAGGGTGTTAAACGACAAGGATTTAGGCATTGTCCAACTCACATTAACCAACACTGTAAAATCACGTTCATTGTCAATCACACTAACAATCTCGGCTTTTACTTGCGTTTGCATTAGCGCGCCAAAAAACTCGGTTTCCAACTGCGCTTTAACTCGCTCCAATTTTGCTGAGCTTGTTTGAGCCATTTGAAATAAAGTGCCTTGCGTGAAAACTCTTTTTACTGCAGCCGCGTTATGTTCAAATCGCTTTAACAGCGTTGACTGACGATTTAAAATGGAGGCCACTTCTGTGCTGCTACTATGCTTTTTGGCTAGTAAAGACCGAATGGTGCGCAGCTCAACACTGAGCATTTCATTATCTTTGTTCAGTTGGGTAATTTGCTTCGCCTTAGCCTTATCTCGTTGCATCGCTGCAATTCGTCGTTTGAGTTCACTTTCATCAATACGGGCAAGTGCTGTTACAAAGAGCGTTATTCGATTATTCTTAGTGGTTAAGTGCTCTTTGATACCCGAGAGCATAACCATGGACGCCCCGATGACTTGAATGTTTTCACTGAGCTGATCATTCACCAGTGTACTGGTGGTATGAATATAACTACCAGCCTTGTTACTGGCTTTGATTTTTATTTGCGCCAAAGCTAGCTCCCTTGCAGTGGTTTTACTGTCGCCATCACCCAAGGCATACTCAACAGTAAATGTTTGTTGCCAAACCTTGGCGGCTAATAAGGTAGGAAATGATAGTGCTATTAGGGTTATTAATACGGTGATGCTTTTCATAGATGTCTCCAAAAAGTTAACAATGTTTAAATTCCACTTCATTAAACAACACTTTTTAAAACGCGCAACTGCGTGAAAAACTTTCCAAAATCAATAAAAACCAGTCAAAAATCACTTGATTTAATTAAGAGTAATGCACTTTCACCACATCCGATCTAACGCCCATCGGCATCACGATTTGTTGGTAAGGGGAGAAAATACCAATCTCTTTGTGTTTTACAAGATTAAAAATACCCGTTAGTCTGCTATCTTTTATCAATAGCTGCGCTGCATTAAGGTTAATGCTTGAGTATACGATTTGGGTAAGAATAGAATGCGCTAATCGGCACTCTGATGAAGATTTTTTGCTCTTGCCAAAGGCATTAATATACGCTGGTGTTTTTTAGCTGAAAACGTTAAAGCAAAGGTTACCTCTGCTTTTTCAACTTGATTCTAAAAATACAGGAAGGCATGAAAAGCTATCAAGTCTTGTTCAGGTAAACAATTTAGCATAGTGGTTTCATTTAATGGTTAAGGGTAATGAACAAACAATTTCGTTAATTGCCTTATATAAATACCATTAAAGGAAAATCATGCAACTATACAAAAGCGTCTCATAATTTGATTTTATAAAACTTTAATTACCCAAATACAAAAACCAGGCTCTGTGGTAATTTATTGTTGTCGCTTAGATTTAAGTTAACGTTAACCGTTGCGGTTAGTGCTATGGGAGTAATCTTTTCTCAAGTATTAATTTTCTCTCTAGCCCTCTAAGAATAAAGCTTCTGTAGATGAACAACAGTATTATAGAACAGAGCCAAAACCAATAGATCATTTGGCAATACTTAGGGGCTAAATCAAATAAAAAACATGAAGAAATCAATCTGTCGCTTTTTAGTCACCTTAGTGTCACAGAAAAAATATAAGGATAGCGTTAAGTTCATTTTAAGTGCTTAAAGACATACACACACGCCCAAAAAAATGCTGATGAACCCTAGGTTTTTTCAAGTTTGACGAACTCTTTTTTTAAACACTCTTCAGGAAAAACACCACGAGATGCTAGCTGAATTATGTCTTGTTCCTGTACGTTATCTATATCAAAAAAACTTATTATTAGGAGTATTTTCATAAAATTAATTAAAGTCTATTAAATGTTTTTTAAACGCAGTGCTTACAACACTATGAAACGTTAAAGCCAGAATTAGAGTCAAACCAAGTGAAGATATAATAAGCCTTTATAATGACCGGCAAGAACTTTCATTATTTAATCTAACCGACGACTCCAGGCTATTAAGGTTGGACGGACAACAATAAACAGACGTAATACTCGACAAAACAGCCAAAAAACGAAATCTTATTTAAATTAATAAAGCCCGAAAGAGCTTTTTAATACCTCAATATCCTCCTAATTATTAATACTACACTTATTACATCGAACGAACACTGTTCGTTCGTTATTTGTGTTCGCTTTGTTTTTAGTGTATAATTCACGCTCTAATAAAGTTTATGGTGGCATAAAATATGCGGCAGTCAGAACAAAACAGCATTCAAGAACGTGTAACAGCTATATGCAATGACTTGTATTCGAAAGGAACAAAACCTACTGTACGGTTAGTTCTATCAATGCTTCCCGACATAAGCAGCACAAGTACAGTTCACAAATACTTTGCTAATTGGAAAAAGGAATTAGAAGCAAATCAACAATCACTTTATGACCGTTTGGGATTCTCTTCTGAATTTACACAGAGCTTTATGAAAGAAATTACACGTTTTGGTGTAGAAGCAGAATATAGATATAAAGAACAAGCAGTAGATTCAAACGAGCAACGAGACATTGCTATTGAAGAGTTAGAACGTTCAGAAGAAAAGTTATTTAAGCAAAATGCAATTATCGAACAACAAGCAAAAGAAATTAAAGAGCTTCAAATTGAAGTAATTAAAATTCAAGAAAAGCTTAAAGCTGATTTAGTAACTGAACAAGAATCTAATAAAGCCATTGTTACTGAATTACGTCAACAACTCAGCGATGCAGGAACAGACAACAAAACGCTAACTTCTGCTAATGAAAATTTACGCACCGAGATAGCTAAAGCTGAATTGAAGCTTGAAGGCAATCAGGAATATGTAAACGAAGTTAAAACTCAAAATTCAGATCTTGTTAAAGATAATAAAGAGCTTAATAATTCTATAGCTTCATTAAGTAAAAACATTGCAAGCCAAGAATCCACTATTACGGGTAACGACAAACTAATTAATAATTTAGAAGCTTCAGCTAATGCAGTTAAAGAAACAATTACTAAAATAGAAACTGAATGCAGTGAATACAAAACAGAAATCACTGTAATTAGAAAAGAATTAAGTTCAGCCAATGATAACTTGGTTAAAGAAAAAGATACGCACAACACAGAACTAGCCAACAGCAAAACTAAATTAACAGAAGCCAACGCTACTATTACTAATTTAGAGAAAACGAACAAAGAACAATCTTCTGTAATCACAACGCTAACTAAAAAATCTTAATAACCAATGAGTAACTATGAGGATATATAGGGACTTCCTTTTGACCACAGATGTAGTGGTTATATTTTTTATTCTCATAAGTTAGTGGAGCAGTCTTTATTGCCTACTCAGCATTCGACTTTTCTGCGATTAAACCTGAAGATATATTCATCAAGGTAGTACTCTGAACTCTTTTCTTGTATTGCTCCTTGGTATGCCATCATTTTTAATAATGAAACCACTCTATTATATTGACACCTGGCATTGTTATATGTGCAACAATATCTGATCCCAAGTGAACTGTTTAATATTCTCTTTTGTTGCCGCAGGGAAATGACTTAAACGGATCAGACCAAAACCTTTAGGTTCAAGTAACTCTACGGCTACAAGAACAACGCTTTTAATTAACTTTTTTTCTTTGGTATAACACCACCAATAAAAGTTTCATCAATTTCAACAAGCCCTGATAGTTTTCTCTTTCTAGATTAACCATTGCCGAGCATAGCTTATGCAATAAAGTCCAAGATGTTTGGTAACTTCAAAACCCAAGTAAACGATGTACTCCTAATGCACTAACACCATTTTTTTGATTTGTAATATAGAAAATAGCACCATCCACTTTTTGAGTGAGGTTCTAGTTTTATTAAAAGTTGTACCTGAAGTAACTGAAATTTCTTTACGACAAGCCGCGCATTTTAGCGTTCCATTTTAAAATTATATGGCGTTTTATTTATATGACACCGAGTCCAGATAAAGCCACTTGGCCAACTAATTTTATAGATGTAACTCAGACAGGCTTGATCATCGTGAAAGCAATTGATACCAATTTGGGGGGTAATCGATACCCTATTTTTGAAAATTTTAACTTTTTGTCATTACTACATATTGACATAGGTTGGGCTAAGTGGATAACCCTTGGATATAAACAGCACTCACTCGCTTTCTTTGTCCTATAGGACAATGGGCAGTTATTTTTGTTTTGTGAATGATTACCCGGATTAACGGCTAACGCATAAATAACTCAAATAAGTATCAAAGATTACATGTCGTCAATGTGTGAGTCTCAACTGACTTACAATACTATTGTTCATCGTATGACCACACTATCAAAATTAATGTCGATAGCTAATTCCTCCCCCCCCCCCCTTTAAATTTTACGAATATTTAAGGGACTTTGTTAAACTTGAATAAACAATAAAAGCGAATAAATCCCCTACTCCTTTTTTTAAATATTTTATATACTTCCTCACTAGTAAAACATCTAATTTTCTTTTCAACTATAAAGTTTAATCTTTGTAGTGGTCAACTAATTTTGGCCACGGATTTGTATTCAAGTCAGTATCTTCTCTCTGATTCATTGGGTGTTAGTCCACCGTTATAGCTATGTGGTCTAACCTGGCTGTAATATCCAATAATGTATTTAACAACTGCATTTTCAGCTTCAGTAAACGAACGATAACCTGTTGTTGGTATCCATTCTGTTTTTAAACTTCTGAAAAACCTCTCCATCGGGCTATTGTCCCAACAATTACCACGGCGACTCATGCTTTGTTCAATCTGACAACGCCACAACAATTGACGATAATTTCGACTCGTATAAGTACTTCCTTGATCCGAGTGAAACATGACGTCTTTTGGGCGCCCCCTCGATTCAAATGCCATTGTTAATGCTTTCGCTGCTAACTTAGTATCAGGCGAATGTGACATTGCCCAACCAACAGGTTTACGTGCAAATAAATCCATAACAAGCGCGAGATAAGCCCAACGATTTCCCGTCCAAAGTAGAGTAAGAGACAGATCGTAGTCGAACTATTTCTCTGCTTCTCCTCCCCGAACCGTACGTGCGCCTTTCAGCGCATACGGCTCTCCGCTCAATTGTGGCTAACAGCCATTGCAACATCACTATAGCGAGACGTGACAGTATTCCTAATTTCATCTCTAAGGTAGGGGGTTTGATTCAGGTAATCGCCAACGAAATGGTAATTTAGGGCTACTCACTAACCTAAACAGTGATGCACCACATAAATCACCTCGATTGCTTTTACCAAACAGTACCCAAGTCTTAGCCTGATTTGGTGTCGGGCGTTTGATCCATTTCATCATTAACGACTTAATAGAGCTACGATATTTCCTAGCCAACCACTTAGCAAGTTTCCAGAAAACGATACGATCAATTTTGCTGTAAACTTTTGCGGTATAATCAGTATGTCGATAAAATTGTGCCCAGCCCTTAAGTTTTCGACTGAGTTGTTCAACCTTGTCAACCTTACTACAACTGTGATCACTAGATAAAGCTTGGCTCAATGAATGAGAAAATGCTTTAGCTTTACCATGTGGAATACCAGACACCACACGCATATTACCTTTAGGACCACGTTTTCTTATGAGCCTATGCCCAAGGAGGATAAAACCATCATCCACATGCGTAATATGGGTTTTCTCCATATTGAGTGTGAGTTTTAGCTTACCTTCAAGGAAGTTTCGACATTGATCGCGTATCACTTCTGCTTGCTGTTTATTACCTTTGACAATCACAAGAAAATCATCGGCATAACGACAATAAGCAACCGCAGGTTTCCATTGTCTCTTTTCCTCTAGCGCAATTTTGCGTTTATCTTGGATAGTACGGTTCCAGTACCAGCGGTCTTTACGTACTTTCTTACTCAAGTAACATTTGTCCAAGTACTGGTCGAATTCATTCAGCATGATATTTGACAGCAATGGAGAAATTACGCCTCCTTGTGGAACACCTTCGCTTGTTGCACAGAATAGGTTACGTTCAATATGTCCCGCCTTGATAAATCGCCAAAGCAATTCATTAAATCGTCTGCAATTGATCCGTTTACGTACACATGTCATGAGTAGTTGATGGTGAACCGTATCAAAATAGCTTGATAAATCTCCTTCAACTACCCAGCGTCCCCGTGGAATATTGGTATCAGTTAGTTGTAACTTAACTGTACGAATCGCATGATGAACACTGCGCTCAGGTCTAAAACCATAGGATAATGAATGAAAATCATTTTCCCATATCGGCTCCATTGCCATGAGCATGGCACGTTGGACTATTCTGTCTCTTAAGGTGGGTATACCTAAAGGGCGCTGCTTTCCATTCGCTTTAGGAATATAAATTCGTCTGGCAGGCATTGGTTGATAATTACCTGAGAGTAAATCATTTCTGATTTCATCTAAATAATCAGTCAACTTGGCCTGTAAGTGAACTTTAGTGATCCCATCAACGCCCGGCGTTTTAGCGCCTTTTGCGGAAAGTGTTACTTCAGCCGCTTGGCAAAGCCATTGCGGGTGACTGATCAGGCGCAACAATCGATTAACGCGACGCGCTTTATCGGTTGCTGTCCATGTTGCTAATTTACGTTGCAGTTCGCTGATTATCAAAGGTCTTCACCCCATTAAGGTCAGGTAATTTGCTTACGCAAATCAATTAAACTGCGTCCCTTCGCCATGTAATGGGCTTTCCCCATCTCAGACTACTACGAACGCTCCGCCAGCTTGTTTGTCATCGGGGTCGTGCTCCCTTATCATTCAAACAAACCTTCCCCGGTTTACCTATCTGAACTCAAACATATTGGGGTGGATGCCGTTCGCAGTCTTTAACCTTATCATTCTGTAAGGTGATGATGCTTAAACGCAGAATTGTGATATAAACGTTCATCCATTGATAAGCACGTATATATTACTTATCAAATTGGTAATAACATTGCTACCTATAGCGTTATTACCACATCATACTGCCTGTAAATTCGTGTAGGCAGTGGCGACATTACAGCCCATAGATGCGGGTTAATCGGTTCATGTTCTTCATCCGTCCAATACTTAGTCTAGAAGAGCATCTTGGCGTAACGAATTCGCCTCACTCCCCGTTGTCAGCGAGTTCCATCACCTTATCAGCATACGATAAGTCACTGCCGCCCAGACTCAACTATCTGCACAACCAGATAGTGTCATAAACAGTTTGGCTCCTGCCGCTTTGCTCATGTATTCCAGATAGACTCGTGGTTCATTAAAGCATTCCATGCTAGTGCTGAACTCCGGGCACACTAAACGTAATATCTCCACACCAAACTTGATCGGGCTGAGTTACTGCAAATTGACGCTCTAATGTATTAGGTATCGCAACATGCGCTTGCGTTGCTTTCTTGTATTTGTGGCTAGCGAGCTGACAACTCACTAGGCCTTGCTCTTTCATCAAGCGAGTCGCTACATAACGGCTTAATGGTAAGCCTCTTGTGGTAGCAATACCTGCAATTGTTCTAGCACCAGCGTAGCTATTACTTTCCGCGTAAATGCTTTTCACCATAACAAGTGCTTTAAGCTCTTCTGGTTTAATGCTTCTAGCTTGATTTGCCCAATACTTATAGCTGCTGCGGTGTATTTCGAAAAAGTTGAATGAACGTCCTAGATGAATACTGACCTATTCAACTCCGACTGATATGATTAAACACTGTGTTGCGCTACCCCTTGATATCACCACGGCCTTTTTTAGAATTTCCTTTTCTTCTTCAATGCTGGCAATACGTTTTTTTAGTTCACGAATTTCTAGTTGATCTGGTGTTAATGGTGTTGCTTTACTTGTGATGCCATTACGTTCACCTTTTAACTGACGAACCCATTTATCGAGTGATGATTTACCCACATTCATTGCTTGTGAAGCTTCAATAACTGAGTAACCTTTATCAACGACTAACTGAGCACATTCAAGTCTGAATTCGGGAGCGAAATTGGGTCTTGTTCTTTTTGTCATGGTGTCACCTAAAGTTTGATGAGGGGCATGATAGCACCTCTAATTAGGTGGCCAAAATCACTGTACCACTACACTTATTTAGTATCTCGTCACGAGGCACTTATAGGTGTCTCCAATGGAGACACCTATAAGTTGATTCTAATCAAGCTACATCCCTTTATTTATGAATTATTCATAAAAAACTACAGTTGACCCATCAATAACATACGTATACTATAGCTGTATGTTTTTTACTTGGATGTTATAAAATGCAAACGAAGAACCCCAATATACTAGGAATATTTCAGCAAAAAGGTGGGGTAGGAAAATCGCTCCTTTCCTCAATTATTGCTGAATATGCTTCTATAAAAGCAAATATGAATGTTTTAATCGTTGACCTCGATATGCAATGTAACAGTTCTGATTATTGGGTTGGAATGGAAAGTTCACCTCAATCTACTGGTGGTCAGCTTCCTCCTATACATCCTGATTGGATTGAAGGGGATGAAGATTATGACGGAATTGAACAACGTTCTACAATTGCAGATACTTTTTATGGTAAAGAAATTTTAGCATACGAAACCTTTGTTAATCCTAAAAATGGCTTTAATGGTAAGGTGGATTGTCTACTTGGACACCCTGCTCTATTAGAAAAAATCAACACAGAATTTTCTAATGAGTCAGGGAAAATTGAAGCGAAAGTTATACACAGACTTAAAGAAGTTTTGTTTAATGAATTTGTCGGTGGAGAATATGATCTTGTAGTGCTTGATACTGGACCTTCAAGAAATCCCGTTTTTAGATCTGCGATTCGCTGTGCAACTCACGCTGTAATTCCTTTTGAACCAGAAGAGAAATCAATGCAAGGCATCAATGCGATGATTCAAGTTATTCAATCTGATAATTTTTCAAGAGATGATGATGAGCAATTAAAGTTAATAGGATTAGTACCTAATAAAGTTAAAATAAGCACAAAACTTCATAAAGGTACTCTTGATATGCTTCACGAAAGTTTAAGCTCTATAATGCTTCCAAGAGACTTGTATCTTCCTAATTCTGTCGCCTTTCCCGAAAGGGACCTCAAAGGCATAGATCCAAAATCAATATTTCAAATAAGTAAACATCACACTGCTTTAAAACACAGTGAAAGTTTATGTAAATACCTTTTGAGTGAAATATTTGGCGAAAAAGAACTTAATTCAAAATTAGCAAAGTAAGGTGTCTCCACTGGAGACACTAAGGAAATATTGTGGTTAAAAAATTTGGTGCAAAAAACAATAGTCGTGCAGGTACAGGTACAATTGATAAAGATACAGAGGTTAGTAATAGTGAAAAATGGACTTCTGCTACGGCTTCACAATTAGATAGTAAGGTTAAAAATATATTAGTAAAAAACCTTCCTATTTCTCACATTAAAACAGATCAAGACAATCCAAGAAAACTAACTATTGATATAAATTTAGTTAGAGAAATACAAAGTAAATTTTCGATCAATAATTATTTAAAAAATGAAGAAGATTATGATTGGGTTGAAGAGTATGTTGAAAAAGTAACAAAATATTTTAATTTAAAAGGTAAACAAATTGGAGATTTCACTTCAATTGTTGAGTTTGCTGCAGTTCTTAAATCACCTAAACGTTTATTACATTCTATTGTTGTATGGCAAGAGGATAGTGTATTTCATCTTATATCTGGTGAAAGACGTTTATTAACTCATATATTGTTGGGTGAAGAATATATATCTTCAAGAATTAGTGAAGAAAAATTAACAGTAAAAGAAATTGATATTCTTCAATGGGAAGAAAATATTCATCGTGAAGATATGACATTGTTTGAAAAAACAATGAGACTTGAAAAGTTAATTGCTAGTAGTCACGGAATATCAAAAATATCAGTTAGAAAATTAGCAAAAGTTTCTGGTTTATCTGTTGCTGAATCTCAAAGGTATTTAGTCATAATAAAATATCCTACTGATACATTAATTAAAGCTATTGAAGAAGGTAAAGTTGAAGGTCTACAAAAAGCTGCGGCACTCGCTCAATTATCCGATGAAGAACTTAAAGCGAAGTTATCAGGAATTGTTGTTGCTAAAAAAGTTGTAATAAAACCAACAATAAAAATTAGTAAAGATGCTGATATTGATGTTATGAAAAAAATAATTGGTGCTGTTACTAAAGAATTTAAAGCTGAATCAGTTTTAGAGAATTTAGATTTAAGTAAATCAAAAGACTTAAATCTTGCTTTTAATTCTTTGATTACTTTTTTGAAAAAAGGGTAGGGCGGTTTAAATGATTAAAGCTAATAACGATTCACTTAAGCCAGTGAAAAGAATGGCTGTCAGAGTTCCTATTCGAATGATCTCTAAAATTGAAGATAACCTTTTGGATTCTGGATATAACAAGAAACAAAGACTGTCTTGGTTTGAAGATATCCTAAAAGAACTTTTTGAAAAAGAAAATTATCATAATTTAATTGCAGAAGAGTTTATTGAGGCAGGAACGACTAAGATTGTTAATTTAAGTATTACTGCTGATACTTTTAAAATGGTTAACGATACGGTTAAATATGTAGAAGAAAAAGAAGATACTAAAACGGATCGTAGTTCGGTAATTAGAACAGCAATTTTACAACGTTTGCTTAAAGCAAGCGGTCAACAGTTAGGAGTGTAAATTATGTCTTCTGATTTAGTTTCCTCGGAACAGTTAGAATTATTTGTCGCAAATATCATTGATGCAGCACCGAAAGGTGACACACAATCAATGGAATTTCCATTATTTAGTATAAGTTCAAAAGTTGATACAGACTCTTATGTTTATCATAATAAAAAAACGGGTGCTTCAATTGAAATAATCCCCAATGAAAAGGGCAGGGCAACGATACACGATAAGGATCTTTTACTATATTGTTTTGGTCAAATTGCAGAAGCTAAAAATCGTGGTCAAGCGATAGGGCAAAAGATACACGTAACTTTGTATGATTATTTGAAAAGCACCAATAAAAACACTGACGGTAAATCGTATAAAGCTGTTTTAGAGTCTTTAAAAAGGTTAGCAGGTACAACGGTCTACACTACGACAAAACAAGGTGATTCTAAGCGTGATAAGGGTTTTAGTTTTGTTAGTGATTACGATTTAATTACTGATGAAAAAACAGGTCGGATGAAGTATGTTGAATTAATATTACCTTCTATTCTTTTTGATGCTGTTAGTAATAATCAAATACTAACTTATTCAACTCAATATTTTTCATTAAGGTCACCATACGATAGAAGACTGTATGAACTCTGTAGAAAGCATTGTGGCAATCAAACACAATGGGAAATAGGATTAGAGAACTTATATAATAAGTTTGGTGTGAAGTCTCCTATTAGAGAATTCAGAAGAAAAATTAAAGAAATTGAGAAAAAACAATCCATCCCTGATTATTTTATTATGTATGCTACTGCTAAAACAACGGGAACTGTTGAAAAGATTATTGTTTTTAAAGATAAAAATGGTCGTTTAAAATCTGAAAAAAAAGCTATGGAAATTGGCTAATCATCGGGGTTTTAAACACAAAGAGCATTATTTGTACTGTTTATAACGGCTAACTTCGGGGTTTTGATCACATCGAAGATCTGATTTTAGAAAATATACGAGCGATAATAGAAAAAAGTGATTATGCTTTAAATAACATACGGTATGTTATTATATATTTATTATTTTGTAGGCATTCGGGGTTTTAAACACAGATTTATCAACAAAAACGGTGCAAAAACCTGTTATTAAGGTGTGTATATGCTGTGAATTATATCGAGGTTTTGATCACGGTAAGCTCGGGGTTCTGATCACACTTGGTACGTGGTTTTAACCACAAATGATCGTGGTTTTAATCACGCTATTAAACACAACATATCGGGTTTTTAATCACAAGATATCGAGGTATTAAACACACAGTAGGTAGTTAAAGCCTTTAAAAATGTGGGTTTCAATAAACGTAACGTATTAACTTAATAACTAATTTATTAACTATTGTTAACTATTATTCTAATTCAAAATAAATAAAGTCTCTAACATATTATAAGAAAGCTCTAATAATAAAAGTTATTTATTGAATAGTTTAAAAACAAGATACAGTAAAAGCTGTTCACACAAATTATCAGTGGTTAAATAAAAGCAGAATTTAAATAATCTGCTCTTTCTTCAAGATCATCGTTAGACAGAAAGGTTTTAAAGCCCATTTTTTTTCTGGTGAACGATCTAAATGCTAGAAACGGTACTTCTTCTAATTGTTGATCAACTCTAATTTTCTTAAATGACTTTTCAAAAATAGAATGCAGGTTAGTTTTAAAATGAGTAGATGGTTTACTTAAAATGATAATTGGAATCGAACAATACTTACCTTTGAACGTTTTATCTGCTGAACTTATATTAACTCTGCATTTTCTTCTTTCTGCTCCAATAGGTGAAAGTAGCTCATTACTTTTAATTCTGTTTAGCTGTTTTAAATCTTGTGCGTATCTTCCTTCAACACCTTCAAAATAATTGTTAATCACAAATTTAATTTCACTTCCGGTTAAACAACGTCCTTTTCCTTTGTTAATAATTTCTGGTTGGAACGAAACTTTTTTAATAGGGGAGTTATCGGACTCAATCAAAACTATGAGTCGAGTTAGTTCTTTCAGATTTACTCTACCGATTGGATCAACCGTAGCAATAATTTTATTAAATATTGGCGGGTTCGATTTATAAAACAGTCTCAACTTTTTTATTGAGTTAGAAATATTCACTTTCATCATATTAACTAACGTTACTTCGTCAATTATTTTTTCACTGCTTGGACAACAAATATAACCATAATAGGTATTAACTTTGTTACCATCTTGATCTTCATCGTCATAATAGAAATTGCTGTAAGGAATAGAGAGATCTTCAATAAGCTCAATATCGGTAAAACTTTGAGTTAAGATTGCTGCTTTAACTTTACTTTGATTGAGTGAAGAACATAGATTACTGATAGCGGATTTAAGCAGTGTTATATCATCAACAATTTTTTTTACTATTAACTCTTCCATCTAATTATCCCACACCAAAAAAAGGTAAGTTTTATTATAGTTTAGTACTGCATTTTCATCAATAAATATTATCCCACACCCTAAGACTAACTTTTTATTGAAGAACTATTTCTTTTATTAGTAATGCATAAGAGTTAGAAGGAGCACCCTTTTTTAAAGTATAATCTTTTGGGTGTGGGATAATAATGATGGCCGTCATAATCCCGCTGTTCAGAGAGCAGCCTAAATATGCATCTTTATCAAAAATTTTGTTTATCTTACTTATGAGGTACACCTTTAGGATACTTGTAGCTAAAGGTGTGTTGATGAAGCCATTTATTCAAGCCTAAGGCTCATGAATTTTCAATATTTACTCAATGATTTCATAAGAGCTACGGTAAGTATTTAGCATAATATGAGCAACAACGTCATCCGTTTGTATTTGACTCGGATAAGGTTGTGATCGTTGTAAAATATTTATACCTGTAGATTCAGACAGCCGGTACTTAGCAATATTAAAAGGTGGAATGCAGTTTAAGATATCTATAAGCCGACTAGAACTAGCTTAACTGACTCATTGAACAAGTAATTTTACTCAATATTGGTTGTAACACCTTATAATTAATCTCTCTTAACATACGGAGTTCACCTGGCAATTCTATTCTAGGGGCTTGCTTAGATACAAGTAAATATAAAGCATCAAAGTTTACTTGTATATCATTGCACATATCCAGAGTGACTTTTTTCATTACCTTAACTGGAAGCCCTATACTACTAGCAAATAATGATAAATCATAAAAGGTTACATCTTCAAAAGTAGTCTTGGTACCAATAGGGATTGATAATGGTTCTCTTAATATATTTGAGTTTCGTTTTTCATATATTAATGTACTTAGCAGATCATAGAATGGCGCTAATTGCGCCCCGTTAGCAGTTTGATAAAAACTTACATTTTTTAGATGTGCATCAGCGTTCCCAATCAATAAATTGAAAAGAACCCATTGATAAACTCTAGTAACAACTACTGCTCTTGGTCTTGCCTTACTTATAAACTTGTTATAAATCTCACTGTTAGAGGACGAATATTTTGAGCTCTTGCTCAGACCCAGCAACTGACACGCATCAATGATATGCAATCTTAGATGATCAGGGTATTTTCCTAGACGATCAAACCTTTCAATTACATATACAGGTTCAGGGGTATATCTAATTAGTACGTTAGGCACGTCAAGGCCTACTTTATCTGCCAATGTCATGATGAACCATTCATTCATCGTTGTTTGCCAGTAATCATTAGGCTCCGAATGGTCCGGCTTTAATATATGAGTTGAGGGCATGGCTATATTTGGCTCATAAAACTGGCCCTTTTGAACGACCACCAACATTTTATGCTGTGCCCCCGCAAGTGACATTCGCTTATGTTCTTTGTTGTTTAACGGGGCTTTAGGCAAGTTAGCAATGCGTTCCGATATTTGTTCACCGGTCAAACTTTCAACTTGCCTGTCAGGTATTCCAACGCCTTCAGGTAGCAAGGTTAAAGCACCCGCTGATTCCTTTCCTGACTTTTGCAATAACAAAAAGGTATCAGTCTCATCTTTAATATCTAGATCTTTGGCAAGGAGTTTTCTCGCATTTTCTTCGGGTAGTAAATTATCAAAAAAATGCTGAATAGGCCTGGTTGTACTTCCATCAATCTGCTCTCCCATTTCTAGAGGTATATCAGGACAAAGCGAAAATGCTTGTTTATTTGAGACCCAATTATCATCATATTCAAAAGACCAAATATTCCCTATATCTTTTAAGACTCCAACCAGAGCATCGTTCACATAGACGTTAAGCTTGCGAACACCACTTTCTTCACTCATACATCAAAACCTAATTTATCAAGGGATTTTAATAATTTTTCTTTATTTTCTGGATCTATAGGTACCGAGACATTAACTGACAATTCAACACCTAAATTTTCAAGCAAATCGAATACGCGGCCAATCTCTACTGATGACTTCCCATTTTCAAACTGACTAACAAAATTTTTGGCACTGCCAGAAAAGATTGCCGCCGTAGTTTGATCTAATCCTTGGCTTTTTCTTACAGCTCGACTTAACTGACCTAGCTGCTGCACAGATTTTATTTTTAATTCCATAGCCACCCTTTTTTCACTCGTATGAGGGAATTATATCCCTACAACAGTTTATAACAACCATTTTTCACTCGTATGAGTGAATTATATATATAGTAGCTTGGAATAATCATTTTTTCACTCGTTCGGGTGAATAGTAGTCAAACTGTTAGAGTGTTGTTAGTTTTCATCCTATTACATGAAATAAAAGTAAACGCATTAAATAACCAGTTCTTGGGGATTTGTGCCCATCAATGGCATTCGGTTAAGGATTGAAAGTATAATAAGGACTTTAAAACCTACTTAGCTGTTGATAATGTTTAAAAATAAAGTTACCCCTGTTGATTTTTGGAGCCCTATTGCCCTTATTATAAAATCTGCATGTAATGACTTTGATAATATTTGGATAAAACGTAAGCGTATTATTGATACACACCTCCTTATTATTTTTATTCTTAAACTTGTCATGAGTAAAAATAAACAGGGTTACTCAAGTGTTCTTGCTGAATTATGGGAAAATGAAGCGCTATGGTCACTTAAGCTAGCCCCTGTTTCAGCATCGACGGTTTGTGAAGCAAGGCAAAAAATGCCAGAGGATATTTTCACTACAATTAACCAAGAACTAATCGCCCATCAAGAAAAACAATATCACCTACATTATGGCATGAGCATCGAGTGTTTGGTGTCGATGGTTGTAAAATAAATCTACCTCGAAAACTATTAAAATCAGGTTATAAAACACCTAATCAAGACCAGTATTACCCTCAAGGGTTGCTTAGCACACTTTATCACCTAGGAAGCAGCTTCGTTTATGACGGTATACTCAGTGCTGATAGATGTGAACGAACTTGCCTTTTAGCACATATGGAACGTTTAAAAAGTAATGATGTTATCGTATTAGACCGAGGTTACTTTAGCTATTTAGTGTTATCAAAGGCGATTGAAAAAGGGATCCATTTAATTTGTAGGATGCAAAGTGGAAACGTGAATAAAGCCGTTAAAAATTTTTGGTCTAGCGATAGCGTTGATGACATTATTACTTATAAGCCATCGTTAGCCGTTAAGTATGCGAGTGAAAAACAAGGTCATAAGATTGAACTTGAGCCTATTAAATTGCGATTAATAAAATATGTTATCAATGATGAGACCTATGTCTGTAGCACCACATTATTTGATGCAAAATATTCAATAACTGCGTTGTCAAAGGCTTATCATGCAAGGTGGGGGATTGAAGAATTATATAAAATATCTAAAGAGTTCATAGGTATTGAGGATTTTCACAGTCATTCAGAGCGTGGTGTTTTACAAGAATGTTATGCACATCTATTAATGCTCAACATTGCACGTATATTTGAAAATGAAGCGAATAAGCATTTACCAGATTTGTCTAAAGACAAATCGATAACGATAAAATCACAAGATAATTACTGGAAAGACTTCTGTGGTGAGTTTGCACGGGAAAAAATAAACTTTAAAAATTGTTTACTTGTATTGGGGCGTAGCTTGGTTAAATTGGTTTATTCAATCAATTTAATAAGGTGTTATTGGCTAGATAATTTAATTCAAGGTATTTCACGTATTCGTCAGAAAATTCGCCGAGGTCGGCACGAACCACGGGTGTCTAGAAGGCCTTTGAGAAAATGGAGAAGTGCCTCAAGGGGCAAAACAAGTGCAACGAGTTGAAAATCACGTCGGGTGATATACTTCAGATCTCTGGATGATTGCACCCTATCTGTTGCGAGCCATTTGTGCGCTAAGCGGAAGCTACTGGTATCAACACAAAACCTTCCGCAGTTAGCCAAAAGCTGACCTTAGGTTTAATAGCTGTATGGGCAACTTAGCCTAGAGCGGTAAGTTCAAATTGAACGGGTAATCCTGTCTTTTTTTGAACAATAATAGCTCGTGATTGAATAGTTTTTCCGTGGGCAATATCCCTTATTTTCAGAGTTACTAAATCTCATCCTCTTAATTTACTATCAATAGCAAGGTTAAAAAGTGCAAGATCTCTTAGATTATTTACTAATTCTAGTCTGATTCTGATTGCCCAAATTTGTTGAAGCTTAAGCGGTAATTTTTGCCCAACAATTTTGTTTTTGTTCCAAGGCTCAGTTGGTTTATAAACGGTTAAAGTAAACATGATAGATCTCCGTTATTAATGGAGAACTAAGTATGGTCGATTGTGAGCTTCAAGCTCTTAACTGCCAGTGGAATTTCATCTCAGAGCACTAACTTTTGACAATTTGAAGACATTAACATCAACTGGCCAGAATTGAATCTGGATTAGTTTTTGTATCAATAACAGAGCATTAGCGGTGAATAATAGTTGACTAAAATGTGAAACTAAAGCGGAATTAATCAGTACAGGCACCTATTTCCCCCGTAGTGTCACACTTAGAGACCTAGCAATATTTTATTTCTATTGACTTCGGCCTTAGCGTCTTTAATTAGATTGTCCTACAATAAGACTGTTGTGGCTGTATTTCCTATACTCGAGCGTCTAACAAGCACGAATCAATTTTACTTGCTCATTGAGTTAAATGCTAAGTGAAGTGTGATAATACCGTTATTGTCTTAAGCTCTTATTACCAATTGCATAGGCATTATAATTTATGGATTATGTTTGGATTGCAATTGCTTTTAGTTGTGGTTTCTTAGTCAAACAAATCAACTTCCCCCCTCTCATCGGTTATCTTGCTGCAGGGTTTGGATTGCACGCGATTGGTATTGAGGCAGATTCATCTTTAAACTCGCTAGCAGACGTTGGTGTATCGCTTTTACTTTTTACTATCGGCTTGAAACTAAATATCAAAAGTCTATTTAAGGCTGAAATCTTAGCTAGTGCTGTTGGTCATATGAGCACTTTCATGTTTTTAACCTTCTTAAATGCTATGTTTTTAGCCTATATCGGCTTTAGTCATTTTATTGAACTAGACTGGACATCAGCGCTTTTGATTGGATTCGCGGTTAGTTTCAGTAGTACCGTGTTTGCGGTTAAAGTACTCGAAGATAGAGGGGAAATGCGCGCCCGACATGGACAAGTAACGATTGGAATATTGATCATTCAGGATATTGCCGCGGTTGTATTTGTTACATTTGTGACCGATAAATCACCTTCTGCCTGGGCATTTGCTTTGTTGTTCTTACCATTATTGACCCCCATTCTTTATAGACTACTCGATCGCAGCGGTCATGGTGAAGTCCTTCCTTTAGCAGGTTTCTTTTTGGCTTTTACTGGCAGCGAACTGTTTGAATTGGTCGGACTTGAAGCTCATCTGGGGGCATTAGCTATTGGCGCTTTGTTGAGTAACCACAACAAAGCAATAGAGCTTGCAAAATCACTCCTGCATTTTAAAGATTTGTTTTTAATAGGCTTCTTTCTATCCATAGGATTTACCGCTTTACCCACATTAGACATGCTTGGTGTCTCATTGATAATAGCGATCGCGCTGCCGTTCAAGACTGTTCTATTTTTTCTTTGGTTCGCACGGCTTAAATTGCGGGCGCGAACCGCTTTCTTATCTTCCTTAAGCTTAACTAATTATAGTGAATTTGGCTTAATTGTCTGCTCGGTGAGTGTAACACAAGGCTATATTGCCAAAGAGTGGCTGGTTATTATGGCAGTATCGGTCGCTATTTCTTTTATATTCTCGAGTGTAATTAATATCAATGCACACGAGTTATACCAAAACTGGAATGATTTAATCAAACGTTTCGAACTACCTGAACGTTTAACCGAAGATCAGTTTTCTCAGCCAAAAAATGCTTCAGTGTTAGTTATTGGAATGGGCCGTGTAGGCACCGGAGCCTATGACACCCTGAAAAATGAGCTGAAGAAAAACGTCTGCGGTATAGACGTTGATAAAAAACGTGTCGAAAAACATAGTCGACTTGGCCGAAATGTCATAGGGGCCGACGCAGAAGACCCAGATTTTTGGTCCCATACTGATCTTACGCCAATACATTTAATCATGTTCGCAATTCCCAATTACCAAGATGCTATGGAAGTCGTTAAACAGCTTCGTTTAGCTAACTATCAGGGAAAAACTGCTGGAGTCGCTCGATATAAAGACGAAGAAGCGGAGCTATTAGCTGCGGGTGTTGATGTAGTCTTTAATTATTACGCTAAGGTAGGTACTGGATTTGCCGAACAGACAATTCATCTTTTTAATAATGAGCAGAGTAATAAATAATTAATGTTAAGAATCGATCAAATATCATTCTTATTCACAATTTAAAAAATGAAGAATTAGAAAATATATAGCAAATAAATTAATACTAAAGTAACCAATGTGCACGAAGAAGTAATGACCATTCAACTTCGTGAGTGGCGGCTCTGGTGGCTCAGTTGCCCGTCAGGGTAGATTAGCCTATGCCTTCTGAAAGCTCTTTGCTGCCAGTGGAGTGTCATATCTAAACGCTAACATTTAACATAAAACGGTTATTTTAAAACTCCACCATAATGTCTAATCAATGTATGCATTGTTATTAAAAACACCTAACTCATTGAATTTTTTTATTACTGATAAAACTCATATACCCGCCTATGATCCTTAATCAACATACCAACATGCTGATTTATTATACTAATATGGTAGTGATTTATCGTTAGTGCTAAGCTATTGTATTGTTTATTTTGGATATAATTACAATAATATGACCCTATTAATTATTTACCTTGTAATCGCCATCGGCATATCATTTTTATGTTCAATTCTAGAAGCTGTGCTGTTGTCAGTCACTCCTACTTTTGTAGCACAAAAACTCAAAGCTAATGATAAAGGTGCAAAAACTTTATCTCAGGTGAGAAATAAACTTGAACACTCGATATCAAGCATTTTAATCTTAAATACCTTTGCTCACACTATGGGGGCAGCAGGAGTTGGCGCTCAAGCTATTCGGATTTTTGGTGAAGAAAAAGAAACGCTTATCGCATTTTTATTAACTTTAGCTATCCTATATTTTTCTGAAATTATTCCTAAAACACTGGGGGCTACTTTTTGGCGTAATTTAGCTGTTCCATCCGCATATATTATTTCTGTTTTAGTTAAGCTTGTTTATCCCTTTGTCTGGTTCTCATCTCTGCTTACCAGAATGTTCACTCATGGAAATCCTGATATTATTAGCCGAGAGGAGTTACTGACCGTAGCGTCACTGAGTCATAAGGATGGTGCGCTAGACAATCAAGAAAGCCAATTGTTAGAAAATATTTTAAAATTAAGAGATGTGAAAACTAAAGATATACTGACACCACGAAGTGTAGTTCATGCTTTTCCAAAAGAAACTACGATAACTGAAGCTATTAAAAATGTTAGGACAGCTAATTTTACCCGCATCCCTGTGTATGAAGGTACAATTGATTCTATTACAGGTCTTGTGATAAAAACATATTTATATGAGAGTGAAATACAAGGGCAAGGTAAACTAACTTTATCTGAAGTAGCTACTCCTATTTGGAGAGTTTCAGAAAACTTGCCAGTATTAAATTTATTGGATTTATTTATTAAACGCAATGACCATATTTTTATTGTAGAAGACCATTTTGGCCAAACAGCAGGTGTAGTTTCACTCGAAGATGCAATTGAAACTTTCTTAGGCCGTGAAATTGTTGATGAGAGTGATCAGGTAGAAGATTTGCAAAAACTAGCAAAAGATACATATCGTCAACGCTTAAAACATAAATTAAAAAAAGATGAAATATAATTCATTTATTGAATTAGTTACGGCTTAATCTGAGATGATTTTTTAATCCACTATGGAAAAAATTACTCCTCAACAACAAAGGTTATTTTTAAGTGATACCAATACAATTACGTGAATGACTGCAATGGTGGCTTTGTTCTCATTCAGGCTTAACAGGTTATTGTCAAAAAGTTATCATCAATAGACTCATGTTTTATATTTTGGGAACGTCCGCTATCGTATCATTGAACTAAACCGCTCGCGCGGTAATGGTGTTCTTGGCTAACACTGCATTTCCTTCTAACATTTATGCTTTTTAATACTCTAACTCCTCAGGCATTTCGCCTACAACCAGAGGAGTTAATCTCATGAACATTAGCACTTATTTCCCACCACAATTACTTAAACGTATTGAAGACGAAGTCACTTTGCGCAAACTCGGCTCAGCTAGTCTTATGACCTACATTAGAGGCATTTCTAAACTCTGTGATTATCTGCAACGCTCACCAGAGGAGGTCACCGCTGAAGACCTACGACTATTTCAGTTGCATTTAGTCAACATTGGCACCACAGGTCAAACGATTAATGTCACCCTGACCGCCTTGCGTTTCCTATATAACATTACACTTGATAGACCCGAGGTGGTGTCTAAGCTCAGCAGTGTGCCTGTCGCCCGTAAATTGCCTGAAGTGCTTAGCATGGACAAAGCGAAACAACTCATTGAAGCGGCAATGCACCCGAAGTTTAAGGCAGCATTGGCCGTGGCCTACGGCGCTGGTTTACGGGTCAGTGAAGTCGTCAACCTCAAGGTCAGCGATGTCGACAGTGAACGTATGGCACTACGGGTTGAACAAGGCAAAGGTCGCCGAGACCGTTACGCCATGCTATCTCCTGTCTTACTTGAGCACCTTCGTAACTGGTGGCGTTTTGCCAATCAACAGGGGCAGATGTTAAAAGCTGGCTGGTTATTTCCTGGTGATAACCCTCTTTATCATATGACCTCCCGTCATTTGAGTCGGGTATGCAAAGTCGCCGTTTCTACGGCAGGTATCACTAAAAAGATTTCTATGCATTCCTTGAGGCACAGTTTTGCCACACATTTATTGGAAGCCAAAGTAGATATTTGCGTGATACAAGTGTTGTTAGGGCACAGCAAACTCAATAGCACCGCCTTGTATGCGCAAGTTGCCACGGATTTATTAAAAGAAGTCACCAGTCCGCTGGACACCATCATGAAGAAGAAAGCTAAAAAAACGAAGAAAAATAAAGGGACAAAGTGAGTTATTTATGTCTCGCCCAAAACTGGAAGTGGCGGATGTGTTTCGAACTGCGGGTCAAACTTACCGCAATGAACATGTGGGTCATTTAGGGTTAGCGCAGCACAAAGTGATGTCAGCCATTGAACACTGTCGAACCCGTGTGCTCGGTGGTCATCTGCTGCATTGTCCTTCGTGTAATCACGACCAGATAGCCTACAACTCCTGTCTAATGGGCACATTTTTTAATGGGGAGTAAACCTACGAAATAAAACAATTTTATGCATGTCCTCAATATGTTATGGCTAAACCTTTACTTTTTTACTCCCCATAAAGATACACTTGCTCTGCTATTCTGACAATATCCACAAACTAAATATAAGGATATTGTTATGTTGGAGAATTACTTTGTTACACCCAAAACTCTTAAGCGCTTACGTTCAGGACCGAGTGCGCCTTACATAGATGGTTTTGCCGCTATGCTCAAGGAAAAAGGTTATTCACATTCAACCGCCATACGTTATCTGCGTGTTGCAGCCCACCTTGGATACTTTTTGCTAAGCCAAGGAAAGAGTTTAACTGATGTTAATACCACCACTCCTGACTCTTTTCGTCGTCATCTACCTACTTGTCGATGCCAGAACTCTAATGGGGGTGTAGTCAATCATCACACTTTTTTTGGCGTGAAGTGTTTTTATCGATATTTAACGCAGATAAATATTTTAGCTCCTGATCCCGTTCTCATTGTTGAGTGCACGGATTCAACTTATTTGGTGAATTTTCGTTATTGGCTCCACAACCATCGCGGTTTAACACCAGATACAATCAGGCAATACAGCTTTGGTGCCAGCCGGTTACTGAATGAGCTAGCTGATAATCCCTCTTTGTGGGATGCGAAACAAATACGTACTTTTTTTCTTGAATCTGCCAAAAAGTGTAATGCACCCACTATTGAGAAACTCATAACCTCTGTACGAATATTTCTGCGTTACCTCATTATCGGTGGTCGCTGTACCGCGGACTTAGATCAAGCTGTCCCCGTATTCGCGCACTGGCGTTTGACGGAACTTCCCCAGAGTTTAACCACAGATGAACTAGAGAAACTGATTGAGAAGAGTGAAGGCAACTCACTAAATCGTATTCGTGATCTCGCTATTATCTTGTTACTTGTGCGGCTCGGACTTCGTGCTGGAGATGTAGCAAAAATGAATATAGATGATATCGAATGGCATGACGGCAGCCTTCGGGTTTCGGGAAAAAGTCGTTCAGAAGTTCGTCTACCACTACCTCAGGATGTCGGTGATGCAATACAACGTTATCTCGAATTGCGTCCCAAAAATGCACAAACCAACAAACTCTTTGTTAGCAATATTGTCCCTTACCAAGAATTTTCATCAGGGGGAAGTGTATCATCAGTGGTTAAAAGAGCTTTGTTGAGAGCTGGTGTGAACACACGCATTAAAGGTGCCCATGTGCTTCGACACACAGCGGCTACTGAGATGTTACGAATGGTGTTCCATTAGATAAAATCGGTTTAGTGCTACGACATAAACGTTTGGATACCACTGCTTATTACGCCAAAGTTGATGTTGCACTGCTTAAACAGATTGCCCAACCATGGCCGGAGGCACTCCAATGATACACGATATAAAATTATACCTGGCTTTGCGACGTACAACGGGTTTTGTTCTCTCAAACGATGAATGTCTGTTACTTAGTTATGCCCGATTTGCAGCAGAATCTGGTGAATCATTCATCCGTGCTTCAACCGCGATAAAATGGGCCAGTAAAGCTGTGTCTGTGGCTCAACGTGATACCAGAATAAAAACGGTGTGTAGATTTGCTCGTTATATTCGTTTAGAAGACAAACGTCATGAGTTGCCGCCATCACGTTATTTTTTCTGTTATAAAACACGACGCTTACCATTTATTTACTCCAATACAGAGATCACTAATCTGATTAAAACTGCATTAGCGCTAGGTCCACCAGACACTTTGTATCCACATACCTTTGCGAATTTAATTGCGCTATTGTCAGCAACAGGACTTAGAGTCTCTGAGGCATTGAAGCTACACCTTTCTGACATCACTGCCGACGGGCTTTTGATCCACCATACAAAGTTCCGTAAGACCCGTCTGGTACCATTGCATGACACTGCAGTACTCGGATTGGAACGTTATTTGGTTCGTCGACGTTCAGTATCATCAAGCAATAATGAAGTATTTGTTACAGAGGTGGGACAACCACTGCGTTATAGTTCAGTGTATTGCACATTTAAAAAATTGCTGAAAAGAACAAAGTTATCGACCCCAGCAGGTGTTCCCCAACCTAGATTACATGACTTACGCCATCGATTTGCTGTGAACTCGCTACTGGAGTGTTCGAACGGTCGTAAATTGGTGAGTCAGCACATGTTAGCACTGTCTACCTATTTGGGGCACGCCAATGTTTATTCAACATTTTGGTATCTTGAAGCTGCACCTGAGCTGTTACGTAATATCGCTATTGATTGTGAAAGCTTCTTATTTAAGGGAGAAAAATCGTGGTCATAATTAGTCAGCACATTGAAGCATTTCTTTGTGAATATCTTATTCATCAGAGGGGGCTTAGTCCACACACTTGTGATTCATATGCTTATAGTTTCTTACTGCTTTTCGAATTTGCAGCGAAAAAGTACAAAGTTCCGCCCTCTAGTTTGATGCTAGAGCAATTGAAAGCAACACTTATTAGTGATTTTCTCGAAGACCTTGAAAAGACACGTCAAAACTCACCAGATACAAGAAACATACGGTTAGCTGCCATTAAATCATTCTTTCGGTTTTTGGAATATCGCTTACCTGCTAGACTTGACCAAATTCGTGCTGTCCTAGCAATTCCTTTTAAAAAAACTGATAGTCGGTTGGTATCTTACCTAAACCAAGAGGAAATCCAGGCACTACTCAATGCACCAAATCCCACAACTCGTATGGGAATTCGAGACCGAGCTATGCTACACGTAGCTATTTGTGCTGGCTTACGCGTTTCAGAGTTAGTTGGCTTACAAACGAACGATTTGACCTCATCGCAGAAGAGTATTCTTGTTCATGGTAAAGGCCGACGAGAGCGAGCATTACCTCTATGGCAGGTTACTACTACGGCGCTGAGAGCATGGTTAGCGATCAGAGGAGAGACAACAACTCCTGAGGTTTTTGTCAATGCGCGAGGAGAACCCATGACTCGTTGGGGATTTGCCTACTTGCTAAAAAGTCATGTTAAAACAGCTATGTGCCATTGCCCATCATTATCTAAGAAACGAGTATCACCACATGTATTGAGGCATGCCTGCGCGATGATAATCTTGCAAGCAACTCAAGATATTCGAAAAGTCGCATTGTGGTTGGGTCATAGTAATTTGGCAACATCAGAAATTTATACGCGTGCCGACCCGAGTGAAAAATTGGAAGCAATTGAACAAATTGTTCCACCGCACCTACGTAAGGGGACGTTTCGCCCACCGGACAAGTTACTTGCAATGTTAAAAGCATCAAATAACAAAGTATAGCAATGCGTTTTAATGGGGAGTAAAAACTGAGATATGAATCTATAACAATATGAAATGTCGGTAATATAATTGTTTCATTTAAGTCTACTCCCCATTAAAAAATGTGCCCATTAGACATGTAATGGGGAGCTCCCCATTACATGTCGTAATCGGCATTGCCCAAAGTGTCAGGCCAGCTCAGCCAAACGCTGGTTAGAAGCAAGAAAAACTGAACTGTTACCCGTTGAGTATTATCATCTGGTGTTTAGTTTACCTGCCGATATTGCTGATCTAGCGTATTACAACAAGGACGTCATGTACGGTATTTTGATGAAAACGGCGGCACAAACGTTATTAACCATTGCAGCTGATAAGAAGCATTTAGGCGCACAAGTGGGGGTAACCTTCGTGTTGCATACTTGGGGTAGTGCCATGACGCACCACCCTCATGTACATGGTATTGTCCCTGGCGGTGGCTTATCACTCAATGGTGAAAAATGGGTTTCCTGTAAATCAGGCTTCTTCTTGCCGGTGCGGGTATTGTCACGCTTGTTTCGGCGATTATACATTGAAGGGTTGCGCGAAGCGTATGAACATCATCAACTCATGTTCTTTGGTGAGTGCCGTTCAATTGAAGATACCGAGCCATTTACTCAGTGGCTCAATCGTCATCAAAAGATGGAATGGGTAGTGTATGCGAAACGTCCTTTTGCTGGGCCAGAGGCGGTATTGAATTATCTGGCTCGGTATACTCATCGCGTGGCTATTGCCAATAGTCGGTTGGTTTCAATGGATAAAAGGTCAGTGAGTTTTCGCTGGAAGAATTACCGGGTTAAAGAACAATGTCGACAGCGAATAATGCAGCTGAGCCATGATGAATTCATACGTCGGTTTCTTCTGCATGTGCTGCCATCGGGGTTTCACCGTATTCGTCATTATGGTTTAGTGGCGAATGCAGGGAGAAAACGCAACCTGAAACAAGCAAGGCTATTGCTGCATGTTGGGGAGCCTGAGCCGTCAGAGCAAACAGAAGGTGAAGCAAAAACGGAAGATTATGCTGACACCTTTATCTGCCCTAAGTGTCATGCCCCCATGGTTATCATTGAATTGCTTATCGGCATCAACTACCCACGCGCACCGCCAGATAAACTCATTAACCCAGCATAAAAAATGACAGGATAATTGTTAGGGATAGCTTCGTCTTAATGACTGAAAAGGCGCTAGAACATCGACAAAGGAGAGAGTATTTATGAAGATAATTCGTATTATGGTGACTTACAGCGTTCAATCTAGGCAATGTAAGAGAAAAGCCTCCTTGCAGCAACCACACACAGAGATACATTCCCCATAGGCGCTTGCTTCCCGCGGTTTCTTCATTGAGGGCTTTGTCGACATCAGTTCCAATTAGAAGATCATCACTGCAGCATAGATCATAACACTGATGATCTACAAACCTTCACTTTGTTAACATTAGGCTAGTGATCATTGGAGACTTCTTCAGCTAGCCATAAGCTGACAGTTACGGCTTAGTTTGAAAGGATAACTACTACCAAAAGCAGTCGCTTTTTATGAACCAAATTCATCTCAGCTAAGGGGCAGTTTGATACGAGAGCGGACGTTCCCCACAGATGAGTATCTGATACTTTTGATGGTGGTTTTTTACCAGTAAGTCGTTCAGCCTGAGTGTGAACAATGCCACCATTGCGGTCATAGGCTAATTTTAATATAGATACTGAGCCTGCAAGCAGATAATAAATATTTGAAGTTGACTTATTTCAAATCCTGTATTAAATAAGGCAAGATTTCTAGCTGATAATTTCGTGTAAAACTCACCAATATAAAGAAATATTATTATGCTTAACTCATTGACTAATTATCAATACTTTCACTATAATTTTTGAATTAATTCAAAGTTGTTAGAATGAAATTTAATGAACATGGAAAATTTCAATTAGAAACTAGCGGTAATGTTATTTATTATCGTGTTCTTGGTTGCTGGAATATAGAAGCATCTAAATCTTGCTTAGATTTAATAAGAAAATGTTTTGAAGAGGTAAA
>MAAL01000172.1 GCA_002163245.1 Gammaproteobacteria bacterium 42_54_T18 | reverse complement strand
AACGCAGTATCGCCGATGGTAGTGTGGGGCTTCCCCATGTGAGAGTAGGTCATTGTTGGGCATTTATTCCAAAAAACCCCGTTCAGAAATGAGCGGGGTTTTTTATTGCCTGCGTTTTATGGGCTTACGTTATGTTCGTTAGGTTAGCTGGCGTTATCGCTTAACAGGGTGTTTTTGTAGCTTTCTTTGTAGTGTGCGTCTGTGCATACCTAGGGCTCTAGACGTAGCTGAAATATTCCCATTATTTTCAGTAAGCACTTTTTGTATATGCTCCCATTCAAGTCGGTTTACGGACATGGTTTTTTTTGTTCTCGCTGGGCGTTCAGGTATATCTATATTTGTTTCTGAAAAAAGAGCGGTTAAAATTTCATCTGTATTGGCAGGTTTGGTCAGATAATTGTTGGCACCAAGTTTAATTGCTTCTACTGCAGTAGCTATGCTGGCATAACCCGTGAGCATTACTATTGCGCATTTAGGATTTGATGTCTTGATTTTGGGTATTAGTGATAGCCCAGAGGCCCCTTCCATTTTCAAATCAACAATAGCTCCGTCAATATGTTGGTTTTGTAGTAAATCAGCGGCGTCTTCTGAGCTTGGAGACGAGAAAACAGATATGCCTTTTCGTGCTAATGAGCGGCATAAGGTTTGGTTAAAGACTGTGTTATCGTCAACTACCAGTATGGAAAGTTCTGTTAGTGGTTGTTTGGGTATCATTTTAGTGAGCCGGCGCTGTATATGTCGTAGTTTATGTAATCGAGTTTAGGGGCAAGCTAATGCGGGTTAACGTCCCCCCCTCATCTTTGTTGTGCAACGAAAGACTTCCCCCAAAGAGCTCAAATGTGCTGTTGGCTAGGAATAATCCTAAACCAAGGCCATGCTCTTTCCCTGATGATATGTAAGGTTCCCCTATGTGTTCAAGCACATTTGGGTCAATACCGGGCCCCTTGTCCGATATCTCAACTATTAACTCAGTTTCTATGATGAAGTATTGTAGTTCGACGAAATTAGGCGACGCATCGCAAGCATTGTTGATTAAATTGATGATAGCTTGGTCAATGGTGGGGGCAGGGGAGATCAGTAGTTTTGGTTTATTAGTTAATGTTGCGGTATTTTTTGATTTGAGTGTTGCGGTACATAAAGGACGCATAATTTTAAGACGATTAATTAAGTGTTGCAGATAGGTAAAACTATCTTTGGCGGGGCGTTGGTAGCCCGCGCGCTGCTGTCCCGCTTCGGCAGTGAGCTGGCTTAGTATAGCTTTGCATTCTTTTATTTGCCCTTCGATGACAACCAGATCATCTTTGATGCCGTTGGTGTTTGGTGCCTGCAATAGGTCTCCGATGGTTACAGCGATTGTAGATAAGGGCGTACTTATTTCATGGGCCGCTCCTGTAGCTAATGTGGCGAGTCCAAATACCTGTTCTCCCTGCGTTAATTTTTGCTTGTAGTTAGATATGGCATGGTCCCGCAAGGAAATTTCGATATTTAGGCGAATAATAAAATAGGTTATGAGGCTCGCGCTTAATGCAAAATTGATCCACATGCCGATAAGGTGAATGTTAAATTGATTGGATTGTCCGCCATGCTGATGTTGCATCAGCATTTGAGTTGGCTGGGGTGCATAAATAAGAAGACAGGTATAGGCGATAAACGTCGTTAGGGTGGCAATTCCAGTGAATGCAGGGGAGAGCAAAGTTGCAGAAATTGTTAGGGGGATTAAGTAGAATGAAATGAAGGGGTTGGATGGGCCACCGCTAAAATAGAAGGAAATGGTAAGCAGGAGGATGTCGAGTGCTAATTGAGCTACCAGTAGGTTGCTGCTGATAGAGCGTTCCTTTCGTAGCTTCCAATAGTGAAGAGTGTTGAATAACGCCAATAAGAATAGAGGTAGTGCAGCCCGCATCAGGTCTATGTTGATAAGTAAAATGTCGTGAGCGACCGAAAGTGCAATGAGCAAAGAGGCGATAATCGCAGATCGTAAGTGACAAGCATTGGTTAAGTTGTTTTTGGGAGTGACTGATGGCTTATTTCTAGGGTTTGGTGTCATTTTAGGTTCTTTAGGGAAACTGTGGTATTAGGGTGGCCTGTAGCTTATTGAAGGCAATATAATAGAGGCTGTAGTTGGGTGTGTATCTATCTATCGATATTGTCTTGCTAACCTATTGCGTAATATTATCAGCTATTAGGTGTTGTATTAAGCTAGGTATTAAACTCAGCGCTAAACTGGGTATCAGACAAATTACCAACAAGGGTTGACTGGGTATAAATGATTATGAAGCTATTGTTACTATTGGCTGATGGAGAGTTTCACTCCGGTGATGATTTGGGCGCTTCCCTTGGGGTGACCCGGGCGGCTGTTTGGAAGCAGATTCAGCGCTTGCAGGAAGATAAAGGGCTCGATATTTACTCGGTAAAAGGTAAAGGTTATCGACTATCGTCACCGATGGATTTGTTGGATGCCTCTAAGATAAAGGATGGATTATCTGATCCGGTAAATCGGCTTGTTGGCGACGTGCAAGTTTTTGGTTCGGTTACTTCCACAAATGATATTGCTATGAAACATGCGGAGGCTCAAGGTGATCCAGGTTATGTTTGTGTTGCTGAGCAACAAACAGCAGGGCGTGGACGCAGAGGTCGGCCTTGGGTGTCTCCGTACGGTACCAACATCTATCTTTCCATGGTGTGGGACTTCTTTAATGGCGCAGCAGCCTTAGAGGGGTTGAGCTTGGCTGTGGGTGTCGCCATTGCTAATGCCCTAAAAGCAAAAGGTGTGGAAGGGGTAGAGTTAAAGTGGCCAAATGACGTGTTGGTTGGTGGGGCGAAATTAGGGGGGATATTGCTTGAAATGACGGGAGATCCGTCCGGACACTGCCATGTAGTATTGGGGGTAGGTATAAACATCTCGATCTCTGAAAAAGACGGCGCTGTAATTGACCAGGCTTGGGTGGACACGACGACTTTAGGTGCTTGCGTAGCTCGGAATGAATTTATCTCTGAGATTATCTGTGAGTTAGTCTCTGTGCTGACACTTTTCTCAGAGCATGGCTTTGCCTATTTTCGAGACCAGTGGCTTGCTTTGGATGCTTTTAAGGGCAAGGCAGTTGTCGTTAAAATGGGCAAGAATGATTTGACAGGTATTGCAAGTGGAGTTGATAGTACAGGGGCTCTTAGGTTGGACCGAGCGGGTACTATTGAGGCCATTAAAGGTGGCGAAGTAAGTCTAAGGTTGGATTCGTGAAAAGGCTTTATCTCGACATAGGGAATACTCGTGCTAAATGGCTTTTGGATGAAGGAGGTCAATTTAAGCGTGGGTTGGTTGAACTGAACGGAGAGCACGACGAAGCGGCGTTACAAGCAATCGCCAGTGACGTCTGTTTTGTCGCTGTTTCGTGTGTGAAAGGCGATGAGTATGTTAGTTCCTTGGCTAGCACTGTTGAGCGCTTGTGGGGGGTAGCTATTTCTGTTGCCGTTACTCTCGCAAATCAACAAGGGTTAACTTGTGCATATAATGACCCCACTAGGCTTGGGATAGACCGGTGGCTGGTTATGTTGGCTGCTTGGGATAGATACAAAAAACCTATTTGTGTTGTTGACTGCGGCAGCGCCATCACGATTGACTTGGTCTCGTCAAGTGGGTTGCATATGGGAGGTTATATATTGCCCGGCTTGCGGATAGGGGTGGAAAGCCTGCTGAGGGGCACTGATAAGGTTGTAGTGGGCTTTGACAACTTAAATGAAGCGACTCTAGCCCTAGGCCAAAATACGACGGAGGCGGTCTACAATGGCGCTATGTTTTCTTTAAATGCTAATGTGCTTGCAGCAATGGAGTCGCTTAGAGAGCGCAGTAAAGAGGGGGGTTGTGTTTTGATGTTAACAGGGGGGGATGGGCGGTTGGTGTCAGAGTTAACAACACTTGAATCCGTTTATGATGAAGATCTTGTGCTGCATGGGTTAAAACTGTATTTTGATACCAATTAATCGTAGTAGGCTTCGTATATTCTTCTAGATACTGGGCTATGCTAAATCATGCTTCTTTGGTAGGGATGTGTTTGTTTAATGCGGTGGATTTTTTTGTGTCTAATTAGTTTCAATCTTGTTTATTTTTCATGGCAACAATGGTTGGATAGTGAGCGACCGCGACAGGTAGAGGCTAGGGCCGTTGCGAGCACGCAAGAAGGCGAACGTTTGATGTTGTTGACTGAGCGCTTGCCTGAAATGGGTAGTTCTGCGCCGCCTCCAACAATTGGCTTGGCCAAGGCCTCTCCGGTGCATCAAGCAGTTGATCATGTCGAGCATAAGAAGCAAGCATTATGCCCCCACGCAGGCCCTTTTGATGCAGAATCTGATGCAGTGGAATTGGTTGAGTTGCTGAGTAGTGACAACTTCCTGGCGCAAGTTCAATCGGTAGAGATTAGCAAAGAAGTGGATAACTGGGTGTTGATACCGGCCAAGGTTTCGAAAAAAGCGTCGATGGTGCTGCTAAAAGAGCTCCAGGCAAAAAAAATAGATAGCTATTTGGTTGCAGAAGGGGAGCACAGAAATGCGATTTCTCTGGGTTTATTTAATAAGCAGTCTTCTGCTGAAGGTGTACAAGAAAGAATGCTGGCTGCAGGTTATAAATCAAATATTCAAACTTTAGAGAGGCTGACGTTCGAATACTGGGTGAGAGTTGATATGACAAATGAACCCCAGGAAAGAGAGAATCAGCTAGAAAAAAACATACTGAGTGAAAAAAACATAAGTTTTTCAAAATCTTTGTGTGAAACGTTTGCACAACGCCAGTAAATTTCGTACTATGCGCGTCCTGAATTTGAAGCAAGATGCTGATGTAGCTCAGTTGGTAGAGCAGCTGACTTGTAATCAGCCGGTCGGGGGTTCGACTCCTCTCATCAGCTCCACTTCAAGTTTGGAACCCTGTTTATCGAGTAGGTATCGATAATAACCATATGAAACTTAACAAAAAGTTTCTTGTGGGCTTGACAGCAGGGGTGGCGCTAACCACAATAGGCGTCGGTTAAGGAGGGGTTCCCGAGTGGCCAAAGGGATCAGACTGTAAATCTGACGCGTAAGCTTCGGTGGTTCGAATCCACCCCCCTCCACCATCTATTGCAGTCTTAGGGTGGAAGCGAAAGCTAGCGATACTGCGGGTATGGTACAATGGTAGAACCTCAGCCTTCCAAGCTGATGATGCGGGTTCGATTCCCGCTACCCGCTCCATTTCTCCTAGCACTTCCCAGATTAAGCTAAGAATTACTTTACAAAGAATTTGCTCATATAGCTCAGTCGGTAGAGCACTTCCTTGGTAAGGAAGAGGTCACCGGTTCAAATCCGGTTATGAGCTCCAGAGTTTTAAAAAGGTAGGCGGGCGCTATAAGTCCGCCTTTGTTGGTTGTTTAGATAAGCATTAAGCAAACGTAATCTCGGAGACTAGGTCAAATGTCTAAAGAAAAATTTGAACGAAATAAACCCCACGTCAATGTGGGAACAATCGGTCACGTTGACCATGGTAAAACTACACTAACAGCGGCGCTGACTAAGGTTTGTG
>MAAL01000030.1 GCA_002163245.1 Gammaproteobacteria bacterium 42_54_T18 | reverse complement strand
AGGTGAAAAAGAGTACAAATTACAAGTATCAAAAGGCTCTACCTTTGAATACTCTTGGCAAACCAATAAAGGAAAACTCTATTTTGATTTTCATGGTGAGCCCAAAGGTGATAATACGGGATACTTTAAAACATTTAAAAAAGGCACTAGTAGTCTTGCGAGTGGTTCATTAACTACCATTTTTGAAGGAACTCATGGCTGGTATTGGAAAAACTCCAATCCCTACCCTGTGAGTATTACTTTAAATGTAAAAGGTGATTATAAACGCTTAGATTAAAATAAAGAAAACCCAAAGTGATGATAAATGCTTCTAGCATTTATCATCAACTTATTTTGCGAATAGTTCTGCTTCGATATTTTTAAAACCCTTAAATTCCAAGGCATTTCCAGAAGGGTCAGAAAAAAACATCGTTCCTTGCTCTCCCGCTTCACCTTCAAATCTAATATATGGTTCAATAATAAACTCTTCTACAAAAGTTTTTGCACGAACTGAGAATTCTTGCCATGCCTCAAGGGTCAGTACAACCCCAAAATGAGGAACAGGAACAGCATGTGCATCAACAGGATTTGCGATATTTGGAACTTTCCCATTTTTCCCAATGCCTGGATTAAGGTGAACTACCAATTGGTGTCCAAACATATTATAATCAATCCAAGAGGTACTGCTTCGTCCTTCAGGAAACCCCATCTTTTCTCCATAAAATTCTCTTGCCTCTTCAATATCTCGAACCTGAATTGCCAAATGAAATGGTGTTAATTGCATATTTACTTCCTATTTTAAAATTTTTTTATACTATTATTCATATAGTTTTATCTGTACTTGCCTTAAAAGTATCTTGTTGATAAGGATGCTACCATGATTGGAATTTAAGCCTATAATCTCTGGGACTAAGTTCTTTGTGGCGTTTAAAAAACCTTCCAAAATCAGAACAATTTGCAAAATATAAAGTTGAAGAGATTTCTTTTATACTCAATTAGTAAGTTTTTAGAGGGGTGACTATAACCACTAAAGGAAATTCAAGGAAGAGCAAAAAAACGTAATTCTATGCAATTACATGAAAGTAGGACTACTTCTTACTTGATGATTTTCTACTCACTAAAATACCACCCAATACTATAAGAGCAATACCCCAAAAAGTATACATATCAGGAAATGAATCCCCTAACATAACTCCAAACCCAACAGCAAAAGGAATATTTGTATAACTTACAACTCCAATGATACTTGCGGGACTTAAACTATAAGCTCGGGTAAGAAACCACTGTGAAGCGGTTGAGATAATAGCCATAAAAACGATAAGTAACCAAATAAAAGGATCTGTGTGTATTTGAAACTCTACATAAGGTGTAAATAGAAATATCAATAAGGGAATAATCATACCAATACCCATAAATGAAAGCATAATAATTCTTGCATCATAAATATTTTTGATTTTCTTTATGGTTGCATATGCAGCAGCTGCAAAAAACCCGCCCAAGACTCCCAGAATATGCTCAAAAGATATTTCGATACCAAAAGGCTTTATAATTAATATAAGTCCAACAAACCCAATAATAAGAGCAAAGATAGTATTGGTATTAAGAGTTTCTTTCATCAAGTAATAGGCAAGAATAGTAACGAAAAATGGTGATGTTTTATTTAATATTACCGCTTCTCCCAATGGAATGTAAGCAATGGTATAAAAGAATAATAACATAGCTAAAGCTCCAAAAAGACCTCTTAATAAAAGTAAATGTAGTTTTGATGTATCAAAAGAAACTGGTATTTTTTTTAAAGTATATAAGATAATTAAAACACCCAAAAAATTTCTATAAAATACCACCTCAATAGGATCCATGGACTCTGAAAGTACTTTAGCAACGGCCCCATTCATTGCAGAAATCAAAGCACTTAAAAGCATAAATAAAACACCCTTGTCGATTGATTGTAGTACTGATAATGATTTGTATTTATTTAACATTTGGGTCCTTTGTTAATCGCATTGTATACAAAATATATTAAATATCTTCTAACTTCTTTTATAACAAATGTGCAAGTTTAATTCATTTATGCGACTAAGTCGCATTTAATTATTTA
>MAAL01000088.1 GCA_002163245.1 Gammaproteobacteria bacterium 42_54_T18 | reverse complement strand
TCCTCTGTGATCGTGCCCGGGCATGGGCACGTAGAGGAATTATCGTTCAGAATGAGGGTTTTGGGGTGCTGCCGCAAAGCGGCTTCGTTCAACTATTAGTTACATAGGTACGCTTACTAGCTTAAGTAAAGCGTTACGTTGCGTAGTGTAGAGCTCAATAATCGCTGATGTTATGGTGCGCCCGGCCATACTAATGTGTTTTAATATAATTTACTGGATAAGAACCAGTCCATTTTTTAAATGCACGAGAGAAGTTGGCCGTATTGCTGTAACCCAAGGAAATAGCAATTTCACCCACTGTTTGAGATCCATCTTTTAACAATTTCACAGCGAGCCTGCACCTAACGTCTTCAAGAATATCCTTGAAAGATGTGTCTTCTTTTTTTAATTTCTTTTGCAAATTTCTTGATGACATATGTAACAAATCAGCAACATATTCTTTAGAAGCGGAACCATCTTTCAGATTAGAAATAATAATATTTTCAACTTTGATAGTAAAAGTTTGTTTCTGTAAATTCGCTAGTTGGTCTAAGGATGCCTTGTCATAGATTTTTGCTAGCTCAGGATTTGCCCCTGGTAGCTTGGCATCAATGAGTGCATTTGGAACCTCAAGGGCAACATAGTCTGCTCCATAGTGTATTGTTGATCTAAAGTATTCTTGTATTTTACTTTTGGCTTTTTCTGACGGGTTTCTTGTTGTAAATACGGCTTTAGGCACGAAATCCGGATCAAAAACAATTCGTATTGCCCTAAGTATGGCAGCTAAGATCGCATCTTTTATCAGTAGCGCGGGCGCCTGTTCGGTATAACAGGTATCAAGTTTTTCAATAACCAGCAATTTCGAAGTCTCTTCTTCTCGCTGCATTTCTACAGAAAAGTCATCTGAAATTAAACTTTGAAAGCGATCGAGCCGGTTAAATAAATCCCGTAGGGACTCACTAGCCAAACTAGACAGGCCTATATGGTGAAGCATAGTTGGATGAATGCGTTTTCCTGCCTCTATGGGGAACGCCTCATCCTTGGTAGCAGCGACACAATCCTGGAGTAGTTGTATAAATTGATCTTTTTTAATTCTGTTGTTGAAGTTTTGATTAATGTCAGTGGATAACCCAATGTTAGAAAAAATGTCCTTATAGTCTATACCATAAGATTTTAGCGATTGTACAAGTGCACCACTCAAACCGCCAAAAGTTCCAGTCGAATTAGTGATGAGGTCTTTTTGTTTTTGACGATTATTATTTATCATATAAATCAATAGTCTAGTGTTACAAGTCGGGATGATTTTCAATCAATCATAAAGGAATTACATCTTTAATTCCTGATAGTTCTCTAAATGACAGCAAAGTGTGCCGATCTGGATATTCCTCGATCTTATTTAAATAAGCATAATCAATATAAGGCATTTGAACAAATAACAACCACCTTCAATTGTAAACAAGAAGAAACTAAAAAATGATAAAAAAACCTATAAATTTAGTCTTTACTGCAATTTTAGTTATTACTATGTTAGCAGGTTGTGTTACTGACGAGTTTGTTATTGAGCTTCCAGAACAAAACCAGACATATTTAGATGAAGTCCCAAGTACGTTGAGGATCTCTTACGTAAATTCAGCCCCCAATGTCGTCATGTTAAATGGTGTTGATATCACAGAAAACTTTCAAGATGACAGTGGGTATTTTGTAGCGCAAGGCTCTGATGTTGATGGATTGCTAAACCAGGGGAGTAACGTGTTATCTGTTGAGCCTGGGAAGTTTGGGCCCAAGCACACTTTCTTTATGGATACCGAAGGCCCGAAAATCTCAATCTCTGAAGTTGAAATAAATGGAATGACAACTATCCAGGGGCAGTTATCAGACCCGTCTGGTGTTGCTGAAATAAGCATAAATGGTGTGATTGTATCGATTGACGATAACGATGGTTTTGCAGGTGAAGTGGTGACTAGTGATATGTACCACCTAGTCGCGTTCGATTCCGACGGGCGTCAATCTGAAACCTTTTATTCCGATAGAAATAGTATTGTTGAAGATGCCATCAAAGTTCGCGTAGATGAAACAGCAATTCACGATATGTTACCCATTGCCCAAGCAGCAATTGCTGACATGGACATAGACAGCCTTCTTCAACAGTCAGGGAATTCCACCTTGTTCAGTGAGCAAGTAGGTATTTATTTACCCAAGGTTGTTTTGGTACCCAAAATTTGTACACCAAAAATCTGTACTTTCGGTATTTGTACACCACAAATATGCACACCAGAAGTAAGCGCAGGACCTGTGAACATCAAGCTTCTTGGACTTGAAGCCTCTTTGGTTGACGTTGATGTGGAAGAAGTAAATATTAACAAATTAGATATAGAAGCAGGCAATCATTGGGCTTTCGGGGATTGGGAAGGTGTATCTTTTGATGGGGAGATCATAGATGCACACCTTGGTATTAAGATAGAATCTTATGTTCTTGGTCTTACCGATATAGCGTCTTCTATTTTAAATATTTTGGGGCTATCTTCATTGTTAGATCCGATGGATGGCAACTTTACGGTTTATACCGACGTATCCAGATTACGTGCAGCAGCTGATGTGGCTATTAGTGCGACGGACGGCGCCGTAGATGCAACGATTGTTTCAATAAATGCTATTGGTTTAGGGGATCTGGATTCGGATTTTAGTATCGATATTACGTTACCGGGAGTCTTTAATATATTTGGATTAGGTTTGGCCCAAACCATGGTTGATACCATAACCGGTGGCATTGAAGGTGCGAAGAACCTGATTTTCGATCTTATTTTCGGTCAACTATTACCACCACTTGCTGATGTCATCGTAGATAGTATTGTGAATGAAATTCGCGTGAATGTTGCTGTGGGAATTACCAATGGTGCTCAATTGAGTACCTTATTTGAAGTGTCAGACATTGATGTTACCAACGATGCTAACAGCTTAGTGCTTTATCTAAATGGTAGAGTAGGGGCTGAAGAAGCCGATGTGTCACCTGGTGATGTTGAAACAGGAACAGATTTTGGTTCCCCTGACGTTATTTGGGTAAGTGATCATTTCATGCCAGATCAAATCGAAATTCCAGAAAATTTGGGGCCTGCTCCTGAAGTTGCACCCACAGCTCTCGGCTTTCGATTTACACCGGGTCTGATTCGTGAGGTTTCAAATGGCGACACCGAAATTGCGCTGGTAGCTGCTACGAACTACATCAACCAAGGAATGTTAGCTCTTTATGAATCTGGGATTTCGATTGTTAAACTGCCATTAATCATTGGTAATAATTCCATCATACTAGCTTCAGAGGGAGCGGCCACTCACCGAGTCGTTAACTATCCATCTTCTCCTTTCGAGTTGGCATTTAGAGGTAGTGTTAACAAAGTGCCTTACCTTATAATCAATAACTTCCATATTGTTACTCAAGAAAAAACTGCTAGTGGAGAATGGGACCAAGTTAAAGACGCCGTTTTTAGCGCGGAAATACCTATCAGTATAGATATAGAGGAAGGTCACCTTAAACTCGCATTCTTGACGCCAACATTATCGTTTGAGGCTTCTAATGCAAATAACCTATTAGTCCAATACATTCTATCGACCATTGTTATTGAGCAAATTAATCTAGGTATCGCTCAAATACCATTACCGTTAATGACCGATGTGACTTACGGTGGTGAAACGTTGGTTATAGACCCACAGGGCATAGACGTGTCGGACTCATCAGGAATTGGTGTGACAGCCAATACCCACTAGAAAACTGTTTAAATTCTATTGGTATGTTTGAGGCTGTAATACTTTGGGGTATTACAGCCTTTTTTTATGGAGGAGGGGTATTATTGAAAGGTACATTAAGAATGTAAGACGGCTTATTTCAGTCGAGCTATTTATCTTCCTTTCTAAACGCACTGGGTAGTATTTCCACGCCGAATTTTTTACCTAACGCATAAATAGCTGGCAGCGTGATTACGCTACCGGGAACAATTGACATAATTAGAATGGCTGCCATGCGATGCACATCCTTGAGTTGCTCAATCGCACCCTTTAACTCTTTATTGGTTGGTTGTTTACCATTGGGTAAATGTTGCGTTAACAAGCTAGAAAAGGTTCCCAGCATTTCCTTTGTCTCAATCCGCTCTTCGTTTAGCTTTGCTACCGTACTGTCGAAGCGTTCTAGAAATGCGGCATGCTTGTCGTGGGCCTTCTTCATTAATCATGTACCATAGGGTGGCTGCTATCATTGTTGCTCATAATATCGACGGAAGGGAAGTTTATGCAACAACAAGCGCTTCATTTCCGCCTAATTAGGCAGTACATGGTAACTGGGTCTCCTATTACTGTTAGGTATTGCCTTAAGGGGCTTTATCATATCCCCCAGTTATCAATGAATTGTACATCTTTTCAAGCTCTCCGCTTTTTTTGAGCTTTGCTAACCCCTTATTAAATACAGCTAGGAGTTTTTGACTGCTTTCTTTGCTTTTGGGGAAGAGTAAGTGCCCCGTTGTGCTCACTAATGGAGTTTCGCTAAAATCTATACTGTTAACAATTTCGGGAGTGAAATTTTCATTGAGTAACGTGTTACCTTGTACCATTCCTGCTGGGAAAATGTCTATTCTTCCCGCAACAAGCTTTTTCATGTTCCCAATATCTTTTGATGTTTTACTTAGACTAAACACACCTTGAGTTGCGGCATCCCAAAAATCTTTTGTGTAGGTATAACCAATAGTCGCACCTACTGAAAGGCCTTTTAAATCAGATAGAGTGGACCATAGTTTTAAAGGTTTATCTTTTCTGTAAAAAAACACTGTTTTTTTCAAGGGTAACAATATCACTGTAATAGAAAACTTTTTTTCGTTCATCACTTTCATACCAAAAAGAGGATGCATCATATTCTCCCTCTTTTGTTGATTCATAGGAACGTTTCCAAGGTAGATATCTAAATTCTACGTCTATACCTTCGAATGAGAATGCCTTTTGAATGATATGGCTAACGTAACCATTGTGTTTTAGTGCGGCAGAAACAAAAGGTGTGTATTCCCCTGTAGCTATAATGACCTTATCCTTTGCCACTACCGATTGCGTTAGGCATAGGCTGAAGATGGCAATAAATACAGAAAACAATGATTTGGTATTCATGGTAATAACCTCACTTCCATGGTACTAGAAATAGTAACCCGCATTGATGTTAAATTGCGTATTCCACCCCGTTGATGCAGTTGCGTTTGTGAAACTATCTCTTCCGCCATTTAGATAAAGCATGTTTTTTGCCATAATAAAATCAATGTTTACCCAAAGATCTCCTGCGCCGAAGCCAACTCCTAAGGTATTGATTTTTGAATCTTTAAATTCACTTTTATTTTTATTGAGCACACTATAATCATTATAAAAGTTAAGGTTCGAGATAGAACCTATCGAAACAGGCACATCGTAGCTGATGTTGAATACGTATATATTACCTTTCGACGCTACTTCATATGAATCTGAGAATGCTCCAACAACAATGGTGTCGTCCGAAATTCCTGCAGGGTTTTCAGGATTGAATTCATACCGTATTACCTAAAATTGCGTATGTATTTTTCCATAAGTTGCCTTATGATGGAGTGCGGCGGCCCAGTGATCTCCATCTTTTTTGGTGGTGTTATTGTAAAGCTGGCCGTATTGGGTTGATATACCAAACTCACCGTGGGGCAGCGAATAAGTTGCTCTGAAGTTTAGTTGATTGGTCTCTTCATTTGTCGAATTGGCACCGTCGTTGATTACGTCAATAGAATATCGCTTGGTATTGCTACCACTGTATTCAGTCCCAACATAAAAAGCAGCCTGGAGGTTCCATTGTCCATGCGTGGTCGCGTATTTAATTCCAGAGTCGTAATCGTCGTTTAAGCCCAGGTAATAAGGAATACCGAACCAATAGTTATTGGACTCATATGGCAATATTCCAAAAGGCACTTTCATAACACCGATTTGAATTTCAGAAGTATCATCAGGTTTCATCGCTATGTACATGTGATGTACTGTGTCCATATAGTTATACCAACGATATTGAGCAGAAAACCGAATGCCTGACGCCTCTGTATCAACACCAAGGGTGACAACGTTGGTATCAAAGTCACCTTCACGATCCCTTTGCCCCTCATTAAAATCCCGATAACTATAATTCATTCGAAACGAACCCGATATTTTGACTTTTTCTAATGCCTCAAGCCGAGAGTCAATGCTTTTAGCTTCTTCTGCGCTTATGTAAGTTGTTATAAAGGGAGCAAGAATTAGAAAAATAAATGCCATTCTCATAGTGGTGTCCTTTTAATTCTAATAATTGGGAAGGAATTACGCTTACATTTTATTTATAAAATCCACTATAGGAGTTGGATAACATTTTTTGTAATGCGCCGCTATTTCTTAAAGCCTTTAAACCAGTATTAAAGGCTTTTATGTTGAGTTCATTGGTAGGGTTTTTCTTATTTAGAATAAGGTGGTATGTAGTGGAGCGATACGCTTTCGGCGCATTTGTGATTTCGGCAGCTTGCTCTGAACTAAACTGAGTTTTTAGAATTTCCAATCCTACATCTTCTTCTACAAACACCAAATCGATGCGGCTTGTAAGTATTTTTTTGAAATTGGTGGCATCCTTGGTTACACGAGATACTTGAATAACGCTGTTATCTTCCGCTTTTTTGAAATCGTCTCCATAAAAATACCCTGTTGCTGCACCAATCTTATATTTTGAGAGGTCGCTGTAATTTTTCCAAGAGAAGGGCATATCTTTACGATGAAATATTACCCCCCTTGCTTCGATAACAGGCTCGCTATAAAAGAAATTTTCAAGTCTCTCTTCGCTTTTTGACCATATCGCAGAACCATCCCACGTCCCATGTTGAGCATTTCTAAAGGCTCGTTTCCACGGAAAAAAAACCCATTCAACGTCTATTTTTTGGGGTTTAAAAGATTCGACAATAATGTGTGAGGCAACACCATGATGCTTTAATGCTTTCGATAAGTAAGGAGGCCACTCACCGTTGGTTATTCGTACCGTTTCATTCGCTTGCGTAGAGTTTGAACTAAGAAAAAATAGTAAGAAAGTAATATGGATTAAAGTAGATGATTTGATCATGCTGGACCCTTTGGATCGATAATTGATCACATTTTGAGGCTAACCTCAGAATAGTAGGTCGGGTTTTAGCTATCTACAAGAAAATCAAGGGGGTTTACGGAATATCCTAATAATTTTACCTAACTGTATTTTGGTGCAGAAACTTAGATCCATATAGATAGATATTTTTAGAAGATTTATCATCGTATTTCTGACGGACATTGCCTTCAATTGAGATTATAAGAATGACCAAAACCATCATCATGCCATTACCTTCGAAAGACTTTGACCCTACTGAGGTATCCATCCCTTGGAAAATGCTTAAGGATGCAGGGTTTAATGTTGCGTTTGCAACTATCGATGGGAAAAGGGGGTATTGCGACCCCATGATGATATCAGGAGAGGGGCTTGATCTGTGGGGATGGATACCAGGGTTGAAAAAACTTCGTTTTATCGGTTTGTTTCTCCGAGGGGATAAGCCATCTAGAATCGCTTATCAAGAATTGGAGCATGACGAGAATTTCCTTAATCCTAAGCGATTTGAGGAACTGAGGGTTTCCGATTTTGCCGGCATGTCCCTGGCAGGAGGGCATGCAGTTGGTATTAAACAATATTTGGAAGATAAAACACTGCAGCGCTTTGTCGCTGCGTTTTTTGAAACGCTAGATGATTCTGGGCAACACAAGCCTATTTCTGCAATTTGTCACGGTGTAGTACTTGCTGCAAGATCACAGTCCTTGACCCTTAATCAATCGGTGTTATATGGGAGAAAGACAACGGCGTTGACTTGGGGTTTTGAGAAGTCCGCCTGGGATTTGACTAGATACTTTGCGCGATTTTGGGATCCAAATTACTATCGTACCTACATGGAAACAAAGGGTGAACCTGTCGGTTATTGGAGTGTGGAAAGTGAAGTTAAGCGAGCGTTAAAGGAGGATTCTGACTTTCAGGATGTCCCCCAGAAAGCGAAACAACGCTTTTTAAAGGCATCAGGCTTTTTCCGAGACTCAGCTAACGATAATAGGCCGTCATGGGTCGTATCCGATGGGAACTACATTTCTGCACGATGGCAAGGTGATGTCTATACAATGACTAAAGAATTTATATCAAAGCTTAAGCATTCATCTAATCCAAAGTAATGGATCGGTCTCCTGTAGTTAAACCATCGCCTTGTAAGCTACCCAGCAACTAACAGCTGACCTATACTGGTTTAAGATTATATTAACCGGAATGCGACTATATTGAGATTTGTACTCCTTTTAGCACTAAGCCTGATGTCTTCATTTGCTGCGAACGCAAACAATGTCATCTATGACCAAACAACAGTGATCTCTGATATCCAAGGAATCCAATATATTCGCGATCCTGAGCACTTACTCTCCATCGAGAGTTTTTCTCCTACCGTACAACCAGAAACCTTATCCAGATGGAAAGTTATCCAGGGTTCTAATATTAACTTTCTGTATGATAAATCCACATATTGGTTTCAATTTCAACTCAAAAGCCATCTATCTCAACCACAGAGATGGGTTATCGATGTTAATTGGCCATTTGTAGACCGAATGAATTGGTACGTTATTGATATCAACGGGAATGTTATTCGAAATGAGGTTGTCGGCGACAAATCGAGAACCTCTCTCGATGCCAACTCAGGTCGTCTACACCAATTTAACTTTGATCTTCACCCAAATCAAAATTTAGTATTTTTGTTAAAAGTAAAGACAACGAGTTCGATTATATTACCTATTCGTATCTCTAGATCAGACATTCAAAACATTAACGAGCAACGTAACCAAGCAGGATACGGTCTATTTTTTGGTAGTTTATTAATTATGGCCTTATATAACGGGTTCATTAGCATTTTTACCCGCGACAGAAGTTACGCATACTACGTTTTGTATCTACTTTCGGTGATGTTTTATGCCGCAAATATCTCAGGATTTGGTTCTCAGTATCTTTGGGGCGGACTTACGTTAATTCAAGATATAGGGCTTTCCTTAAGTGTTGCTCTTGGTTTCTTATTCGGTTCTTTGTTTGTTGATCATTTTCTCAACTTAAAAAAGAGGAATGCTTTTGCGCATAAATTGGTGGTATTTAGTGTTGTTGTGTATTCCTTATTAAGCTTAGGCGCGTTGGCACTTCCTGAGTTTATTATTGTAACTATTGAGCAACCACTTGGTTTAATAGCATGTTTTATAGTTTTTTTTATAGCATGGTTTGAATGGTCAAAAGGAAGCAGTACCGCAAAATATTTTTTGGTTGCCTGGAGTTTGTTATTATTTGGAACCTGTACCTATACCTTGATGTTGTTAGGATTGTTGCCAAGAAACGTTTTTACTGAGAATGTTCAAATGGCTGGAATGGCAATAGAGATGTTAGTGTTGTCTATTGCATTGGCTGCACGTATTAATCGTAGTCGTATAGAGCGCCTCGCTGCACTGCAAGCCCTGATGGAATCATCCAAGGAGCGCCTTGAGGTAGAGGCAGAAGTGAAAGCAAGGGCTGAGTTTTTTGCAAAAATGAGTCATGAAATTAGAACACCAATCGGTGGTGTTCTTGGAATAGCAGGCTTATTAAAAGAAACATCGATAACCGATAAACAGAGGAAATACGTAGATACTATCTATAATGCAGGGACTTCATTACTTGCTATCGTTAACGATATTCTTGATTTTTCAAAAATGGATTCTGGAAACTTGCAGCTTGAATCAATCCCGTTTGATCTAGTAAGTCTTGTCCAGGAATCCGTTGATATAGTAGAAGTAAGGGCAGATAAAACAAAAGTCAAATTTAGTGTGTTTGTTGATGATGCTATTCCTCATCGTCTGGTGGGAGACCCTGTTAGGTTAAGGCAGGTACTGCTTAATCTAATCGGTAATGCCAATAAGTTTACAGTAGAAGGTAGGGTAACAGTCAATGTTGAATGTACTCATGACGAACCTGGTAATACAACGTTAAAATTCAATGTTATTGATGAAGGAATAGGATTAACACCTAAGCAAATAGGAAATCTTTTTCAGCCATTTAAACAGGCAGATAGTTCAACAACGCGTCGTTTTGGCGGTACAGGTTTAGGGTTGGCTATCTGTAAAGAACTTGTTGAATTAATGGCGGGGAATATCGGCGTCGATAGCAAATTGGGGCAAGGTGCGACGTTTTGGTTTTCTGTGAAGTTGGCAAAGGACAGCTCCTCTGAATCAGCTGCAAACTGTTGTAATGAAGACCAAATTATTGAGGAGGGTCCCTATGATTTTACAAGCGTTAAACTCCTTGTTGCAGAAGACAACCCTGTGAACCTAATGGTTCTAAAAGGCATGCTAAAGAAACATAATATTACTGCGGAATTTGTTTGTGATGGCCAAGCAGCTGTGGATGCTTATAAAGCTCGTCATCAAGGTTACTCTGGTATTTTGATGGACTGTGAAATGCCAATTATGGATGGATTTCAAGCGAGTTGCGAGATCAGAGACTATGAGGTTACGATGGGGATTCCGTCAACAGAAATAGTTGCGTTGACAGCGCATTCTTATGGTAATTTTTTAGAAAAGGCTAAGGGATACGGAATGAACCACCATCTAATGAAACCCATATCTGACAAAATGCTCTTGAAGCAAATTATTAGCATGACGTCATTAAAGGTTAACAACTAGGGATCAGGAATAACGCGACTAAAAGGCTGTATCTTTGCTAGATGTGAATGAGTACAACCTCAATGAAAACGAGGTTGTACTCATTCAGCTAGATATCACACTGCTTGCCACCTGGAGCATCAAACAACCCATTGCCATTGGCATCAATAAAGATGGGGTTTGTTGTAACTCTAGGGGCTCCAATTGGATTATATTGAGGTAGCTCTCTCGGCATTGCTTCCTTGCCAAATCCCAGTACAACAATATGAGCATCCTTGTCCATAGGTACTGCTATCTGATATGTTTCATTTAGCTTAATAGCACTATCGACAGGGTTGGAAGCGAACGCTGTAACTACCTCATCACAATTCATATAAATCTTAATATGGTCAATATCAATCGACGGTATTGCCTGTACTGACACATGCAGTGATATCATGCCGTCGGTATTAGTGATGATATCGCCAACTTGAGCTGTACCATTTGCAGTAATTGTTGCGAATGCGCCGGTACTAACAATTGCTTGGTTATTTTGAACTGCGTTAATCATATCCGCTTGAATGAAGGTTTCTGGATTATCAGAGGTAGAGCGGAAGTAGGTTCTGGGCATTCCAGGTGTGTCCGCGCCGTGCACGTCGCTAGCCCCAGTTGCAGTAATTCGGTGGCCATGATTTAGGAAGCTCATCCAATCTTCAAAAACGCCGGTCTCAAACACATTTTGAGGGCCATTTTGATATTCTAACGCTTCAAAATCCCACGACCACAACTGAGCATCTTCTGAAAATGCCAAATCGGTAAGGTTATCGACTCCAGGCTTACCTGCAATACGATCCCACTCAATATGGTTTAAGTATGAGCTCCTCGGGTGCGCTATTGTTCGTACCTGAGCCCCTCTAGCTTTCTCTGCTGCAAAGATTTCTGCGATATCTAAGCCATACCAGGGAATAGGCCCACCTCTTGGGTCTGTTGTATCTCGTACTATAGGGTAAGCAATAGTGTGGTTGGGAAGTGTTGCCGTTACCTCTTGGCCAATAACGGTAGCAACCCAGGTATCTAAATTCGTGGCGGTAATTGCAGGTTGTAGGTCGGTTATAATTTCATGGTCCGTTGAAACCACAACTTCTAACCCAGTGGCCGCGGCCGACGTGATACGATCATTCGGTGATACCTCGCTATCAGGACTTGGTGATGAATGCACGTGAGCGTCAAAGCTCATATAACCTGCCGTATCAACCATTCTTGTCAAAGTTGCCGTTAATGTCGATGGATCAGTGCCCCCTATAACTATCGGCATTTCAACAATCGAATATTCAAACCCTCGCGAAATACCGATCTCATATTCACCAGGAGGAATGGTTAATGTGCCGGAACCTGATTTTAAATAGAACCTCTGTATAAGGTTATCATCTTGCCAGAATGATATCTGGCTAGGAATTTCTCTTCCGGTATCGTCAGTAATGTTGTACTCAACGTTACCCTGACCTGACATCTCAAATACCAATTGATTATCCTCAGAAGGAACTAATTCAATTGGCTGAGAATCTTCTCTTCCCGGCGCTGTTGCAACCGCTCGGTACCCTTGCTCATTGAGGTATGAAATCAACGGAACATTTTTTATCGCAACTCCCAGTACATCTGTATAGGTTCTAGCAAAGGTGTTCCATGGCCAGCCTTCTAAGAATGCCTGTGTTTTTGTTTGAAACTCTACGACCGCCCCTTCAATAGGGGCTCCAGTAACTTTGTCGATAACCAATACCGATACCGGCGTTTGCAGTGTATCAACGGTTTTTGGTGTGGAGTCTAGATACTCGTTAATTGCATCAACTTCGCCTGACGGTGTTACGCTGACAAAAAATTCTCGGGTTAGTGTGTCTTTGTTATTTCCAGCTGGAGCGAGTAATTGCCCTAGCCAGGTGTTGCTTAATTGAGATGCGTCGATGGTAGCATCAACACCTTGGATGTGAGTAGTAACCAACTGATTGCTGTTAACGCCATAAATATAGGTGCTTTGTTCAGAGACAGCCGTTATCCAAGGGATTCCGTATTGAAGTTCTAAGCCTTCTACGTTTATGTCAAACGAAGAAAAAGAATTAATACTTGGTCCGTTACCTGATGATAAAAGGGAAAAAGCTGCGCTGATGCTATTAAAGCGGTTTAACTGGTTCTCTAATTGATAAACAATTTTTAATGTCGGTGAGCCAGGCTCTAAGATGTAATCAACGGTAATATTTAAACCAAACGGATCTGAGACTCCTTTTGGTATACCGGTTTCAAAAGCTCTTTGTATTAATTCATATTCAAGCAACCAATATATATCGTCCGTCCCATGAACACGTACTATAGCTGCCTCACCATCCTGTCCGTCGTTAATGATTTCGATGTTATCACCGTTAAACGCACGAATTATCGAACCAGACTGGTTTGCGAAATTGAGGCGACCCGCCATCAACGCAAGTTCATAAAAATTTTCATCACCCGCTTGGACGCAATCTTTAAGAGGAGCTGCATCGACTAAAATACCATGGTAATGGAAATAAGTTTTTTGCCTACCAGGGCCGGTGATTACAAACGCTGCTTTATCGTTAGAAAGCAAATAGTCTCCCGCACTGCCAAGAGCATTTGAGCCTGATAATTCGAAGTTAGGATTTGATATTTGCTCTGCAACAGCTCTATTTCCCTGCTCACAGCTTTGCAGAAGTGAACTTAGGTCACTATCAACAACTTGAGGGCTTGCCGTGTTGTCGTCTGCTTGTAGAGTGGAGTCTTGACTACTTAATACTGAAGCTGATGCTTTGGAGGTTGAGTCGCTTGAGGATTCACCACCACAGGCTGCGAGTGCTAATGCCAAAATAGAATAGGCTAAGGGGCCAGTACGTTTTATCATTATTATTATCCGAGAAGGCTTTTCCCTATAATTAGCACGATCGTACATATTTATCAACCTTTCGCTACGTATAGCCAGCAGAGGAAACCTCAATTACAATTGCGGAGATCCACAAAGGAGATCAGTGATCAAACCCTCAGCAAGAAAAAGTCCTGTACAAGCACGAAGTAAACAACGAGTACAATCGATACTAGCGGTGGCGGAAAACCGCCTGATTGAACTCGGTTACGATGAGCTTAAAATGAGTGATATTGCCAAGCTGGCGGGAGTACCCATTGGTTCGGTATATCAGTATTTCCCTAATAAGACGGCGATAGTCAGCAGTTTGTTGCAGGTTAAGATGCAAGAGACGCAAGCAGAGGTAAGAGAAGAGCTGAGTCGTTTGTCGGGCGGGGAAGACCTCCTCGGATATCTTAGTAATACCGTCTCTCGTCTAGTGGATACGCTCTATAAGCGTTATCGTTACGATGAATCTGTTCGGGCCTTGTGGAATGCCGCACGATCTGATCATCGCCTTCAAGATCTAGTGATTGAAGATAACTTATCCAACGGAGAGATAATTTACCAATCTCTGCGAGTGGTTGTCTCACATATACCTGCTGAGCGAATAAGGGCTATCGCTAATATGGTTTGCGATATTATAGGCAGTGCTTTGCGAATGGCGGCAAGTGTTGATGAGCCCCAGGGCAATATAATGGCCGAAGAGCTTAAGGTCATGATAAATACTTACTGCATGAACTTGCTCCAGCGTTAACTAAATTTCTAATTTCTTTTAGTTTTCAACTACCTGTCTTTAAGTTCGAACGAAAGGTGGCTGCTAAGTCACTCAAACCTTTTCTATTTGGTAGACACGCCATATAACGATGCGTTAGTCTTTTTCGTAATGTGAGTCATGCTCATGTTTGTGAAAATTACACCTAATAGATAACAAAAATGCGGGAGAAGCATATGAGTGACCTGATTGTTAACGTCGTGCAAGATGATGCCATGGGTGATTGCGATGCAGTGGCATTAGCAAAAAGAATTGCTGATGGTGAGGTAAGTGCAGCGGAAGTAACCGAAGCAGCAATTGCAAGAGCCAACCAAGCCAACCCAAAACTAAATGCCATTGTTATCGACACTTACCAGTCGGCGCGAAACAAAGCAGGGAACTCTCATCGCGGTATTTTTGCTGGTGTACCAACATTTATTAAAGATAATAGTGATTTTGTGGGTGTGCCAACATTGAATGGCTCACGTGCATTAGGGCCTGTGCCAAAAACGAAAAACAGTGAATTTGTTGATCAAATGGAATCAACTGGCTTAATAAGTCTGGGCAAAAGTGCATTGCCAGAATTTGGTATACCCCCAACGACAGAGTCTTTTTCACAGGGTGCAAGTTGTAACCCTTGGAATGTTCATCATTCAACCGGGGGTTCTTCCGGTGGATCAGCCGCACTGGTAGCGTCGGGTGTCGTACCTATAGCTCATGCAAATGATGGCGGCGGCTCTATTCGCATTCCTGCTGCTTGTTGTGGGTTAGTTGGATTAAAACCTACACGTAACCGATTAGTGAATCATGATGGCACTGATAGTTTGCCAATAAACGTAGTTCATGAAGGGGTACTCACGCGTAGTGTGAGAGATACTGCATTTTTTATGGGTGAATCGGAAAAATATTTTCGAAATCCTCATTTGCCTGCATTAGGTCTTGTGCAAAACCCCGGCAAAAAGCGTTTACGCATTGGTATGCTAACCAATGCACTGGGTGGCGTAACGATTAAACCTGATGTCGTAAATACGCTGAATGAAACCGCACGGTTATGCGAAAGTCTAGGGCACAACATCGAAGACATCGCCATTCCGTTTTCTGATCAAATAGGAGATGACTTTCTCGATTATTATGGTTTTTTGTTCTTTATGATTCATCGTTTTGGAAAACATATTTTTCAACAGGATTTCGATAAAACCCAACTAGAAACACTCAGCTATGCATTTAGTCGGCGATTTTCAAAACGAATATTAAAATTTCCATTAGTACTGATGCGTCTACGCAATGCGATCAAAGTTACTGAATCCGTTTTTAAATATTATGATGTAATTTTGTGCCCCACGCTTAGTTCAGCGTCACCCAAAAATGGAACGTTAACGAACCCAGCTATGCCTGGAGACATACTGATCAATCAAATTCGGAATTATGCTCCTTTTACGGCGTTGCAAAATATAACTGGCGAGCCTGCCATTTCCTTACCAATGGGTACAAGCGACAATGGTCTTCCAATAGGAATGCAGTTTTCAGCAACCTATGGTGCTGATAGAGTTTTGTTAGAACTAGCGTATGAGCTAGAAGAAGCAAAACAGTGGCAGCATATTTTTCAACAACCCGCGAGTAAAAACCAGACAAAACCAAAAACGAAAGAATCAATAATAGTCTCCACAGACACACAAGCATTCGCTGGTGCGTAACACTCTTTAGGAAAGTGACACTGGACAATAGCATTCAACTGTATTAATCCGGAGTCACCTTCTTCTTATCGATAGTAATTAAAAGTAATTAATTACTTCCCAATATGACTAAATTAATTTAGCGCTGCCAGGAAAATTCCTTGAATGCCGTGTCAATCGGTGTGTTTGATAAGCGATTTATATAGTTACTCATTACCTTCTGCGATAAGCCCAATATGATTTTTAGTAAATGCCGCTGCTCATAACCTGCTTCTGAAAAAGAGGACAGAGTATCTTCACGCAAATTCCCTCGCTCTCTAACCAACTCTAACGTTGTTTCATGTAATGCTTGTAGTTTTTTTGAGGGCAGTTCAGTACCGTTGCGCAAAGCGTCTGTAATGTTTGCATCAACCTTCATCATATTAGCGATACCCGTGTGGGCAGGTACACAATAGTGACACTCATGCTCAACGTTAATGGTTTGCCAGACGACTGTAAGCTCATCAGCATTAAAACTGGTTTTTTGAAATAGTTCATGCATTACCTGATATGACTCAAGTACAGCGGGGGATTCTGCCATTACGGCATGAAGGTTTGGAATCATGCTGAATGCTTGCAAAGAATCCGCTAATAAGGGCTTACTTGCTTCTGGTGCTGTTTCCTGATTATGTAGCTTAAATTTCATTGCTATTCTCCATATGTGAGACGTGTTGTATAGGTAATGTGGTAGCGCGTAATTATTTGATAAGTAGCCTTATAAGTTATCCAATAAGCTGGAACTGGGAATCCATACCTTGATCACGGGTTGGGATTAGGCTTTGATAGTCATTAGAGTTGTACCAATCGATAGCATGCTGTCGACTTGGAAAAGTAATGATAACTTGTACTTTGTGTGGGGAATTTCCATGGAGGCTGTCTGCGGCACCTTTTACTAGAACCTCGCCAGAGAATTGAGCAAGCGTTGAGGGAACAGACGCACCGTATTGTTGAAGTTTATCGGCATTTGTTGGCGCCAGTCCTACGATGATATATGCGGGCATTCTATGTGTTCCTAATGTTGTTAGACTATCTGCGTATGAAACATTCTGTTTAATCGCTTAAAAACCTTGAATGAATCTTAATGATGGATAGAATAAAGAACAATACTCCGAATAATGACTTACTGTTTAGAAAATATGAACAATATAAAGCAACTATCCAGAATGATGGTGTTTGCAAGCGTCGCTCAAAAAGGCTCATTTACCCAAGCAGCAGAAGCGCTAGGGATTACTAAATCAGCAGTTAGCCAGCAGATAAAACTATTAGAAAGTGAAATGGGAATTAGGGTTTTAAACCGTACGACCAGAGGTGTGTCGCTGACTGCGTTAGGTGAGAAGTTGTTTATTCGATGCCAATTGTTGCAAGATCAGGTCGACCTGGCTTTTGCTGATATTGATAATGCAGAATCAAACCCAAGTGGACGTTTTGCTATTACATTTCCCCACGCGCTGGAATCTATCGTTGTAATGCCTGCTATCGAGCAACTGTGTTGTGAATACCCTGGCCTGGAGCCAGAGCTCGTTGTGAGCGATGGTAGCCTTGACCTGGTCGAGAACAAACTGGACGTTGCGATTCATGCCGGGGAGTTAGCTGATAGTAGCTATAGAGCGTTACCGGTAGGTACCATTACGGAAATTTTTTGTGCCACACCACTTTATCTCAATCGGATTGGTACACCTAAGACAGCAGATGACCTGGCAGAGTTACGGTGGATATCAACTGGATATCAGCAGCCCAAAATGTCTATTTTTGATCTTAATACGAATAAACATTCTATCGTTAAACTAAGGCAATTTGCGCGAGCTAATACCCTACCCAGTGTGTTAGAAATGGCGCTAAGACACCTTGGTTTTGTGTTGTTACCTGATGTCACTGCAAAACCTCTCATTAAGACTGGTGAGCTTGTACATATTTTACAAAATACAACGGGCCCACTATGGCCTGTGTATACGACGCATGCCTACCAGGCGGATAAACCTATCCACATCACACGCTTTCATCAGTTAGTGTGTCGATATTTTAATACGGCTCTGGGGTAAATGAGTAGCTAACCCTTCTAACGAATTATCCTACTTGAGGGGCCTGATACCATTCAGAGCGAGGCGTTGGCATTCGCATGTGCAATCGCAACCTATCCGCATTGTCTTTATCCGTAAGTTGCTTAAGTAATTCGAACGCCACCTCTAATGCTGTTCCGGGTCCAGTTGACGTAATAATCGTTCCATCTATAACAATTGGCTTGTCTATAAAGACCGCACCTGTATCAAGCAGTTGCTGCTTTCGTTTACCACCTATCTGGTGGTAAGTCGTTGCCTTTTTGTTTTTAAGAATACCTGCTGCACCTAGAGCAATGGAAGCAACACAAACACTTGCGACAATCTTATTTGCTTCTGAAAAATATCTAATTACTGATAGAAACTTTTCATCCAGCGCTTCATCATAAAATCCAGAGGGTTCGAATCCACCGGGTATAGCTAACGCGTCAAAATTACCTAAATCGACATCATCAATGAGATTGTTCGGTTTAAGTTGTAACCCAAAGGTGGATTTTATATGTGGCCTCAAAGCCATATCTACTAGTTCTATCGATTCATTTCCAAGTAATGTAGCCCACCCTAAAACGTCTGTAAAAGCAGCCATTTCTAATGGTTCCACGCCATTTGCCAATAGCATCAACACTCGTTTCATTACTTTCTCCTCGTAAGCTGACAATTACCAATCACAGTAATTGTCAGCTGCTTTTGTTAATACTTGTTTTAAGCATTTAATCCTGCGGCGCTAGACTGCATGGGTACAAAGCCGGTAAGACTTTCAAATCGAGAAATCCATGCTCGAATATTTGGATAAGCTTCAAGTGAAATGTCACCTTCTGGTGCATGTGCGATGTAGGCATAGTTTGCAACATCTGCAATGGTCGGTTTAGCAGTTACTAGCCAGTCACGTCCTTCTAGGTGGCCGTTTAACTCGAAAATAATTCCGTGAGCCGTTGCAATAGCCGTTGTTTTATCAAGATTGGCTCCAAAAACATTCACTAGTCGTGCTAACGCTGGTCCATATGCCACTTTTCCTGCGGCAACTGAAAGAAATCGTTGAACGTTGGACGCATCTACAATGTCACTCGGGAGCCAGGTATTGTTGTTATCGTATTTGGATGCCAAATAAACCAAGATCGCATTTGAATCAGAAAGAGTAACATCGCCATCGTCAAGTACCGGAACTTGCCCAAAACTGTTTTTTGATAAAAATGTAGCTTCTTTATGAGCTCCATTTGCTAGATCAACATCAACAATGTTGGCCTCTAATCCTAGAATGGACAAAAAGACTTCCACCCGATGTGAGTGACCAGATAGCGCGTGTCGGTGTAGTGTAATTGATGACATAATATTTATTCCTGTGTGTGTTTAAGTTGTGTAGTTACGTTTTGTCGTTTCATAATTTGGGGAGTTTATTGTGTTGCTCAAGCTCTAGCAGTTCTTCAAAGCCGCCTACTGAACAACCGTTAATAAAAACCTGCGGGTAGCTTCGGCCAAGCGTTCGCTTGCGCATACCGGTTAGGTGTTCAGGTTGTTCGTAAACATCGTATTCTGTAAACGTTAAGCCTTTACTCGTTAGCAAGCGCTTTGCGTGGGAGCAATATCCGCATCCTGGGCGAGTGTATATTTCAATCATGCTCATATGGGTTTCTCGTTTATCAGTACCAATGGCTATTTGTATTTGCGCCGTTGATGAAACAAGTATCTTGGAAAACGAACTGTTGATAAACGGGGCTTGCGTAGAATCTTTGTCAACATAGCGTTGATAATGTGGCCCTCATAGTGCTATGTTATTCGTATGGATACATTAGATGGAATGAAGACGGTTGTTGCGGTCGTTGAAGCAGGATCCTTTACAGCGGCTTGTGAACGTTTAGGCATGTCTAAAGCATTAGTCAGTAAATACGTTGGCGAGGTAGAACGTCAGCTTGGAGTGCGCTTATTTAATCGTTCGACACGTCGCGTTGTCCTTACCGAAGCAGGGCAGCGATATTACGAGCAAGTAGTGCCATTACTGGAAGAAGTTGAAGCATTAGTCGATAACGTCTCAGAGGTTCAGTCTGCCCCTAAAGGATTGCTACGTGTTAGTGTGCCGCAAACCTTTGGAGAAATGACGCTGTCCCCACTAATCCCACGTTTCCTAGAAATCTATCCTGATTTAAGCGTTAACCTTCAGCTCACAGATCGCATGATTGATATGTTGGAAGAGGGCATTGATGTGGTTATTCGGATTGGAGGCGTTGATGATTCAAATCTAATTGCTCGACATATCAAGACGTTACCTTTGATTTTGTGTGCATCCCCAGAGTATTTAAAACGTTTTGGAGCACCGAAAAATGCGCAACAAATTGGTGACCATCATTGCGTTATTGATAGTAATTTTCGTATAGGCAAACAGTGGCCCATAGTGTCACCAAATGGTCAAACGGAATCTATTGACGTTACCTCACGTGTCGCAGTAAATAGCCCAAGAGCGGTGAAGGCCATCACCATGTCTCATGGGGGCATCGGAATGATTCCACGTTTTATTGTGGAAGAAGAGCTTGAGCAAGGACTGCTTCAAGAGGTTTTACCAGGCTATAGTACACTGGAATTCGGTTTGTTTGCGATATACCCTCATCGACGTTATTTACCAAAAAAAGGTGCGTTGCTTTATTGATTTTATCATTGCAGAAATGTCGTGATGCATCCTAGAAAACATGTTGCTGTTAATTCATATACAGTACGGTTACACAGCATAACCTCGCGTTACATTAACTCTTTAGTACTTAAAAATAGAGCACAATGGTCTATATGTTTAGGCTCGAAGTATGGTGTATAAAGGTAAAAGGCTTAGCCACCTGACATCTGTTACTGCAAATATCTGAGGGTTAAAATAATGGGCGATGTTTATGTGCTAACTAGCTGGCTAGCGTCTTGCGTAAAAGGGTTTGAGCTAAGGGGTTGGGATCAGTCGAATATTTTAAAGGCTGCTGATATTTCCCCAACTATCTTTTCTGAGCAGTACTGCAGTAAAAAAGATGTTTTTACGCTCTTTGAGGCGGCTGAAAGCTTATATGGATCATCAGCTGGCCTAGAGTCCAGAAGAGGGATAGTCCCCAATAGTTTTTATTCGCTTTCGTTAGCAATGCTTGCTGCTGAGAATTTAAGAGATGGATTGCGTCTTATGGTTAAGTACAACGCAACCATTACTAATGCGTATAATTGCTATTTCAATGAGGGTGTCGAGAATGCTATCTTCGGATTTAAACTTCACGACGAATTAGTACTACCATCGATGGTTTCTGACGCAATAATGTCGACTGCGATTAGAACGTTTCGATTTGTGCAGCCCCAAAAAAATGCCATTCGGAAAATGGATTTAGCCAAGCCAAAACCAAAAAACACAATGCAGTATGAACGTTATTTTAAAGTGCCCATTAATTGGGATTCAGAACAGTTTGCCATACACCTGTGTAGTGATTGTTTAGCTTTGCCATCAATGCATGCACATCCAGAGATTTTGACGTATAACGAAAATAAATGCATAGAACGTCTGCGAGAACTTGACCCCACTCCGTTCCTTTTAACCGTGGAAGTTTACGTTAGAAAAAATCTAGAACGTAACTGTGTATCTATTGATCAGGTTGCAGCGGGTTTAGAAATAAGTGTTCGCACTTTGCAGCGCTCATTGCAAAATGAGAACACGAGTTTTAAGCATTTGTTAGACGAAATTCGGCGGGGTGAAGCTCAGAATTATATTGAGACAACACCTCTAAGTATTACTCAAATTGCACATAACCTTGGTTTTTCCGATTCGGGGAACTTCACGAGAGCTTTTAAACGATGGTACAACTGCTCCCCCAATCAATACCGACAGCAATTTAGTAAAAATATTTGTTCACAAGCCTAGAACTATCCTCATTAATGTTTCTATTTTTTCAATATCCAAAGCATTGTGGCGCCAAATGACAATTATGGGTGTCAGGTGACATGCACTCAAGAATAAAGATATTCATAATAGGTGTGCTATCAAAATAATAATAACATTGCCTTTGGAGGCTACATGCCCCTTAACCCCCTCAAATACCGCTCCGTTATCATTGCTGTCTTTTCCCTTTTTATTCTTGTAGGTTGCGGCGGATCCGGAAGTTTTTCTCCTGCTGCAGGAACCTATCATAAGACTCAGCAGGTGGTGATCTCTCATAGTACGGCGACGGCTATTTACTACACAACTGATGGATCCAGCCCAACAGATTCAAGTCAACTTTATTTTGGCCCAGTAGAGGTATCAGCAGATGCCACAATTAAAGCGCTGCCTTATATAGATACACAACCTGGCGCGATATTCTCGGCGAACTATGTGATATTACCTCCTGTCGACAATAGCAGCGCCATTTTGTTGCCTGCCAAAATTGAAGCAGAAGATTACGTCTCTTTTTATGATACCACCCCAGGAAATACAGGTGGAACATATCGTCAGGAGGATGTCGATATTGAGGCCACCACGGATATTGGAGGTGGGTATAGTGTCGGTTGGGTTTCTCCGGGGGAATATTTGCGCTATACGATATCGGTTCCAGAATCTGGCGAATATCTCCTGCGGTCACGGGTTTCTACTATTAAGAATAGTCGTTCTTTCCGTTTTAGACTTAACGGCAGCTTCATAGGAAGCAGTATTAATGTCCCCAATACCGGCAGTTGGCAAAACTGGGTAGACGTTTCTGCTACGTTAACCTTACCGTCTGGAGAGCATGAACTAGATGTCTATTTTGATAGCGAAGAACTAAATGTAAATTATATTGATATCACTGCAGTAGATAACTCTCAATCAGGCTGGACGTTAGTTTGGCAGGATGAATTTAACGGAAGCAGTATCGACGCAACAAAGTGGGAGCATGCAGTTGATGCAAATGGTGGAGGTAACAATGAATTACAATATTATACCGAGCGCTCTGAGAACTCCTATATTGAGGATGGCAAGCTCATCATAAAAGCGTTGCGCGAACGTTATTCTAGTGGTGGTAAAACCAGAGACTATACGTCTGCACGCCTTAGCACACCCAACAAAGGGGATTTTCTGTACGGAAAAATAGAAGTTAAAGCAAAGCTTCCAGCTGGTCAGGGGTTATGGCCTGCCATCTGGATGCTTCCAACGGATTGGGTTTATGGTGGCTGGGCTGCTAGTGGAGAAATTGATATTTTAGAAGCCGTTAATTTAGAGAGTAATGGCGAGAACAATATCCACGGTACGCTCCATTACGGTGGGGAATGGCCAAACAACACCAGTAGCGGTAAAAGTTATACACCTGATACAAGTGTTACCGATAACTTTCACGTTTACAGTATAGAGTGGGAACCTACTGAGATTCGTTGGTATGTTGATGGGGTTCTATATCAAACTCAAAATAACTGGTGGTCTGATGTAGGTGAATATCCAGCACCATTTAACCAACGTTTCCATATTATTCTTAATGTGGCTGTCGGGGGTAATTGGCCGGGAAGTCCAAATGATAATACCTTGTTCCCTCAAACCATGGCTGTAGATTATGTTCGAGCATATAAGCTAGATGACAACGGCGGTGTGGATAATAATGGTGGAGAACTAGATGGAGTTTTAGTTCCTGCAAAAATCGAAGCTGAAAACTATGATTCATATAGAGATCTAACGACTGGAAATACTGGTGGTGAATATCGACAAGAGGATGTTGATATTGAGAGCACAACGGACGTAGGTGGTGGGTATAGTGTAGGATGGACAGCCGCGGGGGAATATCTTCGTTATAAAATTGCTGTCTCAGATGCTGGCGAATACCGAATAAAGGCAAGGGTTGCAACCACAAAAAGTGGGCTTTCCATTCAGCTTAAGCTGAATGGAAATTCATTGGGTGGAGCGTTGATAGTTCCTAATTCGGGTGGTTGGCAAAACTGGAGAGATACGACGACGACGGTTAGCTTGCCTGAAGGGGAGCATGTACTTGAAGTGTATTTTAACGATGCCGAAGTGAATTTGAATTACATTAATATTGGCGACGCCGATGATTATTCCGGAGCGCCTAATACCGTCAACAAAGAAAGAGGGGAGTGGACGCTCGTTGTGATACCGGATACACAACACTACTCCCAAAATAGAAGTAATGCACCGATATCGCATATGAGGGCGGCATTTGATTGGATCGTACGGACCAAAGGTGATCTAAATATTAAGTTTGTTCAGGGATTAGGGGACATAGTTGAAAGTTGGAATAACGGATGGGAATGGGACAATTCAACATCTGCCTGGGATAAACTCTATGGACAAGTACCTTTTATGCCAATTACAGGAAACCATGATGATCCGTGGACTATGAATCAATACTTCCCTGTATGGAGCTTTTCAAATGAGTCGTGGTGGGGTGGTGATTTTGGGGGGATTGAAAATAACTATGGCTTGATGACCATTGGTAATGAAAAATATATGTTTTTGCAAGTTGAAACCTATGATCAATATTCCGAATACCGACCGGCGGGGATAAATTGGGCAAAAGGTATATTAGCCGCTAATCCTGATAGAAAGGTGATCCTTGTCACACATGATACATGGGCCACTGACCATATTAAAAACAACTTGCTCTATCAGTACGATAACATCGTAATGTCAAATGCGGGCCATGTTTGCCAACGAGAGGCGCATTATACAACCAACGGGCCTCGAGGTGGCGTATCTAATAATTTTATCGTGGACTATCAGTGTGATGCTCAAGAGGTAATGTTGCTACGGTATTATGTGTTTAAACCACTAGATAATAGAGTAGATTATTATACCTATTCACCGGTGACTCAACAGTTTGAAGAGGATGAAAGTTCTCAGGGTTCTTTTAGTCTAATACAAGCTAACCCGTAATGTGATCCGGCAATGAAACTTCTCAGCTCTCTTATTTCCGAACCACTATTTGTTTTTCTGGTTTTGGGAGGTTTGCTTTTTTTAGCCGACCACCAATTAAATAGTAATGATAAGCCTGAACTCATCGTTTCAGAAGCTACTCGTGCTGCTGTTCTTGAACAGCAGCACAATCTTAGAGGCTCGAAGTTATCGGTAGAAGAGCAAGTATTAGCTATTGATGAATTTGTCGATGAAGAGATCCTACTTAAAGAGGCTTATCGGTTAGGGCTTGATAAAGATCAAATTATTCGTACACGTTTGTTAAGAAAAATGCGATATATACTTTCAACAGATCAGCGAGAACCCACAGAAGAGGAGTTACGCCGGTATTATTCAGCTAATTTGGGTAAATTTGCACAGCAGGACACCATTAACATCGAGCAGGTATTTTTCGATTTAGAGAACCCTCCATTCAACAATGTATTAGAAAAACTCAACGAAGACTTTCCCTCAGTTAAATTGGGAAATAAACACGCACGGTTTCCAAATCGGGTCGAGGGAGAGTCGCTTGAAGAAATAATGGCTCGTTTTGGTAAAAATGTTTCCGAGGCAATTTCTGGCGCCAATAAGGGGGAATGGTATGGTCCGCTTATCAGCCCTTATGGTCAGCATTTTATACGCGTCATATCCGTTCATAAAGGTTCTATTTCACCATACCTTAACGTTAAAAAATATGTGAAGAATGGGTGGATAAAAGAAGAACAAAAGAAGGCTAACACTAAAAAAATAGAGGCGCTGAGAAACCAATACAGTATTCGTATCGAAGGAGTGCAGTGAGTATTATGCTCAGGTTTCCAGAGTTCACCTCGATGTTGTTCTTTCTTATTACTATTGTTTTTTTTACTCCAGCTTTTGCTCATGATTTAGGGATAACAAAAGCCACCCTCGAGCAGACCAAAACTATTAGTAAAAAGGAGCTGGATCATCAGACCTATGTTCTAAATGTAAATACGTCTGAATCTATGGCTCATCAAATTACAGCGCCACTAATACCTAAGCGGTGTGATTTGCACAAACCTTTCAGAGGGTCGCTTTCTAACGGAAAGTTAACGTTCACATTCAGTTGTGATGGGGCGCTAACATCTGACGATAAGTTTGACTTAAGTTGGAAGCGTGAAGGTGTGTTTATCTCCGCTATTTGGCTAGGTCGCGAAACTTCTCAATCGTTATTTCTAAGTGAAGAGGGGACTATTACCGTTGCCTTGAGCGGACTCTCTGCGGTTAACGCTAGTAAAAAATCAAAAGTGAAACGATTCCTTCATTTAGGGATTAACCATATTCTCTCGGGTTATGATCATCTACTTTTTATTATTGGCATCATTCTCATTGTAGGGTCTCCAATATTGCTTGTTAAGACGATTACAGCGTTCACCGTTGCTCACAGCATTACATTAGCTCTTTCATTTCTAAATATATTAGAGTTGTCTGTAGCCCCAGTTGAAACGAGCATTGCATTATCCATTGTTGTTCTTGCCTACGAGGTCATTAGAATTAACCAGGGGAAGGATAGTTTTACAGGGCGTTACCCTTGGGTTGCGGCTGTGGGATTTGGACTATTGCATGGGTTGGGCTTTGCTAGTTCGCTGAGTGCCCTGGGGGTACCTAAAATAGATATACCCCTTGCGTTGTTATATTTTAATATAGGTGTTGAACTTGGTCAGTTGCTTTTTATATCTGTGATACTTACCTTGGTGTATACCGCTCAATGTTTACTTAGGTATCGTGGTGTTACACTCATCCCGAGAAAACGTTGGACCACCCCAATTGCTTATGGACTGGGTGTAATTGCAACGCATTGGACGATAGAGCGTAGCTTATCGCTATTTACCTAATCTCTGCGTAACCCCAAAATGTAAATGCAGCAATTTTTGGTGTCTTAGGTACGTATAACGTGTCTAATTCTTTTATTTTGAAACCACCTGCTTTTAACAATGCCGGGATATCTCTGTTTAGATGACATCCACCCGCCAGCTTCATCCACAAGGGATTTACTCGGTCTTGCCAAGCCTGAACCGCAGCATCGGGAGCTTTACCATGCTCACTGAATAAAAGCTTTCCACCTGGCTTCAGTACACGGCTCATCTGATTAACGGCAGCTCGCCAATCAGGAATGGTACATAATGTGTAGGTCAGTACAATGGTATCGACACTATTATCGTCAAGCGGAATTTCCTCTCCTGGTAGATCTAACCATTCAAGGTCAAAAGGTGCCGCATCTACTCGTTTCTTAGCTTTTTTACGCATACCGATTGAGGGTTCAAGCCCCCAGACTTTTTCTACCTTACTAGTGCTGTAGTAGGGGATATTGATTCCAGAGCCCATACCAATTTCTAATATCCGTCCTTCTGCTTGAGGTACGATTTTTTGACGTTGACGTAGAATAGGGGCACTGCCACAGGCCAGATTGATTACGTGAGGTAGAACATTATTGTCGTAAAAGCTCATGGCTATCCTTTATCCTAGTAGTGTTTCAAGCTCGTTTGCATCTATAAGACGCTGTAGGTCTTCAGCCCCACCAATAAAAATCCCATCCACGACCTCATGGTAGCTGTCATCGATCACTGACCGTATGTTTGGGTGAATTTTGGAGTCATCTAATATATTACGAGGCATATGTGTATTACCAATTTCCAGAAGATTTGAATAGCAATAACTTTGTCAAAAAAAGAGGCAAACGTAAACAGTTTATAAGTGACAATTTAGGTGCCCTGTACCATTTTTCTTCAAAATTCACGGCCGCCATTGACCCTCTATATTGACCCAAAGTGATGCAGTCGCACTCTGTTGAGCAAGGTTATACTGCAATGGCAGTTTTACAATGAAGCCGTTTAAATTACAAAGAGTACAGAATAATGAAAATAAGAAAAATATTTTGCTTACTTGCCCCCTTATTACTCCCTTCTATGTCCGTATATTCTGCTGTTGACCTTTGTAACGACGGGGGCGGGCTTGAACAAATTGTAAAGATGTCTTACAAGAATTACAACGAAGGCCAGTTTCAACAAGCGAATAGAGGAGTATCCGCCGGTTTAGAAACGATTATTGATGCATTAGTACCGTTAACGATTATTCCTGAAAATCTACCAAACGAAATGACCTATGCGGCTGCATCTCTTAATATGTCAATATGTCAGGAAGCTGGGGATTTACTGTACATCTATCCCCATGCGCCTCTCAAATCTGAGCGGCCTCCTGTATCCATCCTGTGGCGGGTGGGAGAAATTGCCATTCCTGGCGATAGACCAACGTTCGACAACCCAGTCGATCCCTTATTTTTTCAGGCTCCTCACTTTGAAGAAGGGAGGCCGGTAGCCGTTAAGTTAATGCGAGAGACCAAAGCGAAGGTTATGGTGCTTGCTGCCAATGACCATAAGAAACACCCAAACTATATGAACGCAGCTCGAGGCGGAAGCTCAAGGATGCACCATGTATTTCTCGATGTTAATCAACATATATTGGAAAAGTACCCTCAAGTTGCAGTGATGGTATTACATGGTATGCGGCGTAAAGAACAGAGAGGTAATGCTGGTTGGACGTCGGGCATGATTCAGCCAGGGGAGGGTGGCGGAGAGATGTCAGCTAATCGCCAATTCCAGCTAAAATCTTTCAGTAGTTTATTTGCTGCCGAAATGGCAAAAGCACTGGATGTTATTCCCGGTGTTGACCCTCGATTGAAAACAGAATTGCGTGCACCTAATGGTAAAGCCTTGGGGTTAGCTGATCTTAATGGTTTCCTTTTTTCGGTAAATACAGATCAGGTTAACGGTTTTTCGACCGCTCATATTAATCGGTTACAAGCAATCCATTTTGAGATACCCCAACGAATGCGCTATCGCTGGGGCTACATGGAACCGACGCAAGACGCGTTTGTTCTAGCGATGAACAACACAATGGAGAACTATAAGCGCGAACCAGTGTTTGCAACGTCGTCAACAGTCGATTACTGCAATCGACACTGTCGACGTAACTACTTTAAAAGCAGAGGCGTGACGCTCTATTCACTATCAAAATTCAAGGGGAAAGAATCAATCATACCAATTATCGATACCGGGAAAACCTACTACAATCTTGAATCGATGCCGTCTATCGCTTCGATTAAATTTCCCAGTGACTGGGAAGGTTCAATCACATTGTACGATGACACCGAAGGACAAGGCTATTTCGAAACTTTTTCTCAGAGCGATTCGAATATCTGGGACAGTGAGTTATCTAAAGGGGCATTATCAGCTTCAGCAGATATTGGATCTGTTGAAGAAAACCCTATATCGATCGTCACGCTAGAAGCCGAGGGCTATGATCAAAAACGTGGCAGTATCCGCATCGAAAGAAAAGGTGATACGACCAATCTTGGCTATATCAGAACTGATGATTGGGTAAAGTATTCCAGCATCAACTTTGGTAGTACAGGGGTTGATACCTTCGATGCGCGGATCGCTACTTCAAGAGCCAACTCTTATGGCAGAATTGAGGTCTACTTAGACGAGCTTTCAGGAGCACCTGTTGGCACCTTTACGGGGTTATCTGGACAGGGTGGCTGGAGTAAATTTAAAATACACTCCATCGAATTGGACCAAACCATCACCGGTACTCATGACCTTTATCTAAAGTTTAAGTCTGGCTATAATCTTGATTGGTTTCGATTTTCATCGAAGTAATCTGAGAGGGCTTTAACGGCCACAATAGTTCCCCGGGTGGGCTCTTTAAGATCATTCATAATGGTATTAATTGGCATTTTAAACGGTATTTGTAGACAGCTTATATTGTAAGTTTTATGTACAATGTTTTAATTCCATTACGGACGATGGCTTCCACTGTTTTGTAACTATACCGAGGTCAATATATGAGTTGTTGTTTCGATAGTTTAGCGGACGTCAAAGATTGGTACGAAAAGAGTCAATATAGCAATTGGATTTGGCACAATAGCTTCGTAAAAGAGGAGCTTTTTGAATTCGTGCTAACTTATGGCTGTGCTTTCCGAAATGAGAAACTCATGGTTGTACAATTCCTAATTGAGCAAGGGATTGATGTTGATACTGTTAATATTGACGTTAACCCATGTAAATCGGCAACAATTAGAGAAGAAGCAGAAAAATTTCTAAATTTACACCATCCTTCACTAACTCAATACGTTAGAGATTCGTCTTTACCTATTAACGTTTGGTTTCTCAATATCTTATCGTCGTTGGATGTAATGCCTGGGCACAATGAAGAGGCTAATGTTATCACGATACCTAAAGGGAATAGTATAACGGGCGTCGATATCGATTTTGAATTCCCTAGTTACTTCTTGGCTATGGTTAAGTAGATACTCTGGTACAGAGGTAAAATCGACTAATTTTGATAGGCCCTCGATGTCCGCAATACGGAGATCAAGGGCTACCTACTAACGTGCGACAAAACTGTTAGCATTTGACCTATATTAAACGGCCCCACAATGGACGAAGCAACCAAAGTGAAAAGAACATAACCGATGGCCCACGCTTCTTTTTACTCCAAAGAAAACGGGACTGCTCTTTTAAGAAGGCAGCATCTAAAAATGCATCTGCAAGTTCTACCGACTCAGTTGCATTAACTGTTTTTAACTCTTCCAGCTGACTGCCAGCTAGAAACTCTCGTTTAACCCCTTGATCAATCCAATCTTTAGCAATTTTATTTGCTTCGTCTAACAATTGCTCATGAGGTACAACTTTCTGAATTAAGCCTACTGAATAAGCTTCTGCTGCTGTTGGTTTCCAACCTTCGGCCCCAAGCATTCTTTGTGCATTTTGTTCACCCATTAAGCGAGAGAAATGAATGCTAGAACACCCTTCTGGGGTAATTCCCAGAGCAGAGAAGGGTGTGGAGAAAGTAGCATTTTCAGAGGCGATTATTCCATTACAAAGCGTTGCCGAGGTAACGCTGGCACCAATGGCAGGGCCATTAACAGCCACAAGTATAGGTTTAGTGCAATTAAGGAATGCCTCGAACAGCTCTTGGTTGTGATTAACAATTAACTTATGCAGGCTTTTAGGATGCATTAGTTTAATCGTGCCTCCTAAATTTACACCAGCAGAGAAGTAACCCCCTGCCGCGGTAAAAATAATAACGTTAACAGCGTCCGATTTTTCCGCCTTAACAAACGCTTCCTTGAAAGCGTCCATCATCTCCATCGTCCAGCCATTAAGTTTCTTCGGACGATTCATCATTACCGTTAGAACCCCATCCTTTATGGATGTCTCTACATACGATGCTGTATCTTTACCTAAATTAAGTTCATTCACGAACCTTATCTCCTGTTAATTTTTCTAATTTGGCTATTGTTTTATACTTTTGTAAATATCTTGATTATCAAAGTCTACTAGCTCTCCGCGCTTGGCTTTTTCCAAAATACCCGGTCCTAAGATAGGGGTTATGGTAAATGCAGTAACAGGTTCATCACAATGGTTACACTGTGTCGCAACCTGCATTTTATTCCCACAGGGTTTATGAATATATTCTAACGGAGCACCATCTTCATCTGTGGCCCACTTGTCCCCCCACGCAACCAGTGACATCATCACTGGGTAAAATTCAAGGCCTTTTTTGGTGAGTTTATATTCGTAACGTCCGTAATTGGTATCATATACCTGTTTTTTGAGGATTTCAGAATCAACCAGTTTTGTCAGACGATCCGAGAGGCGATGTTTTGTAATGCCTAGGGACTTCTGGAAATCAGTGAATCGAGTCACACCCAAAAAACAGTCACGCAATATTAACATCGTCCAGCGATCACCAACCATTGAAAGAGTTCTGGCTACTGAACACACTTGGCTATCAATTTCATCCCAGCGCATACATTTTCTCAAGCATTGTTTAATCTCACTGATATATTTGATTGTCCAATTTACGCAACATTATCATCCATTACGTTAACTTGACACCTGTGAATAGAGAGCTGTACTCTTTCATGGTTCCATAATGGAACCTTAATTCATTCACTTGAGGAATACAAATGTCGGATTCAAACTTAGCTCCGTCTGTGGTTCTTGTTATGGGAGCAGGAGATGCCATTGGCTCATCAATAGCCGCACAGTTTGCTCTAGCTGGACATACTGTTTGTCTAGCCCGTCGTAATGGCAATAAACTCGAGAGTATCGTAACAAAACTAAGAGAAGAGGGGCACAAAGCCCATGGGTACAGTTGTGATGCACGAGACGAAGATCAAGTAATTGAACTATTTAACACCATCGAAAACACAATAGGGGCGATTGAAGTAGTGGTTTTCAATGTGGGTGCAAACGTCCCCATGAATATTGTGAATACTTCGAGTCAAAAATTTAGAAAGATATGGGAAATGGCCTGTTTTGCTGGATTCCTTACTGGGCGTGAGGCGGCTAAAACAATGCTCACAAGGAAGAGGGGAACTATTATTTTTACCGGTGCAACAGCAAGTATGAGAGGAGGAGCTAACTTCGGAGCATTTGCTAGCGCAAAACACGGCTTAAAAGCATTAGCGCAAAGCATGGCAAGAGACCTTGGGCCAAAAAATATACACGTTGCTCACGTGGTTATTGATGCCGCCGTTGATACACAATGGATTAAAGAACACCACCCAGCTTATAACGACCTTATTGATAAAGACGGGATTGTAAATACAGATGATCTCGCAAAAAACTATGTAATGTTACACGAGCAACCAAGGAATTCGTGGACCTTTGAATTAGATGTTCGCCCATGGGTAGAAAACTGGTAATAAGACGTAAAAAACGAAATTAAATTAAATTAAATTAAAAAGGGAAAAAACATGCCAAAAACAATAGAGTTCTATTTCGATTTCGGAAGCCCTACTGCTTACTTAGCCTATAAAAGGTTAAAGCAATTAGAACAACAATATTCATGTGTTATTGAGTATAAGCCAGTGCTTCTAGGTGCATTATTTAAGGCAACTAACAACGTATCGCCTGCGATGATTCCGACAAAGGGTAAATACATGATGATGCATGATTTACCACGATTTGCAAAACGATATGACGTGGAATTTATGATGAATCAACATTTCCCCATTAATACATTACCACTGATGCGTGGTGCTCATGCAGCTATAAAAATGGGATGTTTTGATCTATATTGTGAAGCAATATTTAGCGGTATTTGGCAAACAGGAAAGGATTTAGGGGATAAAGAAGTTATTGCAAAGGTTCTCGAAGAAAATAGTATCAATGCAAATGAATTACTTTCTCTTGTTCAATCTTCTGAAATTAAAGAGTCGTTATTGGTGCTAACTCAAGAGGCTATCGATCGAGAATTGTTTGGCGTCCCAACATTATTTCTTGAAGGCGAAATGTTCTTTGGACAAGATCGGTTAGATTTCTTGGAAGAGAGGCTAATGGTAAGCTCATAATCCGGAACTCACCTTATGTATGGGATTGGTTTTTTACGTCGCTAGAGGGGGGGGGCGTACCTCAATGCTGTTGCGTTAACAAATAAAACCTTTAAATACAAAAGGTTATGACGGATAATTCACGGCATGACAATGCAAAGCAGAGATGGCAAGATCATGATCAAAAACCAGCCACAAT
>MAAL01000189.1 GCA_002163245.1 Gammaproteobacteria bacterium 42_54_T18 | reverse complement strand
CCCGGTTTTTAAGATCGGTAATGTCTCGCAAATAAAACATCACAGAGGGGGTGCCTAAAAAATCAATCTTGCTGCACGACACCGACAACCATAAATTACGTTTAGCAAGTGCACGGGTGTGCATGGATTCCACCATGTAACTGCTTCTTGTGTCGTCATTAATAAAATCCAGCAGCGGTTTGTATTCTACGTATTTGTCCAGTTCAAAAAACAGCGGTATTTTTTCTTTGGTAATGCCCAGTAGCTTTTCCGCCGCGGTATTTACATATTCCAGTTTTTTCTGCTCGCCATTTTCAAAAATAATCACCGGGTCAATGGCATTGTCCAGCACATTAGGGCCCACAGATAACAAACTGCCCGCCACCATAGTGGAGGTATCATTGCGGGATGACATACGTAATTTTTCCGGGACAAAAAATTCCCCTGCCACAATTTTACTTAAGGCCGATTTCACCTCAGAGGACGCATAGCTTTTAGGCAAAAATCCATTGGCACCTGCCACTAAGGCCTCTACTGCCAAATCCTGGCTTTCATGACCCGACATGAGAATCACCCGGCAATGCAAATGCGTGTCTTTGAGGCCACGTACCAGTTGCAAGCCGTTGCCATCCGGCAGGTTATAATCCACCAGAATTAATTCTATATCGGCATGGCTCTTTACATAGTCCATGCCCCCTTTTAGGGTGCCTTCTTCGTGAATCTCAGCGTCCAGAGACATCTGCCCTAGCAAGGCCCCCAGGCCCATGCGGAACATCTCATGGTCATCAACAATTAGGGTTTTCATCTAGATGCCTTTTACTAAAGAATAAGCCCTTTGTCCCGGGCGGCATTAATAGCTTGGGTACGATTGGTCACCGCCAGCTCTTCAAAAATAGCGGTAATATGGGTTTTTACGGTGCCTACAGAAATATTAAGGTTGTCGGCTATTTGCTTGTTGGCTTGCCCCTGTGCCATGGACTTAAGCACATCCAACTGGCGCGGGGTTAAACGGGACAGGGATTTTTCGGCTTTTTTGACCGCCTTGTTAAGCAAATCCATGGGGAAATACTGGCTGCCTGCCAGAATAATTTGCACCGCACTGAAGATCACCTCATTGGCCGAGCTTTTAGGAATAAACCCACTGGCGCCCTTGTCCATGATGGCGTTGATAATGGCCGGGTCTTCACTGCCGCTAATAACACAAATCTTAATATTGGGGTAACGCTGCAGAGCACTATAAATAAAGCTTAAGCCTTCATTGCCCGGAATATTAATATCCAACAGCGCCAGTTTAAGGTCTTTTTCACGCTCCATGGTCTCAAGCGCGCTCTTGGCATCTTCGGCCTCCAGCACTTCGCTGCCCTCTATTTTTTGTTCGATGGCCGCTTTTAGGCCTAAACGAAATAGACCGTGATCATCCGCGATCAGTAATTTCATACAATCAACCCTTGCATATCTGTTGGTGCCCTACCTCTGAGTATAGATAAGGAATAATAATCGGCGGTTTTATCCCCTGAATTTGTTTTATATAGATCTGATATAACTGCACATCTTCATATAACCTTATTTTATTCAGGCCTGGGGCATATTCAAATCGAACTTAAGTCATATATGGCATTTTTTTAGACAAGGTAAAATTTATGAAACTTTAGGGGGGCATATGATTGAGTCAAAATTTGTACAGCTGGATGAAACGTTTCAAACCATCAATGCCCTCGATTTTGATGTATCGGAATTGCCCATATTGGTGGCTGCCATCAATCAGTGTTTTGATGATGTGGAGTTCAGCTACAAGAAGCTCTCCCGCCTCATAAAAAAAGACCTGCAGCTTAGCGCACTCATTTTTAAACTGGTGAATTCTGGTGTGTATCGACGCCCGGAAATCATCACCAACCTGGATAGCGCACTGATGTTGTTGGGGTTCAAAATGATTCGTAATTTAATATTTAGCCATAAACTTAAAGCGTTACTGGGGCAGCATAATCCATCTGTGCAGGCGTCTTTAAGTAAACGCTGGATTTTCACCCTGCACCACGCAGCCAACACCATGGAATTGGCCAAGGCCCTGTATTTAGACAAACCCGAAGAGATGTTTTTGGCGGTTATTTTCAGTGACATTGCCGCGTTTATTCTGGCAGACAAAATCAGTAAAAAAGACATTAACATTAACGAAAAACAGTTTTATGAAAAGTGCGATCAATACAAATACAACTACGCACAAAAAGCCTTAATCAACTGGAATTTTAACCCCAGAATTATAGAAATGATGGGGCAATCCAATCCCCCTTGCCACGAGTTAACCGAGATGGACGTGATTGAACTGGCCTACTCTCATATGAAGGGGGATAAAGTCATTAGCGAACAGGCGGCATTCAAAAAACTACCGGTATCGGCACAGCTAACCCATGGCCGCCAAAAGTTATTAATCCTTAAAAACAAGGAGCAAGACATTAAAAAAATGGTGGCGAGCCTAATTTAAGCGCTTGCGATAGTCTCTTGGGCCCATGGTAAACCACGACTGGCAGCTACGGGAGAATGCCGACTGCTCAGCATACCCTAATAAAATTGCGATTTGTCCTAGTGATAATCCCTTTTGAGCTAAATATTGTTTAGCCATTTCTTTGCGCACCGCGTCCTTAATTTTTACAAAACTGGTGCCTTCCTTTGCCAGCTGCCTGTGTAAACTTCGCACATGGGTACCCAGGGCCAACGCCACCGATTGATTAGTACATTGATTGGCCAGCATTAAAGGTTTAATTAACGCCCGCACTTTTTCCTTAAGCAGCAAGTCATCACCAGAAAAGTTTTTCTGCAAATACTCATAGGCCATTTCTCCCAGGCGCTCATCCTGACGCCTAACGGGTAATAACAAATCCTGTTTATTGATTTCAAGTCCGCCCACCGCCTGCTGGAAATTAACCTGGCAGGAAAACACGCCTCGATAGGAGTAGATGGCGGCACCCTGGTCATGTGGAAAGTGCACACCGTAAGGTTTGCTGCGGCCCTCACTTAGAAAGGTGATTATTTGGTAGGCCAAACCCATATTTAATTCCATGGTTTGCCGACAGTCGGGTAAGGGAGTCAGTGAAATTTCGAGGCTAAAAAGCAAACGATTGGTATCGGGCAGATCATTTAAACGAATTAAAATCCCCGGGCTATAGACGTGCATAAACTGCATGACACGCTGCAACACCTGAGCGAGGTTTTCACCCTGTTGCGCGGCCAGGGCGATGGGGCCCAATACGCTGAAATCCTGACATTTTGAAAACCTTAGGCCAAAATCATCACACTGTAGTTGTGCAGCCGTATCTTCCAGCAGAGCAATAAAACGGCGATAAGAAATCATCGCGCCAACTTGATTAATAAGGTCACCACTTAAGCCCTGTTTAGCCAACAAGACCTGGGGATCACCCTTTAATTCCAACACCAATTCGGGGTAACCCCGAAGCGCTTCACTGCGGATCAGTTGTGCCATAACGCCCTCTTTAATTCGCTAAAATCATAAACACCTGGCCAAAAATGGCAAGTTTTTATGGGGATCTGCCTGCATTATGAGGTTATCAATCACTGGGCTGGACACAAAAATGACAACACAAAGCTTTGATTATGTCGTAATTGGCGGCGGCAGTGCCGGCTGCGTTATGGCCAGCCGCCTATCCGAAGACCCCAATGTAACGGTATGCCTGCTGGAAGCGGGCAAAAAAGACAACAGCGCGTTTATTCAAGCACCGGCAGGCTTAGCCGCCACTGTACCCCAAGGGTTTTTCAGCTGGCACTATGAAACCGTCAAACAAAAGGGCTTAAATGGCCGCAGGGGTTTTCAACCCAGAGGCAAGGTAATGGGCGGCTCTAGCTCCATCAATGCCATGGTGTATATGCGCGGTAACAAATGGGATTACGATAACTGGGCGCAGCAAGGTAACGAGGGCTGGAGCTATGACGAGGTACTGCCCTACTTCAAGAAGGCCGAAAACAACGAAACCCTGGGCCGTGATAATTTCCACGGCCAAGAAGGCCCATTAAATGTGACCGAATTATCCAGCCCCAGTCATTTCAACGATTACTTTTTAAGCGCCTGTAAAGAACAGGGATTAAAGTACAACCAGGATTTAAATGGTGCCTCTCAAATGGGGTTTCGTATGAACCAGGTGACCCATAAAGATGGCGAGCGCTGCAGCACGGCTAAGGCCTATATCACACCCAATATGAATCGCCCAAACCTAACCGTGATCACCCAGGCCCACGTGGCCAAGATTGATATTGAGGGAAAGGTCGCCAAGGGAGTGAGTTTCTATCAAGGGCGCCAAGTTCAGCAGGTTACCGCTAACAAGGAAGTCATTTTAAGCGCCGGGGCCTTTGGCTCGCCGCAAATATTACAACTGTCTGGGGTAGGTCCGGCTCAACACCTTAACGATTTAGGCATTAAGGTGTTACTTGATGCCCCGGGTGTGGGCAGCAATTTGCAGGATCATGTGACCACCATCCCCGCCTATCGCACAAAGCACCACAAAGGCACCTTTGGTTTGTCCATCATGGGCGGTCTGGATGTACTGAAAGGAATTTATCAATGGGCCAGCCAGCGCAGCGGCATCCTTACCAGTAACTTTGCCGAGTCTGCTGCTTTTTTTGCCACCAACGACGCAAAACCGGCTCCGGATATCGAGCTGGCATTTGTTGTGGGCCTGGTGGATGACCATAACCGTAAGATGCACCTGGGACACGGTTATAGCTTGCACGCCACCCTCATGCGCCCTAAAAGCCGTGGCACCCTAAGACTTGCCAGCAGTGACCCTAAACAGCCACCGCTTATCGACCCTAACTTTCTGGATCATGAAGACGACCTTAACGACCTGGTAAAAGGTTTGCAAAAATCACTGGATATCATGGAGTCCAGCACATTTGACTCGGTAAAAGGCAAGATGCTGATCCCTCTGGATAGAAATAATGTTGAGCAATTGAAGGACTTTGTACGCAATAACGCCGACACCGAATACCATCCGGTGGGCACCTGTAAAATGGGGCCAGATTCAGACCCCATGGCGGTGGTGGATGCGCAGTTGCGACTCAAGGGTATAAAGAATTTACGGGTGGTAGATGCGTCTATCATGCCTAATTTGGTATCGGGTAATACCAATGCGCCGACTATCATGATTGCCGAAAAAGCGGCAGATATGGTGAAGGCGGGTTAATGCTATTGGCAGCCGCTACCTATTAGATTGCGGCTGCCTCTTTCTTTTAACCCCTAATCAGCCCTTAAAGCGAGCCCTATGAATCAGGTAATGGATGTCAGTCCCGGTCCATGCAAGCGATGGGTATAGTTTACGTACCCAGGATCTCTGCCAGCTTTCACGACGTTGCAAAAACGTAGGCGTGATAGACAGGGCCGCTACTTCCGCCAAGTAACTCATGACCGCTATTTGAGGTTGTTCTTTGTCCGCCTTAAAGCGTTTATTAATGTACAAATTTTGTTCATCATTCAGGCTGTTTGAAATGCTGACACATACCGCTGATTGAGACTTGCCCAGGTAATTCGGTAAGGCACATAACCCAACCACCACGTATTCATAGGCATCCATGGCTTGCTTGTGGGTGGTAATGCAATTGGCAAATAATAGGTATTCACCTTCCAGCACTAAGCC
>MAAL01000163.1 GCA_002163245.1 Gammaproteobacteria bacterium 42_54_T18 | reverse complement strand
TGATTGAATCAACGTCACGACTGATGCTCCAACTTGCTATCGACAGACGCCTGAGCATTGGTGGGTTGTTCCTTTAATTCATCAACTTCTTGCTTAACCCATGGTGCAGCTACTAGCTTCCACCAAGATTTTGCTAAGTAGGAAACGGGCATGGACCAACTCATGCGAGCCAGACAAACCAACTCTTCACCTTCAATCCAACCTGGATTATTTTCCAAGAAGAATTGAATGCGCGAATTTCCATCAACCTCTTTCTTTTCCAGAGGAGCCACGCCCTCACGAAGCTGCCCTAAAGATTCAGGAAACTGGCAACAACCAGTCTCTTCACAATAGCTATCACCAAATAACTGCGTTGCAAAAGTATCGATGAGTTTTTGCTTGTTCTTCGGAGTCGATTTCTCATGCCGTGGGTAGTGTTCGATAAAATTATTTGCCATTAGCAAATAAGTCTTATAGCCCTTACTGATTAACAACCAATAAAGAGGTAAAAGAGGGTTCTTTATCTTTTGTGTAAACAGGTAACTTAAGAACATACGTCCTAGGATTCTCTGCCCCCAATAAGCTTCGTCAACTACCGTATCACCACTGAAAATAGCTCTAGATTTTCGACCATTCACAACTGTTTCAACGTGCATTAAGGTAGAAAAACCTTTTATTTTTTCGTCTTTTCCGGCTAACAACAAGATGACATCTTTCTTTTCATTTAAGTCACTGTTAAAACGTTCCCAATCAATATTGTCGTAGTAACATTCCATCAAGCCATACATAGCCGAACGATTCGATGAATTCAGCGATGAAACAGGTACGATTTTTCCTTTTAAGATATCGTGCATGCTTCGCCCTCGGTTTGTTTACGGTTAGAGGAAAAAGCGGGCGATAAATCAACGCTGTCTATTTTATTTGGTTTACTAAAACCCCAATCAGCTACAGGTAATCCTTCAACATGGCTCATAAACGTTAAAATGGTTTTGTCGTCTTTAATCGGCGTTTTAAAATCGAAGTTAATGGAATCAAACTGAGGCGTGTCACCGTTGGCGAAGTAATCCGATACGATACGAGTTGCACCAAGAAGAGCTTTTCCATACATTCGCCCAAGCACGTTCTTACTTCTCTTGGTTAATAGAATTACTTGGCCTTCCGAAACGCCATTATCTCCTAAGCGGTTGGCGTAGATTATATGATACCGTTGAAAATCAGGTCCTACTGTAACTGAACCTGCACACCCACCCCAATAACACAAAGAGTACGTAAGCTGTGTTTTATAGAATGGCGCTAATAACCGACCGATGATCGTGTCTGTCGGCATAGCTGCTACGTTGTCATAACGTAACGTGTTGTCATTAACTTTTTTGCCTTCGATATGTAGAATATTGCCCGGAATCCTGTGTACCGATCGAAAGTGCTGAACATCAATAGCATCACTCATCACGATATTGGGATGGCAATTCTTAACGTAAGGTTTGGCAAAAGTAACATCAACATCATGTCCTTCAAGATCAGGAACAATCGGTAATTCATGTGGTTTCCCTTGGCCGACCCATACCCAAATTAAGCCGTAATGATCTTCAGCTGGGTATGTTGAAACTTCGGCCTTTGGTGCTTTTTTCAAACAAGGAACATCAACGCACTTGCCTTTTTCATTGAACTTCCAATGGTGGTAGTAACAACGTAACGCTTCACCTTCAACTGTACCACCAGCCAAGTGTGCACCGCGATGAGGACAGTAAGCATCCATCGCAACAACCTTTCCACTTTCAGTGCGAAATATCGCTAAATCTTTTCCACTCAAACGAACAGGTTTCGCCTTGCCTGTTTTTAACTCTTTTGATTGCAATGCCCAATACCAACCTTCAGTAACGACATTGTCGTTATTGAAAACCTGTAGATTTTTATTTCTGTATTTTGAATCAATCATCATTATCTCTCTGTTTAAAAGCATCCAGTATTCCTACTTGCTTACGATGCTCGCCAAATCATTTGGCTTATAAAATGTTTACAAGCAGTGACTGATTTTATTAGTCACACTAATTAAAAAATCTGCAAAGCTGACCGAAGCTCAAAACATTCCAGTATGAGATAACGAAAATACTTTCGATCCTTTTTTAAAGCTCAAAGACATGGCACTTCCTATTTTGTGCAAAAAATTTTCTATTAATCGCATTGATATAAATCAACGATGATCAGAAGACGAGGGGATTATCCAATTGAAAAATAGAATAAACAATCTAAAACATATAACCAAAAAAACGGACTTAACAGTCATATTGCGCGGCTGAAATAAAAACCCGAGGACCTGAGAGTCAGCTCACATTTTTGTATCTACTGGACTGTTTGCACTCTAGTTATGTTTGTTTTTTGTAAACAGAATTTGTAATTGGGAAACAAAAAATAATATTAAGAATTATACTTTTTTGATGTGAACTGTATTTTTACGTATAGAAAAAACAAAATATCTAAACTAAAGATTAGAAGTGATGGAAAAACCGAAAAAATATTTTATGGCCTACTAATATTTTTTTTCAGTATTTTTCATTTTGCTAACAAAATTGAATTCTTTTTTTTACTTGGCTCGTCAATTTACTTGCAGCAGATTGTTGAGCTATCGTTCCATAACCTCTTCTTTTTTATCTGTAATGTCGCAATGTTGACTACAAAACGATAGAGCAGGACTGCAAGGTCATGGTCCGCCTCTCTGGCGGAAAGGATGCGTTGCCATGTTAGACATACTTATGCATCTTCAGAAAACAGCTTTTATCGACTTTCAATTATTGTTGTAAATGAGGCGCTAGAAACAACCGGGTTTTTCAGAAGAGGAGGCCCCAAAACTACCTCGACGACCACCACCAGGAATGGTACCGAGATACTTAGGTGGCTGATGTTTTGGGTTGATTAGTGGAGCGGGAGGAAGGAGGAGGAGCTTTTGCGACTAACTTTCTGTGTCGTTTAATGAGGCTGCTAGTTCTTCCATGGCTTCAGTTGCTTCCATCCATACATGCTCCAATGCTTCTAACTGTATGTTTAGCTCTCCTTGTTGTTTCAGCAGTGAAGTAAGCTGCTTTTTGTTTTCGCTGTCGTAGATTGCAGGGTCTGCTAATTGTTGTTCTATACTGTCTTTTTCTTGGTGGGATTTATCCATGGCTTTTTCAGCCTTGTCAGCTTTTTTCTTTAGCGGCGCAAGGTGCTTGCGTAGCTCAGCTGCTTTCTGTCGTTCTGCCTTTTTGTCCGTTTTAGGATCACTAGCTTTGTCACCGTTTAGGGTTGGTTGCCTTTGCTCATTCCTAAAATCAGTTAGCCATTGAGAGTAATTTTCCAGGTCGCCCTTAAACTCGTCTGCCACACCATTGGCGACAAGGTATAGGGTGTCGGTAACACTACGAATTAAATGTCGATCGTGAGACACAATCAGTAGAGCCCCTTCGAAGGATTGAAGAGCCATTGTTAAAGCATGGCGCATCTCTAAATCCAAGTGGTTGGTTGGTTCATCTAATAACAGGAGGTTGGGTTTTTCCCAAATGATGAGCGCTAAAGCAAGGCGTGCTTTTTCACCGCCAGAGAATCGACCAATCGGGCCGAGCACCTGGTCACCGTTAAAATCAAAGCTGCCTAAGTACTTTCGTAATGCGGCCTCGGAAGTTGTAGGGGTTAAACGTTGCAATTGTATTAATGGGCAAGCATCAGGGTCTAATTGATCAAGTTGATGTTGGGCAAAGTACCCGATGCGGCAATGTTCACTGATCGTTTTATCACCCTTTAATAGCGCGAGGTCTCCAACTAGGGTTTTGATTAAGGTGGATTTTCCTGCGCCATTGGGACCAAGTAAACCGATGCGAGAGCTGGGGCCGAGTTCAAGTTTTATCTTGGAGAGTATTTCTGTCTCTCCATAACCAACACTGGCGTTGTGGATAGCCAATAATGGATCCGACATATTGTCCGGTGTTTTAAAATGAAAGGTAAATGGTGAGTCAATATGGGCTGGGGCAATACGTTCCAAACGATCTAGTGCTTTTAAACGGCTTTGTGCTTGGCGAGCTTTGGTGGCTTGAGCACGAAATCGATCAATGTATTTTTGCATATGAGCAACTTCTCGCTGTTGCTTTTCGAATGCAGATTGTTGCTGTTGAAGGTGCATTGCCCGCTGCACTTCAAAGTTGGAGTAATTACCTTTGTAATGGTTTAGCGTTTGATTTTCTACATGTACGATATGTTGAACGATGCTATCGAGAAATTCTCTGTCATGAGAAATAAGCATCAGTGTTCCAGGGTACTGCTTCAGCCAATCTTCTAGCCAGAGAATAGCGTCTAAGTCTAAGTGGTTGGTAGGCTCATCCAGTAGCAATAAATCTGATCGGCACATCAGTGTTTTAGCAAGGTTAAGGCGCATACGCCAGCCCCCAGAAAAATCTTGCACGGGTACTGCAAACTGCTTTTGAGTAAAGCCTAGCCCGTTTAGTAGTTTAGCGGCCTTTGATTCGGCGGTATAAGCATCTATATTATCTAGCTCGTGGTGGATGTGAGCGATTTGATGATTGTTGTCATCTGCTTCTGCTTTAATAAGGGCTTCTTGCAAATCACGTAATGGTTGGTCTCCATCGATAACAAATTCAATCGCTGGACGGTTTAGGGCGTCAATTTCTTGCGCCATATGTGCGATAGCCCAGTCTTTGGGTATAAGGCAATCGCCATGATCAACGTGAAGTTCTCCCCTAAAAAGAGAAAATAGTGATGATTTTCCACACCCGTTTCGACCGGTAAGGCCAACATGCCAGCCGGGGTGCGCAGTGAAGTCGCCATTTTTGATCAGGTTTTTATCACCACGATAAAGGGAAATTGATTTGAGTTGAATCATAGGGTAAACCGTTTAACTACTTAAAACATGGGGTGGATAATGGAACTGACAGTGAAATGGGTAATTTGACTGTGCGCTGGGCCGCTAGTGTACAGGAATTCTTGCGGTCAGGTTGAGAGGCATAAAAAAAGGGTGGCAATCTGCCACCCTTTTTTTATGCACTTCTTTAAAGAAGCTAACTCACTTATGCGTCGCTGTTAGGCTCGAATAAGCTACGTCCAGCCTCAGTAGGGGCTACGATAGGTTTAGCTTCTACTGCAGGCGCTACAGGTTTAGCTTCTACTGCTTTTTTTTCTACAACAGGAGCCGCAGGCGCTTCTACCTTTGGTGCTTCAGTTTTAGGTTCCGCTTTTGCTGCAGGCTTAGCTTCAGCTTTCACTTCAACCTTGGATGCGGCCTTCTTCGGGGCAGCAGCTTTTTTAGCAGCAGGTTTGGCTTCCGCTTTCTTCTTAGGGGTCGCTTTTGCCTTAGGGGCTGCTTTTACTGTTGCCTTCTTAGCTGCTTTTTCGGCTGCAGGTTTGGCTGCGGCTTTTTTTGTACTCTTTTTAGCTACTGTCTTAGCGGCCTTCTTCTCTGCTTTTTTCTCGACTTTCTTTTCGACTTTCTTCGGTGCGGCCTTTGTTTTCGCCTTCTTGCCGGCTTTCTTGGCTGCTACTGCTTCTTTCTTCTTTGCTGCAGCTTCCTTTTTCTTAGTGGCGGCTTGTTTTTTCTTATCAGCAATGGCAGCTTTTTTAGCGGCGGCCTTTGCTTTGTCAGCAGCTTTCTTTTCTGCGGCTTTTTGAGCTGCGGCAGCTTTTTTAGCGGCTATTTTTGCTTTGGCGTCTGCCTGCTTTTGGGCTTCTGCATCTTTTAATGCTTGAACTTTAGCGGCGGCAGCAGCTTTTTTGGCGGCAGCGGCATCTTCTTGGGCGAACTCTTTCTCAACCGCGGTAACAGCTTTAGCGATGCGAGCTTGTCGAGAGGCTGCATCTTTAAGAGCTGAGATGCTATTTTTTGCAGGTGTAACCAGTGCCTTGGCAGCATTAAGTGCTTCAGTTTGCTTTTCAACAGCGGCTTTAGCGGTTGCTAGTGCCTTTTCTGACGCAGCGGTTTTCTTGGTTTTCACTTTAGCAGTAGCGGCTTTTGCTTTTGCTTTAGCAGTAGCTGTTGCTTTTGATGCTTTGGCAAGAGCTTTGCTCGCTGAGCTTAGGTCTTTTTCGGCAGCTTTTAACTTTTTATCTTTCGCTTTATCTAATTGAGTTTGCAGCTTTGCAATCTCTTTTGATAACTCGATGATAGGGTCAGTGACTTTAGGCGAAGCTTTTTTTGGAGCTGCCTTTGTAGTTACTTTTTTTGGAGCGACTTTCTTTTTTGCCGTGATCTTTTTTGCGGCCATTGAATAATTCCTCAGCTAAGTTGGGTTGTGCACACAGCTACCGATTATACGGGTTGTCTTGGTAATTTCTATACCTTTACCTTTTTGGAATAGCACAAGCTCAATTAAATGCAATTTTTTACCAGTTTTGGTGCAGAAGCCGGCAAAATTATCTGGTAGTATCCGAAGCGATATAACAAAAAAGTCAATAAACATGCGTGTTAGGTTTGTCTGAACAATCCCAAAAGGATGCTGTCCAAGCCCAGCAACGAAAATAACATAATAGAAAACACGGTAATGTTGCTGAATAGAATAATCCAGTGGCCCGTCGATGATGAGAATGAGGAGTGAATATGAAGAAGATAATGATTGCCGCAGTGGCATTGGGTTTGGCTGCATGTCAGCCAGCAGAAGAAACAGCTAATGCTGCTGAAGTAACTGAGACAACAGTTGTTAGTGAAGCAGCAGCAAGCACTGAAACGGCAGCTTTTGCCAATGAAGATGAAAAAGCCAGTTACGCAATTGGTCTTAAGTATGGTGAGTCTATGAAGCGTGACTTGTCTGAGCTGCAATTAGATACCTTTTATAAAGGTTTTTCTGATGGTTTTGAAGGTAATGAAACAAAGTTAAAGCCAGAAGAGATTGTTGCAACGTTACAGGCATTGCAAACACGTAAGATGGAAGAGATGAAGAAGAAGGCTGCAACTGCCGGTGATGAGAACAAAACGGCAGGTGACGCATTCTTAGCAACTAATAAGGCGCGTGATGGTGTAAAGACCTTAGAAAGTGGATTGCAGTACGAAGTATTGGCTGCTGGTGATGGTGCAACCCCTGCGAAAGATGACAAGGTGGAAGTGCACTATCATGGGACATTGATTGACGGAACTGTATTTGATAGCTCTGTTGATCGTGGTAAGCCTGCGACATTTGGCGTAAGTCAGGTTATCAAAGGGTGGACTGAGGCATTACAGCTTATGAAGGTTGGTGATAAGTGGAAGGTATACATTCCTTCTGATCTAGCTTACGGTGCTCGCGGTGCCGGTGGTAAGATTGGCCCTAATGCGGCGTTGATTTTTGAAGTTGAATTGATTTCAATTGAGAAAAACAGTTAATCAGTGGATTCACAGGTTAACTGTTGATAATAGCTATCGCTGACACATGATGTTGGTTGAAAGTAATAAAAAAGGGTAAGCGGAAGCTTACCCTTTTTTATTACTCCAAATATTCACGCTACCATTGGAGTAAATCGCACTAATGGTGCCGTCAGGTTGTAATGATACCTCCTCAACAATAAGCCCAGAAGGTGGGTATAGTGATGGAGATCTGGCGACTTTTTTACGTATTTGTTTGCCTGTTTTGATATTCCAGGTCATTACACGTCTTGTTGTATCGCCGGTAACGAGTAACTTGCCGTTGGTTGAGAACCGGGCTGCCGAGAGGGTGACCCTGCTGAAACCAACAGTGGATAGTTCTTTTCCCGTTCTGGCATTCCATATTTTCCCGGTACCATAATAAAGCCCACCGAACACAAGAGTGCCTTTGCGTGACAGTGCAACGCTGGATATGTCATCGCCAACCTGAAAGGTTTGAATGGGGTCATCTTTACCTAATTTCCACACTTTAACGGAGCCGTCCTCAGATCCAGTGGCAGCGATGGTGCCGTCAGCAGATATTGCCACGGCATTGATGTCACCGGAGTGATAGAGTTTTTGCAAGATGCTTCCGGTTCTAGTTTCAATGTAAAGAGCGGAGTAGTTTTCTTGACCAACAATAAGGTAGCGACCATTATCTGATAAGGCTAAGGCGAGTATTCCGCCGGTAGCCGCCCAAAATCCTTTTGGCCTACCTGTTTTGATATCCCACATAACAATGCGCCGTTTATCGGCGGTGACGGCAAAGCGGCTATCGGTAGAAAAGGCAACCGCGGACATGGCAGTTTTTTGGCCTTTGTTGTGGTTCCAGTTATAGAGCTTTTCTTCATCCTTCAAGCGCCATAAGCTGCCACCGTGAAGGATGGAGCCAACAAGTGCATATTTACCATCTGGACTCATCGCAGAGGCGTAGGCACTTTGTGCAGTAAGCTCAAGGTGTTTTGATGGAGGGTCGCTGCATGCTGTCAGCAGTGTACAAAATGAAAGTAATAATGCTAATGATCGCAAAGTTCTAGCCCTATTGGTTGCGATAAATATCAAACGACACATTAAATGTTAAGTGTAGCGTGAAAGGGCTAAAACGCTTTGGTACAGGTAATAAAAAAGGGCTCGAAAGCCCTTTTTTATTATGCGACAAGTTCTCTATGCCGCGTATGTAATACTTCGATCATTTTATCCTCAAGTTCGAATCGTTCGACCATCTTTTCACCGAGAAGGGAAAGGTCTGTCGCAACCTGGTCTAGGCTTTCTACGCAGAGTTCAAGATTGGCGTATTTATCGTTAAAATCGAGGGATAACTCTGTGGATTCTTGGATACGGGGTAAAACGGAGGTAACTAATTCGCTGTAATCGTCTTGAAACTCTTCTGCTTCTTGAGTCAGTTCGTCATAAATTTCGAAATGACCAGCAGATACGTAATCAATTAGCATTTGGCTAAAGGCCTGTAGCTTAACACTGATCGGAGTGTCGCTAGGGGCGATTTCTTTTAGCCCGTCAACGGCTACGTATAAAATAATAAGGTCTTGTCTTTCTTTTAACCACCCTTCAATCAGTTGATCTACTTTTCCCCAATGCTGATTTTTGGATTCGTTTTTCTTTAGCATGGTTTCACCCTTCCCAAGTGCGAGCGTGTTACTGGTTGTGCAGGCAATATTGCCATGATCACAACTTATTATTATATCGGTTGTAACCGACATCTGTTTTTGTTGTGTGACCACACTGTTGCTGGAATGCTTCAATGTGGTTACTTCGAATATAGGCAAATAGGAATTCGGGGGCAAGCGTTAGATTTTTGTGAATATGGCAAGGTGTGGTTGACAATTGTCCAAAACGGCTAAAAAAGCCGGTTTAGACGTGTTTATAAAGGGGATTGCTATGAATGTTAAAAAGGTTATGAAAAATTAATCTAATAAGACTTGGTTGTTTTGCAGGCTAGTTACTTTTTTCTGAAGACTTGGGTTAAGGCTAGTAGTAAAAAGCCATTAAAAACCAACAGTGTTTGCTCAGGTATTGATAGTCCCATAAAGGACCATTGGATATCAGCACATTCTCCTGACGCGGTAAAGATGATTTCAAGTGTTTCGCCAATAGGAAGGGTTTCCATCATGTAATCCAGGCCAGGGCCGCATGATGGGACGAGATCTTCTGGTAAGTTTTGCAGCCAGACATGGCGCCAGCAAACAGCAACACCGGTAAGTGCAACAATGGTAGCGAGTAGGCCATAAAGTCGTTGACCAACGATGCTCGGGTTGTGGATTGTGGCAGTAAAGAAAATACAGCCGAGTGAGATTATCAATACACGATCAACAACACAAAGCGGGCAAGGGTCGAGGCCAAGGTAATGCTGTAAAAAGAGTAATGCAAAAAGCATGGAACAGATAGCGCCGAGAGTGCCTAATCCATTGATAATTCTTGAGGCTGGTAGTGTCATGGCTTTTCCCTAAAGTGGATTCTGCAAGTTTGCGCGCAGTATATCAGATGCAGATCATTAGGGAGTATGACCCTTAATTTACGAATAAGTTTTTAGTGGATGGTAATTTAGCTAAGAGTATGAGAATAAGGCAGTGGTGTAAATCGAGAGGAAAGGAGGGCCGCTCCGTTTGCCTACTAAAAATGGGCTTGTAACGGAATATTGTGTAAGTGGCTCATTGGCTGTACTGAAAACAGCCAATGAGCCACTATAGATTTTTAGTCACTGCATTTAGGCAATCGCAATATCTTCTTCGGGAAGGCGGTGTGTTACCGAAGCTTGATCGTTTCCGTCATTCCAGCCTGCTTCCCAAGCTGCCGCGATAACATCAGATTTATAGGGACACTGCAGTAAGCTCTCACCGCTTAAGCCAAACATGTAACCTTGGCGATAAGCTTTATTTAGCGTGTCGATGCTCCATTCTTGTTGATCAATGCTGTTGATCTTCATTTTTATACCTGCCTGCGTATTCTGTTGGTTTAACTTCCCCAATAAACCAGCAGTAGACTTCGTTCTGGCTAATCGAAATTAGCCGACCCCCAGGAATTTATTCACGTTGCCTTTAGTGCTAATCGATTCATAAATTCCTACAACGTAGATTAGCAGTGAATGGTCAGAACACCGCACAAATGTTATTTTTTTTTAACAAATCGTTACATTTTTTGTTTTGATTTGTGCCTTATGAGTTAGAACAGGGTTTTTTTTCAAAATACGCGGATAAATATTCTTCAAATGTTTGTGTGCCACTATTTTCAATAGCAATTTGTTGTTGCAGGCTCTCCGCTGATTGTTTTTGGAAGGCGTCAAAATCATCTTTTGCTAAGGGGTTATTTCGAAAGTAGGATTCATGTTCCAGCGCTTTTTCCATCGCAAAATGATAAAAGCCTGTGTCGTTCTTTCGCAGCGTGTCGATGATTTTTGCAGATGGTGTTTTGTCGGGGTTATCGATTTTTTGTTTTTGATTAGCAATCGCGTTACTGTAGTTGTTTGTATTGCCCGCTTCGTCCATCAGTGTTGCAATCTTTGCCATTTTATCTAGTAATCCGTGGCTCCAATTTTTGAAACAGACGGCTTTACCATTTTGGTGGATTTGAAGGTTTGGTTTGCGCCCTTGCATAACAATGGCTTCTTGGTTGTTATCGATTTCTTGTTGAGATGCAGGATCAATTTTTGGGCTAGGCTCGACTAAGCACAATACGGCAAATACATCGAGGAAGCGGATTTTCTCTGCGGAAATGCCAATGGGTTCGAATGGGTTAAGGTCTACACAGCGCATTTCAATATATTCAACACCGCGGGTAGCCAATGCGCAGGTAGGTTTTTCCCCTGATCGAGCGACACGCTTGGGGCGAATGGAACCATAGTATTCATTTTCAATTTGTAGAATATTGGTGTTAAGTTGTTGGTATTCTTCGCCGCCGTCGGCCTTGTTCTTTTTGATTCCCAGTGTTTCGTATGCAGGGTGAGGTGTTTGGATGGCTCGGGTTAAATCTTCTACATATTCATTGAGCGAGTTGTAGGATATGTGAAGACCTGCCTGTGCATCATTTTGATAACCCAAGTCGCTCATTCGTAATGACGTGCCGTAGGGAAGGTACAGTGTTGAATCATTAAACTGTTCTAAATCGTGATCACGACCCTTAAGAAAGGAGCCGCATACTGTGGGAGACGCTCCGTAAAGATAAATAACTAGGCCAACAAAACGTTGAAAGTTACGAATCAAGCCAAAGTATTGTGTAGAAATAAAGTCTTGCAGGCTATCTGTGTTCTTGAGCAACTTTTGATAACCTGGCCAAAAATTATCAGGCATGGAGACATTGTAATGAATGCCCGCAATGGTTTGCATCAGTTTACCGTATCGGTGCCATAGACCATGACGATAAACATGTTTCATTCTGCCTACATTTGAGTTGCCATAGCTTGCGATAGGGATGCTGTTTTCATCTCCCATAATACATGGCATGCTATTTACCCATAGCTTCTCATTATCGAGTTGCTGGTAGGTGTAGCGATGAGTTTTTTCTAGATGCTCTAACATCTCATCAACATCAGTAAATGTTGGAGTGATAAATTCTAACAGGGCTTCGGAGTAATCGGTGGTGATTGAAGGGTGTGTTAGGGCGGAGCCAAGGGAATCTGGGTGTGGCGTTTGGGCTAGGTGCCCGTTGGGTTCAATCCGTAGACTTTCTTTTTCTATGCCTCGTACCACCTGATTGAGCGTTAGGTGCAATTTTTGCTGTTGAATCAGTGAGAGGATGTCATTAAAATGCTGTGCCACGGAACAGTCCTTAATTATCTATGAGCCCACCATTGGTTGGAAAGCTCTTGGAATAGATGATTATGCGTGAACCTGACAGATAAATAAACGGGCTCAATGAAAGAGCCCGTTTTACTGCTGGAACTATCGGTTAGTTCTTTGGAGGCAAATATAGTGCTTGTCGTGACGTTCCTAGGTTAATCACCTAGGTTGATCAAGTGGCTGCGCCTTACTTTGCCTTTAACTTGTTAGCATTAGCAAATATATCAGCAAATGTACCCGTTTTTCCGGCGGGTAATTCTTTGTTTTTACTTCGGCCGCTATTTGATGAGGTGTTTGATCTGGGGGCATTATTCCCTTTTCTTCCTGGCCCTTTGCGCCTTGGATCCGCACCACCAGTGACTTTTTCGCCGGCCTGATCGTTTAGACGCATTGAAAGCGCTATCCGTTTTCGAGGTAAGTCCACTTCCACAACCTTAACTTGTACAATATCCCCAGCTTTAACCACTTCGCGAGGGTCTTTAACAAACTGGTTAGATAGTACGGATATATGAACCAGCCCGTCTTGATGAACACCGACATCTACAAACGCACCAAAGTTGGTTACATTGGTGACAGAGCCTTCTAGGATCATCCCTGGTTCAAGATCCTTCATCTCTTCCACGCCTTCTTTGAATTCCGCTGTTTTAAATTCAGGGCGAGGGTCGCGGCCAGGTTTCTCTAGTTCAGAAATAATATCGGTAACTGTCGGTAAACCAAAGGTGTCATTGGTGTAGTCGGACGCTGTGAGGCTTGAAAGGAAACCGGCTTCACCTACCATCTGGTTTACATTGCGGTTGTTTTTGTCTGCTATTTTTTTTACGAGTGGGTAGGCCTCAGGGTGGACGCTGGAGCGGTCAAGTGCATTGCTGCCGTCCATGATTCGTAAGAAACCTGCCGCCTGTTCGAAGGTTTTGTCGCCTAAACGAGGAACTTTTTTGAGTTCTTTTCTATTCTGGAAAGCGCCATTGCTGTTTCGGAAATTAACGATATTGCCAGCAATGGTTTTGTTTAAGCCAGAGATGCGGGCTAACAAAGGCTCCGAGGCGGTATTAACGTCAACTCCAACGGAGTTTACACAGTCTTCGATAACTGCATCTAGGCTGCGAGCTAGTTTGCTTTGGCTAACATCATGTTGATATTGGCCTACACCGATAGATTTTGGTTCGATCTTTACGAGTTCCGCCAACGGGTCTTGTAAGCGTCTTGCAATGGAAACTGCACCACGTATGGATACATCCAGGTTAGGGAATTCCCTCGCAGCAAACTCTGATGCCGAATAGATGGATGCGCCAGCTTCATTAACAGTGATCTTCTTTAGCGGTAAATCGCTGTAGCGTTTCATAAGATCTGCAGCAAGTTTGTCGGTTTCACGGGAAGCTGTGCCATTACCGATACTGATTAATTCAACATTGTGCTTTTTGCAGAGTTTAGCCAAGGTTTCGATGGATTGATCCCATTGGTTTTTGGGGGCGTGAGGGTAGATTGTGGTGTGATCAATAAATTGCCCGATGGCATCGACAACCGCAACCTTTACGCCGGTCCGGATACCGGGGTCTAAGCCTAGAGTTGCTTTAGGCCCAGCGGGTGCTGCCATTAATAAATCGTTTAAATTGTTGGCAAATACATTAATTGCTTCAGTTTCAGCCCGCTCACGTAATTGGCCTAATAGCTCGCTTTCCATATGAACGAGTAATTTTACTTTCCAGGTCCAACGTACGACTTCATTTAGCCATTTGTCGGCGGCACGGCCTTCATCTTTTATATCAAAGTGCTGAGCTATCATCTCTTCACAGGGGTGGCGAGTGCTGCCCTCGTTTTGCTCAATTCCGATGTTGATCTGTAACACACCTTCATTACGACCTCGAAAAATGGCGAGCGCTCGATGAGAGGGAGCATTTTTTAATGGCTCATTGTGCTCGAAGTAATCACGAAACTTTGCCCCTGCATCTTCTTTCCCATCTACCACTTTGGCGTTGATGTCACCACTATTGGCTAAGAAGGTTCGTGTTTTACCAAGTAATTCAGCATTTTCGCTGAACTTCTCCATGAGAATGTATTTCGCACCATCGAGGGCTGCTTTGGTGTCTGCGATACCTTTGTCGGCACTGATAAAGGTGGCGGCAATCTCTTCAGGTGTTTGTGTTGGGTCTTCGAACAAGCTTGTTGCTAAAGGCTCAAGGCCAGCTTCTTTTGCAATTTGCCCCTTGGTACGACGTTTCACCTTGTAAGGAAGGTATAAATCTTCAAGGGTGGTTTTGGTTTCTGCCGCACGAATAGCTTTTTCTAGGGAGTCTGTGAGTTTGTCTTGCTCAGTGATGCTTTTCAGAATGGTTTGGCGACGATCGTCTAGCTCTCTGAGGTAGCGTAACCGCTCATCCAGTGTACGAAGCTGAGTGTCGTCTAGCCCTCCTGTAGCCTCTTTTCGATAACGGGAGATAAAGGGTACGGTTGCACCTTCATCCAGCATATTAACGGCAGCTTGTACCTGGGATTGATTGACGTTTAGTTCTACAGCAATACGTTGTGAAATTGTGGTCATTCTATGGTTCTCGGCACTAGATTCTCGAAAAGGGTTTGCAACATGAGTAACACGAGGCGAAATTATACCTTGGTATTTACACAATGGGAGTCTTGTTATTTATCAACTCTTGAGGTAGGGCTGAAATGGTGGAGATGTGATCAGGGAAGGGAGGATTTTAGCCGTGTAATGATGACTTCTAAGGCTCTGTCAATGATGGGGCCTGAGTTTAATACGGTAACCTGCTTGTCATGAAGTGCAAATGCAAGTTCCTCACGGGTAAGTTGTTTTGTTTTTGCCCCAAATCGGTTTACAAACACATAGCTGTCTGTTGCTCGGATTTTTGTGGTGAGCTTGCAACGTAAGGCTTTTTTGTCACTTTCGATGAAATTAAACCATGTTCCAGTTTTAAGACTGGAAACGTCATGTAACAAATCATTGATAACCGTTTGCTTCAATTCGGCTTTTCTCGCTTCAATTTTAGCGTTAGCCGGTTGGGCGGGTTGTTGATCGGTCAAATCGACTTTGATGGTGCGAAGAGGGTTGTCTGTGCCTTTGTGTGTCAGCATTTGGCTATGGATTTTCCATAAATGTGACATCATTTTGTCTGTGTCTGAAGGTTTGTAGGCAATTGTTTCAAGGCCTGTTTTTATATCCCCAAGTAATACGGGGATTATTTTTAACCAGCGCTTATGAGATGCTTCATTCTTTTGTGGCTGTACGCTCCAGATTAGGTCATCTGCTACTTGTAACGTGCTACGCCATACATAGCTGGATTTCCCTTCTTTCAGTAGTGCGCGTAACAGTAACTTCTGCCATGGTGTTTTGAGAAACGCGATAACCACAGGGGGGAGTTCCTTGCCCTGGATGCGGTCCCTGACTAGTTGGGTAATAAGGAGTTTAGCTTGCTCTGTTTTGGCCTTACCTTCTTCTGTCGCAATGGTGCGTTTCTCCATTGCTTGCGAACGGTGTTCTTCTTGTTTTACATGGTGTAGTAGTTGCTGTTCTGCGTCTTTAAATATTGCATTGTCCCCGGAATAATTTTTGAGGATATGGCTAACAACCGCTTCAACCTGAAGGTAGAGTTTATCGGTTTCAGGTGTTGTGTTGTGATCCCAGCCTAAACAGACATGGCCGATGAGGTTCAGTAGACGTCTTGCTGGGTGCTGATTGGTATTAAAAAAAGCTTTATCTTTAATTGCGGCTTTTAATACAGGGATTTGAAGTTTACCAAGTAGCAGGGCCATTGCAGGAGGTAAATTTTGGGTGAGAATAAACTCAAAAATCATATCAACAATGCTAATTATGTCGGTATCGACTTCATTAATCTTACGTTGATTGTCTTTTTGTTGTTTCAGCAGATTCGATAGGTTTAGACCAACATTGAGTGCCGCTATGGCTGAGTTATCACCTGCTGAGCTGAATGTGGTGGTGGCGGTATCTTGAATGTTGTCAAGAAAGCTGAATATCTCTTGTTGGTTGGCTGAGGGAAGGTGGCTGTCAATGTAGACGGAAGGCTCTTGCAAATTTCGAGTGGCAGTCAGTAAACTTTGTAGTGTGCCAAAGGCGTTATTCCCATTATTGCCGAAACTAGCAGAATTGTTATTCGCATGTTGCTGCTGTGATATTTTGTCCTTTTGGGCGTATTTTGCGTTGTTCTGCTTAATTTGTGAGGGGGTGCGTCGAATAATTGCTCGTAGATTGGGAAGAATCCCTGCTGCAATCAGAATCTGGTTGGTATCCAGCAGCACCTGCTCGTAATGTCGCAATACTAGTTGATCAAATTGTTTTAAGAAGATCAGCCGAGATTGAAGGCCTATCTGAAAATGGTCACAAGCTGCAACAAAATGACGAACGAGCTGTTGCGGGTCAAGAGGGTTGTTGTCTTCTTGAACACTGATAGGTTTTAGGAATTCACTAAAGCGAGTATTTATTTGCAACAGTAGCGTGGGGAATTCGCAGCGCGCGCGGCTTACCATGCTGCTAATGGCAACATCAATTTCCACATCTTCTTTGTCGAGTAATTCTAGGGCGTCATCTAAGGTGTTGCTGGTGTTGTCTACCGCGGTTACAGAAATGTTGCGAAAGTCTAATTCTAAGCTGGCAAAAAAAGAGTGTTCCACACGTTTGCGTTGTAATCGAATATCACGCATGGATTCGAAGTAGACATTTTGCTCATTATTGTTGTGGGCTGAATCTGCGAGTTCAAAGAATGTGTCATCAATTTGCTCGAAGAGTGTTGATACTAAAGTAGACAACGTCTCAATAGATCGACTCCGGATATTATCGAGAATGGATGGTTTTCCATTATGAGGCTGCCCCGAGGATGCGAAGGGGGCAATAGCGTTATCTGGAGTATCAGATGTCATTAAGGAGTTCCTTTCCTGCGCGGTAGTTTCCCTGTTTGGAATGATGCGAAGGCAATGTTTTCAATATAAGCGGCACAGTTTTATAATTCTATCATGTAGACCGTTGCGTCACTATCATAGCGGCCTATTTAAAAGTGAGTAAGTGACTTAATTACAATCAATTTTACATTTAACGCTAATAAGCTATTTGGGTTGCCATCTCTGAGCGCAGTTGGTTGGTTGCATAACGCAGCGCCCGGTCGAGTAACGGTGCGTTGTGTACAGGGGTTGCTTCTGTTCGGTAGAGTTGAGAGGCGAGCTGCTCTAAGCTGACAGTTTTTGCTTTTTGCCCGTTTGCATGGGTAAACAATAATGAATTGGAAAACGGTAGTTGGCTTGCGAGTTTACATAACTGTTTGGGTTGGCCGGGGCAGGTGAATTGAAACCAGGTGCCAGGAGTAAGTTGCTCTACTTGTTTAAGTAGGTCACTGAATAATACGGTATCGAGGTTCTCAAGATCTTTTTGGCTTAAAAAATCCACAATAGTAGTGGGTTCTTGGTATGTTTGGTCAAAGATTGGGAACGCCAAGGTTCCTTGCGAGGCCTCAGTGGCTGTTTGTTGTATCGCAGTTTGGAGTTGGATTAATTGTTGGTCAATTTGCTTTTGACCGGTATGGATGTCGTACAGCCTTTCCCGAATAGGATCAATTAATTGTGAAAATATTGGCGTGTTGTTTGCCATCATACCGCTGGATAAATGGATAAAGTGTTGCGTTATTAGCAGTGTGTTTTTCACCTTTTCAGAGTTTTCACCATATTTTAATACTTGCTGAAATAGTATTTTATACCAGGTCTCTAATAGGAATGTTTTACATTGGGGGTGGATTTTCTTTCCCTGTAAGCGATCTGCAAGCAATTGATTCACGAGGAGACGGGCGTGCTCGGTTTTGTCTTTACCTTGTTCGCTTTCGATGACGCGAACTTCCAGTTTGTTTGCTTTGTCGGTTTGTGTTGCCAGCGCGTTGATCAGTGATGTGGCAAGTTGCTGGAAAAGGCGAGGGTCACCGTATAATTCGCTGGATAGCCGTTCAACGATAAAATGTATACCGTTGTGTAGCATATTGCTGTTGGTCTGCTCCCAGTTAATGCCAGTTGTTGTTAATGCGTTTAGTAATTGTCGAGCAGGGTGGTTTCTATTGGTTAAGAATCGGGTGTCGCACAGAGCCACTTTTAGCAATGGCAATTGTAATTTTAATACCAAAAGCAGCATGGGTTGAGGTAGCTCTTGGGAGTATACAAAGCGAAATGCATTATCCATCAAACGAATAATGTTTTTATCATTGTTGGATAGTGTATGGCGTTCGTAACGTACGATGCTATTTGTTAACAGGTGTTCAATTAGTGGCTGAACTTGTAACGCACTTAGGGACAGCGGGTACCTTAATTGACATCGCTGCATGAAATCGATGAGGTGAAAAAGTTTTGATTTCGAAATTGAGGGGTATGTTGTTTGAACGGTTGTATGAACTGCCGTTTTATCAATCGCTGGGATTTGACTAGCAGTGTCTTTGTTTGTGAACTCTAATGATGGCTCAGATTTTTTTCTGGAGGGCTCTGGTGTTGATGATTCAGAAGATAGTATTACTTGTTCTGGAACTGTGAAGCGTGTGTGACGAAGGCTTTCTGAATCAATATCAGGGCAATAATTTTTTTGGATTAATAATGCGTTGGCAAGTTCGACTTGGGTTTGTAACGTCTCTAATAATACTTTTTCAAAATTATTGAGAAGTTGCAAACGCAGTGACGTATCAAATTTTAATGGGGCAACGGCTAAAATAAATGCAGTAACTATTTGTTTAGGGTCAAAAGGGTTGCTTGAGGAAATAACTCGAGCTTCCGGGAGTAGTGCATTTAATCGTGTTAACAAATACAGTAATGGACCGGGTATTGCACAACGTGTTCGGGTCACAATGTTATTAATGGAGACTTCAATTTCAAAGTCTTGGATGCCGTATAAATCAATAATGGATGATTTCCATAATTGTTTTTCTGACTTCACTAATGCCCGGAAATTCTGTGTTAAATAATGACGGAAGCGGGTGTGAGAGTGATTGCGTTTTGTGCGTAACTCTTCCATGCAGGAAAAATAATAATTTTGTTCTTTCTGGTCGCTGGCGCTGTTTACCGCATTAAATAATGTTTCGTCCAAATTATCAAAAAGCTTATCAAGCATAACAAGTAGTGGTTTTATCGAGTCTCTTTCCAGGCGATAAAACACATTTAGCCGATCCGCATCGGCGGAGAGGCGTTCTGTGGGTAAATACTTGTTTGGTGAATGCGGTGCCTTATTGTTCATGATAATGAAAAGCGACTGATAGTGTTGTTAGCGCGAATGGTTAGGCAGTGTCGTTATGGTGCTTGCCACATCTAACCTTTTGGCCTGGTTTAGGAGTGGAAGGAGTGTAGCAAAGAGTCAATAGAGAAACTATGACAGAATTCCTAATCTGCGCTTTCCACCTTCAATCATCATCAATAAAGCCGGAATAAAAAATAAGATTAGGAAGGTTCCATAAGCAAGACCAAACACAATGGAGATAGCCATAGGAATTAAAAATTGAGCTTGCAGGGATGTTTCAAATAAAATTGGTAATAACCCTGCAACAGTTGTTAGTGTTGTCAATAAAACGGCACGAAAGCGCGCACAAATGGCGTCAATAATTGCCTTGTGCGCATCGATGCCGGCCTTACGAAGTTGTCCGTAAAATGTAATCAGTACAATGGAATCGTTGATGACAATTCCTGATAGACCAAACAGCCCCATTAGTGAAAACATCGATAAATCTTTGCCAAGAAGAAAGTGCCCAAATATTGCACCTGTTAACCCAAAAGGAATTGCAGTCATTACCGCTAGAGGCCAACTATAAGAGGAAAATACCCAGGCAAGAATGATATAAATTAGCGTTAAACCCAGGCCAACACCAATGATCATATCATCAAGGGTTTCTTTTTGGTCAGCGGCTTGGCCATCGGCATCGATGGTTAAACTAAAGCGTGCTTTCAAGGATGGTAAGAACGTCTCGTTTAAGGCTGCGGAAATTTCATTTGCATTCCCTGTGGATTCATCGACATCAGCTCCAACGACAATGTTAAGCTCTTTATCGATGTGATTTAATTGGCTCAAGCCTTGGCGTGACTCGAAGTGTACAACGTTTGCTAAAGGTACGATTTGCCCTGTTGGTGTGACGATTGGGAATTGCTCAAGCGCAAGGCTTTGATTTTTTTCAGCTTGAGGTAGACTAACGCGAACTTCAATTTCGTTGTCTTTTTCATGAAATATTTGCGCGATAGATCCATCAAATGCAGAGCGTATTTGTCTGCCCATATTTTCGGTGGTTAACCCGAGGCTTCTTCCTGTAGGTGTTAGTGTATAAATGAGTTGTTCTTGTCCAAAGGGCAGGTCATCGCCAATATTGCTAGTGCCGCTAAATTTCCGGATTTCTTGTTGAAGTTCTAATGATGCTTGTTTTAGTTGTAATGGATCTGAGCCAATCAGTTTGAAGGCTAAAGCTTGTCCACCGGGCCCTAGTTTACGTTGGTTAATAACAAATCTTGAAATACCGGCGGGCAGTACAATACTATCTTTCCAATGCCGAATAAATTCAGCATTGGAAATGGGGCGCTTGTGTAATTTTAAATCGACAATAAGTGCACCATTTTCATTGGCAACTTCAGCTCGACGTCCACTACCAAAAAAGCTACGGCGGTGGAAAGTAATACCAATGTTAACCATGTCATTGTTATATTCAGCATCAAGTGTGGACAGCGTATTTTCAAGGTGGCTAAGAAAGTCGGCTACTTTACTTTCCGATGTGCCTGGGTGAAATTCTACATTGGCACGAATTTCATTTCCCTCAATAGTAGGGAAAAAGGTAAACCGTAAGTGACCCGTGACGGAAAGCGATAACGCCAATATAAATGCACATATACCAATGGTGATTGTTGTACCTCGATACTGGATAGCGAGTTCTACCATTGGACGTACTTTTTCTTCACGGAAACGATTAAAACGAACTTCAAACCTTGCGCGAATACTATTAGGGTTTTCTGGCTTTTGCTTTTTTAGACTGTGGTGAAGGTGTCCGGGTAAGATAATAAAGCATTCAATAATTGATGCGATGATGACGCAGATAATCACCGTCGGCATATCAAAAATTATTTTCCCCATTGTGCCGCTAACAAGAGCAAGGGGAAGGAATGCCGCGATGGTTGTTAGAGACGATGATATCACCGGAGCGAGCATGCGCTGAGCTCCACCCACCGCGGACGATAATGCACTTTCACCCATTTCTACATGGGTCAGGGTGTCTTCACCTACTACGATGGCATCATCAACGATAATCCCCAAGGCCATGATCAATGCAAATAAACTGATCATGTTAATGGTGCCACCAATAAAATACAGAATAGCAAGAGTCGCGAGAAAGGATGTTGGAATGCCTACGGTGACCCAAAACGCAACTCGCGCTCGTAAAAAGAGAAAAAGAGTGGCAACGACAAGTATTAGACCACCGGAGCCGTTGGTTACTAATAATTGAATTCGCTCTTTTAAACTTTTCCAACGTTCATTATAGGAGTGTAATGTGACTCCCTGGGGTAGTTTTGTTTGGGCGCTTTCGATCCACTGATTTAATGTGTCGGCAATTTTTAATGTGTCTTCTGCGTCGGTACGCATAATGGTCATTTCAATGGCGGGCTGACCGTTCCATGTGAGATATGCCTGATCTGCCTGAGGCCTTCGAGATACGGTTGCAACATCACGTACTCGTAATAAGCGCCCTTGGCTATCGGTGGTTAATGGCAAATTCTCGAAACCAATAATAGAGCGCTTCTGGCTTAAGCTTCGTATTTGTTTGGAAACTTCATTTCGCGTGGCAGTACCTGCGGGCAGGTCTTGGCTATTTTGACGGATGTTGCTGGAGATGCTGCGTAAGGATAAACCGGTTTCATAAATTGCTGTAGAAGGTACTTCAATGGCAATTTCTTCTTCAGGAAGACCAACAAAATTAACTTTCTTTATGCCAAGCTGAAGAAGTTCACTTTCAAATTGTCGTGCGAGCTGACTTAGCTCATCCAAATGATCAGGGCCAGTGATCAGTACCTTGGCGACGGGTGAGAAGCGTTCAATCCTTTGCACAATGGGGCGTTCAGCATCTTCAGGTAAATTGCGGATAACTTCAATGTTTTGCCGAACCCGATTTACAATGGATTCAATGTCACTGCCTTCAATGAGTTCTAATATAATGATTGCGGTGCCTGAGCGGCTACTGGAAGTTAATGTTTTGATCTGAGTGATGCTGTCAAGGGATTGCTCAATAGGCAGCGTTACTGAACGCTCCACATCCTCAGCACTCGCACCGCTCCATGCAACGTTTACCGTGATGTAATCTAATTCAAACTGCGGAAAAAACTGCGTGTTGAGCTTTTTAAGTCCCCATAATCCACAGAGAATAAAAAGAAACATTAATAAGTTTGCAGCAACTTTGTGTTGTGTAAATATTTCAATCAAGTTTTGGGTGACGGGTGAGGATGGTGGTGATGCGCTGGCCGTTGGCTCGCTCATAGTTGAGGGTCAACTTTTTTGGTGAGCTGTGCTGGTTCTGCGTTTTGCGCGCTTTCTAAATTTGTCGAATGGGTGATTTGCACTTCCATGCCGGATATAGCATTGGGTACTTGGGTGATAAGGATATTCGCACCTTCTTTAATATTAGCACTGTCGATGAGAAACCTAAGTGAGCCATCCAGGGATGTTTGTGTTCCGACACGCTTAATCTGGTGGCTTACTAATAGAGAATTTTGAACGGTATAAATTCTATCCTGACCATAAATTGCTTGGGTTGGCACAATGATACTTTCGCTTACAGCAGGTAGTTTCAGCGAGATTGAAAGTGATCTCCCCACCGTAATAGGGAATGCCTGTTGGGTTTGAGGGTTTACTTCAATACTAAACAATCCATCAATTCCCCCTTTGCCTTTTCCAATGGCACCGGACAGCCGTGACAAGGTGAGAGGGATGGTTTTCCCAAGGCTAGAAAAGTCTCCGGTAATCGGTTTTTTTTGCTGTAAAGCGAACTCAAATGTAGGTAGGTACTTCAACGGGACCTGAGCCCGAATTTCAATAGCGTCAGTATCGTATAGCGTGAGAACGGTATCTCCAGTACGGAGCCTGTTTTGAGGTGAAATGGGTAGTTTGGTAATACGACCGTTAAAGGGGGCGGTAATTTGTGTTCGTGCCAAATCAAGGGCAGATTGATCACGCAGGGCGCTAACTCGAGCTAATTGTGCCTGGAGTCTTGCTAAACGATTGGGGTGATCTTGAATGGCTAGTTCACGATTCAACAAGCTGAGAGATTGTTTTCCAGCGGCTTGCTTGGATTCATCCCATTGGACATCTGAACCTACTTGTCGTTTAGCCAAATTACCGTAACGTGTGCTGGCTTTATTGGCGAGTTTGGAGAGATCTTTTTCTATTGCTAGTGCTTCTATATCTGATTGGAAGCGATTTTTTTCTGCTGTAATTTGCGCGTTTAGATCAGCAACGTCGGCTTCTCGTTGGGCCAGGCGTAGTTTTTCATCACTGGTGTCCAAGGTTACCAGCAATTGCCCCTTTTCCACCAGGTTACCTTCAGCGACCAATACCTCATTTACATAAGCATTGGACGGTGATGCTAGGGTTGTTTCCCGAGGGGATTCGACTTGGCCGATAAGTGAGAGCTGGGGGATATTAGATGTTAGGTGTGCTTTTTGTACCGATACGCGCCAAGCGTTGTTGGGTGTTGCTTTTGCGCGTGCACTTGGTTTAAAGAAATATAAAGCAAGGATACAAATAGCGACAACTACGATGACCAGAATGGGGAGTACTTTTTGTTTGCTCATTTGCGTGTTGTGGTCGATTGTGATGACAAATTATAGTTATTGATATAACTGTTGGTCTGCGTTTGCCAATTGGTGGCTTGCTAACTTCAATAAAGAATAGCCTAATACGCTTCATATTGGGGCGTTCTGTTACAAAAGTAACACAATATCACAAATGGCCTGGTCAAAATTTTGCCTTTGAGGTCAATGTGATAGCCAAGTGTTCATATCTTGTAACAAAACGCGCCCCTTAGCTATTTTTGAATTGAGCCAACACAGGCTATTGTAGAGCCTGTTAACACTTGAGTAGTTCCCTTTGATATTGGAGAAAGTTGTGACAGAAGCAGCGCAAGAGCAAGCCGACTCGCAGGAGCAATTTAAAATATTGGTGGTGGATGATGATGCCCGGTTGCGCGCATTGTTACAGAGGTTCTTGGAAGAACAGGGCTATTTAGTGAAAACTGTTGCGGATGCAGAGCAAATGGATCGTGCGTTGGGGCGAGAGATATACTCGTTGATGGTTCTTGATTTGATGTTGCCAGGCGAAGATGGCTTATCTATTTGTCGTCGTATGCGAGAGAAAGAAAACGCACTGCCGATCATTATGTTAACCGCAAAAGGTGATGACAATGACCGGATCAACGGTTTGGATGCTGGAGCGGATGACTATTTACCCAAGCCCTTTAATCCACGGGAATTAGTTGCTCGAATCAAAGCGGTTATGCGCCGACAGGTGAAAGAGCTACCAGGAGCGCCTAGTCAGCAGGACGAAAAAGTTGAATTTGGTCCTTATGTGTTAGATCTTTCTGTGCGTTCATTGACCAAAAATGGTGAATCGATGTCTCTCACTACGGGAGAATTTGCGGTAATGAAAGCGTTAGTACAGCACCCGAGAGAGCCATTAACACGGGATAAATTGATGAATTTGGCCCGTGGACGTGAATGGAGTGCCATGGAGCGTAGTATTGATGTTCAGGTATCACGTTTGCGCCGCTTGATCGAAGAAGACCCATCCAATTCGCGCTATATTCAGACCGTTTGGGGTGTTGGTTATGTGTTTGTACCTGATGGTGGAGAAGGCTAGTCGGCTAACCGTTTTAGATTAAACGAAATACTGATAGCGCGAAGCGCCTTAACCCCTTAGAATTTGTGAGCGGTGATATTCTTATCACCGCTTTTTTTGTTATTGGTAGTGAGGTCTTGTTGTTGAAAATTACGCCCCAATCGTCTTTCTGGCGCATGGTGTTACTGATTTGGGCTGTGGTTATCATGAGCCAATCGTTCACCCTATGGTTTGCCTTTCACTACGTTTATATCCCCGGTGTAAAACAAGTTGCTCAGCTTGTGTCCCTGGAAATGCGGACGCTCGAAAGCAGCATGGAGCTTATTGATAAGCCGGCATTAATTGAAAAAATCATGATGGATCAGCCAGAAAATGGCCGTGTTTTTATCACCATTGATGAAAGTGATGTGCCCGATGAAACCAGTTATGTAATGACTGATCTCTTCGTAGAGCCCATGAAAGAGGTGATGGGTGAAGGGGCGCAGGTGCGTTTAGGGATTTCACCTAAACCAGGGTTGTGGGTGAGTAATGAAGCCCTTGATGGTGTTTGGATTCATCTACCCTTGGATCACTTTTTACCCTATGACGGTTTATTGGTATCTAGCTGGGTCTTTGGTATACCGGCGCTGGCATTTACCTTAGCGGCGATCTTTGTGCGACGGTTTAGTCGGTTGTTGAAACGTCTTGAAGATGCTGCAAGGCGTATTGGCCGAGGCGAGCCTGTCATGACATTGGATTTGGATCACGGCCCAAGAGAGATTATTGCCGTTAACCAAGCGTTTAACCAAATGCGTAATAATTTACAGGAAGCAACCCGAGAACGAGCACTCTTACTTGCCGGTATTTCTCATGACCTGCGAACACCGTTAACTCGCATGCGCTTAACCGCGGAGTTTTTAGGGGGGAATGATATAGAGCTACAAGAAGGTATGATCAGAGATATTCAGGATATGGATGATATCCTTGATCAATTTATTGCTTTTATTCGTGATGGAAGTGATGAAGCGACGGATGTCGGTGATATTAATGAGGTGATCCACGAGGTTGCCAGCCAGTTTAAAGCCGATGATGTAGATATTGGTGTTGATACTCAGGATGTTCCTGATATTTCCTTAAAGCGTCTTTCCCTAAAGCGCATGTTCGGTAACTTAATAGGCAATGCTATTCGTCATGGTGGCGGTAAAGTCGATGTGTATAGCGGCATGGAGAACGGTGAAATTTGTGTCGTGGTCGCAGATCGTGGCCCAGGTTTAACCGAAACGGAAATGCTCGCATTGTTCCAACCGTTCGCGCGGGGGGATGAATCAAGAAGCACCCAAGGTTCAGGGTTAGGTTTGGCCATTGTGAAACGTATTGTTGATATGCATCACGGGCGGGTTGAATTAAAGAATCGTGAAGGTGGTGGTTTGGAGGCGAGAGTGTATTTGCCAGTGACAGGCGAGATGGTACCGCCAGAATCTATGATGGCGAGAATTCGATAAGACTTGGCCCTAAGTCGGGCAGATTGTATCGTGGCTAATGGTTTTTGTGTCGTTATGTTGTTTCGCTCTTGATAGTACAGACGTACCACTGTTAGGCTGTGCTCAATAATTATACTTATTAATATTGAGCCGAGTTTGCCCTAATGCTTCTAACGCAGTTTCGTAGTATCCAACATATTCTGAGCTTGTCATTAATCGCCTTTACGCTAACAGGGTGTAAGGTTGCAGTGAATGTTGTTGGTGATGGCGCTGGGCTTGTGACATCTGATATTGTTGGAGTGGAGTGTGGCAATATTGACGACAAGTGTTCAGTCCTCTTTAATAAATTTGGCTCTGTTGAACTCACCGCCACATCACAACCAGGTGCAACCTTTGTCGGATGGGAGGGAGATTGTGAGGGTAGTGAAAGCACCTGTGAGTTGACCCTAGGTATTCCACGAGAAGTAACGGCGATATTTGAAGCAAATGATAGTCCTGCACTAGATTGTGCAACGCAAGGAGCAAAAGCCAACTGCCTTACGCCAAAACAAACCCCTGAATATTATGTAGCGCAGAGTGTTACGTATTTTGATACGTTGGCCTCAGATGTAAGTGTGTTAGTGCAGCCTAACTACTCGCTAATGGTTGTTCGTTGGGAATGGCCGCCTTGGTTGCTATTAACGGGCCTAGGTAATGCAAATCTAATATTAACGGATGTTGCGCTGAAGCTGTTCCCAACGGTTATAGCAGAAATAGACTGTCGAGCGTTTGATACTCAACCTTATGGTCGATGCCACATGGTATTTGATTACAGTGGGGAGCTGTGCCCAATTTATGAAGAGTTCACCTTTAATGACCAAGGCGAGATTACCTTTATTGAAGCATGGACTGATTTACCCGGTTGGACGCCTACAACGGAAGACGATTATTGGGCTGAGGGTGAGCATGTTAAACGACTTGCAACACGGGTTCCTGGTTTAGGTAACGCGAATGGCTTAGTTGATTTTGACGCGACATGGATGGAGGAAGCAGCAAAGCAGGATGCGGATGTTGGGGAGCTAATGAAGCGAGGGCGGAGACCTTACGGTACTTACATGGAAGAAATTGTTACTCATGCTGTTGAAACGGCGGAGGGGTGTAATCCGGGGCATTGAGTGTGCTGTTTGCGTTAACATATTATACCAAAACTTACCTTTTTCTTATCTTCAATGGGTCTTTATAGCTACTTATCCCCTATGTCGAGATTTCAAAAGGTATTGATATGCAAACTTCCCAAAATTCAGCGAATGAGAGCAAAGGGGCTGAATTACTGCTAGATGTCGTCAACACGTTCGTGGTGACAAGTAAACGCATAGATATTACGGTGGAAATACATTACGACCTGTCATTACCAGAAGTGTGGGATGACAATTGTCGGTTGTGGACAGCAAGTGATGACGGCGCAACTTACGACGATTTGGTTTCCCTTACTGACAGCGCGAAGGTTACCCAGGATGGGAACATGATTCAAATACACTTTAGCGATGTTATTACCAATAAGCATTACTCTTGTCTTATCGATCAAGGTGATGATGCAACCATTGTTGTGTTCGAAAATATTACCGTTACTAATGATATGGCTGCTTAGTCTAAAGGCATTGGTTCATAGGCATTCTTCCCCGTACCTTTCCCCTATATTTTGCACAGAAACAGATAAAGGAATAACCATGGCGACATCGATCCAAACTAGAGCCGATTTAACATTTCAATTTGATAATCAGGCATTGGGCGATACTCATATCACATATCATTTAACCGACTTCTTAGTAAGAGTGGAGAAGCAGGTCGGTAGTGAACCAAAAGACAATGAAATTCGCTATGGCGTTATGGTAGATATTGAAGGCGATGATAGCTATTGGAAGAATAGCTATATTATGGAGATCCCCGTTAAGGCTTCTACTGCAAAAGGAAGGCAGCAAGCGCAAGAAGAAATTATTAAACAATATATCAATGAAATGCGCGACAAGTTCCAAACGTTTTATGCTCAAGAGACTAGCGTCACTACGACGGATGAATTTGATAAAATGAAGCGGACATTAAATTCCGCTGATGGCCGTTGGAATGTCTCTAGGAATTTTAGAAAGTCACACCTGACACCTTTTGTAGATTGGCTGTTTGATATTACGGTAAAAGATAAGGAGGATGTTAAATCATATCTTATTCGTTCTAGGATGGCTTTTGAAACGGAGCAGAAGTACATCGTTGCCGTGGACTGGGCATCACCCTATATTATTTTTAAAGACGAATCTCTAGTGAGTCACATGGCGTCAGGTAAAAGTAGTAATGCATTGACGTATTTTCCATTTCATGGGTTCGCTTGGCAAAAGGCGGAATTGTGTACACAAATAAGTATTGATCGAGATAAAGATTATCCTTCTGCGTATAAACAAGGTATTAAGCTACGGCCTAGCAATTATGCGTTATTTGCTTTTTATACTCATGTGATGGATGAAATATCCCGTTTACAACAAGATAATTTTGATGCACTTAAACCTTATTATGTTTATGTACAGAACTTGGGTGTTATAGCGGAAAAGTTGATAACTAATAGCCCTCTAGCGAAGATGACGGATGCTGAAAAGGATGCGTTGTTGACTGAAGAGATCGTCGCAGACTGGGATGGTGACACTCATGACGTTGACAGAAAGAATCATCTTGCTCATATGGTGCTGGGAATTCAGGATGTTATTAGTGCGAAAGAACTGTTTGGTAAAATAATTCAACAAGAAACGATATCAGGTAGGAATTCTAATCGAAGGGTTTCTATTGAAATTCTTGCCCATAGTTTAAAAACGTCATTTCTAAATAACGATGTGGCACGTGAAAATTATGAGGATTTATGGACGTATAATGATGATGATTATGGCGTTAACCTTATTATTCACAAAATGTTTTTGATCCTTTCAAAAATGTCAGAAGCTACAGATGTATATAGAGAGTTTGTAAAAAGCAATTTGTTTGAACACCCTGTTCTGGAAGATACTGCAAAAGGTTATCGTGATGCAGGTCTTCAGACAGCGGAATGGAGTAATATGCTTTACCGCTCAAACAATATTCTCTGGGATGTGTGTATGGCATTCTATGTTGTGAGAGAAGAGGCGCTGAAGTTTAAGCAGGCAACTGTTTTTCAATCAAAGGTTGTCCCGAAAACATTACCTCCAAATGCTGTCTCTGATTGGATTACCAAAAATGTGATCTTTCCTGATGCCGTAGCCGGAAAAAGTACACCCTCTCAGCTTTATAATGAATGGAAGTTAGGCGATGTACAGGTTCGAAAACTGGCGAATTACTTGCTGGACGGAGGGCAGATTGACAACTTGAAATCGGTAGAGCGACAATTTGCTCAAGCTATCAAGGAGATTATGGGTAATAAATGGTTCAAAGCTGTACCATTCGATAAAATGGATCTTATCCATAAGAAATTGCTAGACGTAAAACTTAGCTTGATGGGTGAAATACCACCAGCAAAAATCGCTGGCATGCAAAATAGTGCCAATGTCGCGTCAGCTGCAATTAACTTGCTGCTCGCCAACGTAGTTTATGATAATGCCTATAAAAAAGATGCGAGTTTTGAAGCTAAATTAAGGGCGCATACAGTAGCGATAGGTGTTTTTTCTGATGTGGCAAATACGGTGGCTAAGTTCAAAGGGATTGAAGCAACGTTAGTTCGTAGTGTTGCTCAAAAGGCTGGAGGGCGAGCTGCGGTTGGGTTGGGTATTGCGCAGTTTGTTGGTGGGGGCGTTGGAGGTGTTTTAGGGACGTTGTGGTTTGCTTATGATGGTGCACTTTCTTATGGAAAGGGCTTTGAAAAAGACGCCATGTTAGATTCAATATCAGCAGTTGGATGTGGGCTAGGGGCGATTGGTATGATGTTGAACGGAACTGTTGTGGGTTTGCCTATTGGGGTGGTTTGTAATATTGCGAGTTTTACGTTAGTTCTTGGTGCTCAAGCATTAAAATATTCCCGTGTATTTAATTCAGAAACCGAAGACTATTGTAAGTATCTTAATGGTGAGAGTATTGAAAATGGTGGGATGGATCGCTTTTCTGTGTGGGAGCGTGAGATGGGTGATCTGGCTGTATCGTTACCTCTCGATTTTCTGCCAATGGACAGGCAAAGCTATATCGTTAATTTGATTGAAAGAGCGGATGAGTTTATTACTAATGGTGATACGTACGATGGACTCGAAGAGTCGCTGTGAAAGTTGGTCTCACCAAAAAGGAAAAAGGTGACTAAATTTATTTAGAGTCTCCTTTGCTTAAACGGTCTACTATGGCTTTTAATAGTTTTCCATTCTTTGTGTGTTTATTGGCCATTGTCCATGCGTAGGAAATTGATTCGCCTTGTGGAGATGCGGCAATTTTTGTATGAGTTAAATGAAATAATGGTTGTGTTATTAGACCTCCGATTTTCACTCTACCTTCGCCTATTAAGGGAGATGAGTATATGGTGTCTATTACACTTTCAATCGTGCCGTTGAGTAAGTGTTGATTGAGCTGGTCTGTACCAGCAATTTTATCGTTAAATGTCGTTATAATAAGGCGGTCAGTGGTGAAGACTAGGTAGCAGTATGGACTCGCCTCGGGAGATAGCCAGTGAGGAATGTCGAAGCTTGAGGCTTTGCCAACAACCATTGTTAGAAATTTTTCTTGGTCGTTAAACAGTGGTTCTAGTGATTTTTTTAATAATACTATATGGTTTTGTGCGAATAGTTTGTATTCATAGCTAGAGGCTATGAGTAAGGAAAAGAGTGATAGTAGGGGGATTACCAGTAGCGGCATGAGTTGGTTTTTGTTAACTCTCATTTCCCCAGATGTTATTACAAACAGGAAGATAGAGGCGGCGAATAAGATAAAATAGAAGAATATCCGATAGGGGTATCCTTTTCTAGACTCTAAAATTGGATTTAGGCCTTTCAGTAGAGCGTTACACTCTACTGATGAGGGAGTGTTTGGTAGCGAATATTCGTTTATTTTGATGCTCATGATCTATGTTTTATGTGGTTTTTTCGTTATTTACGATGGTTTTTTAGGCCTAGCGATTGATTCAAATTAAAAAGTTCTGCCTTGTTATCTTTTTGGAGTTTGATTTTACTTTCAATAATATTGAGTATATGTATTCTATCTTTTGGGCTATGCTGTGATGATTTCAATATATTTTGTGTGTACTCTAGTTCATTTTGATATTTTGCGATGTTTAATATAAGGCTGTGTCGCCTGTCAAGTTCTATTTGTAGCTCGTGTGGATATTTAGTTTCCTGGATTTCGAATTGACGCCATCGTACGGTCCCTTCATAATTTTGATCTACTGATCCTCTGATTGCTTCTTCTAGTTGACGTGTTGTGTAAACGTCATTAAGGGTAAGTTTGGAACTTTCTGAGAGGATGGTGTTTATTAGAAAATCATTGGTTTTTTCAACTTGAGCGGGTGATGTGTCTTTGTTTTTGTATGCGATGTATCTCGCTAGAATGTCGAGGTTGAGTATTTCGCCTGATTTAAGCTCAACAACTATTTCATCTAACTCTATTTTTTTCAATGTTGGCTCAAATACTTTCTGACTAGCGCAGCCTATTGAAAAAAATATGAGTCCATACAAAAGCAATAGGCTGTTTACTCTAAGTGTTCTTCCCATCTTTATCTTCGCCCTATCCTGTATTGCTATTATCAGTTTTTTGATTGCTTTTCTCTTTCTCGAAATCATCTTCACTCACCCAATCGCCAGTATCAAAATCAGGGAATGTTACCGTCGCACCTTCTAAGTTTTCGCCTTCGATCAGCGCATAGCCTGTATTATCTAACTCGCCATTAATCAACGAATCATCTTGGCAGCGAATTTGGTACTTTTTGTTCGCAAGAGGTTTTTTATCTTCATCTACTAGCTTTAATTCAAAGCGTTCTTCTAGATCTAATACCAACAGATTGCTTGTGTTTCTTGCAAATTGAGTCTCGGGCAATTGTTTTGTCATGATGCTATTGTCCGTAAGCCGAAGTCAGTTTTCGTTGAGTAATAGGTCCCGCAATTCCATCTACCTGAACTTTTTGTTGCTGTTGAAACCCTTTAACCGCATTTTTTGTTTTTCTACCATTAATGCCATCTACAACACCCGCGTTAAAGCCCAGGTTGTTACAGCGGGCTTGTATTCCCTGAATAGTGCTAACGTCTGCTATCTCTCCTGCATCGATGGCGAAGGGCACAGAAAATGTCGGTTCGATTTCAGTATCTTTTAACCAAATATCTAACGTACCATTTAAATCTTGGGCATTAAGTTTGGTTTTTACCACGCCCTGGCTATTGGTTTTTCCTTCAAATACACCGCTATTGGTTGTTACTTTAAACGTTTTATTGCTCCAGGCTTTACCTTTTTTATTTGTCAGCCTTAATAAGAATTGTTCACGCAATCTAGGTGTTTTCTTAACATCGATGAGCTTGCGTATTTTCTCTGCGGCAATGCTGTTGCTGGTGGCTTTTTGTTTGAGGGGTTGTCCTGCGGATTTTAGACCTTTGGCGATATCGGCAAGTTGTTGACCCGCATTTTGTAATTGTTGTTGAATGACTTGCGGGAATGTTGCGTTTAACAGTGGGGCATTTACGCCTTCTGAAAATATGCTGATAACAATTTCATTCACTAACGCGGCAAGATTTTCTGTTGATTGCATGCCAAACAATGCGTGCCAGTAGTCATCGACAAAATCCGTTAATAGTTGGCGGACTTCAATATTTCGCATGAGAAGGTTGATGGCTTCTGCACTTTCATCAGCGGGAGTATAAGTGGTATGGCCCGCAGCAGAGGCATCTTCGTATTTACGTTGAATTTCTCTAATGTTACCGGTTTCTATGTCTTCCAATAAATCCAGGTAAGGTGTGCCTGCTTTGTACAAGCCTCTGCTAGTCATGGTGTTAAAGGACGGAAGGTCCTCAGATGTATCCCAGCCAGCATTTATTGCAGCTTCGGCATAGATCCAGCCATTTTCTGTAGCGGGAATATCATTTTCTACCAATTCTTGTATTTCTTTATTGCATAGCATCTCATCAGTGAGATTTTTTAAGGTCGTGTCTAGCTGGTCAATAAGGGATTGAGTTTTTGTGGCTGCCGTTGGTTGGTGGGTGTATTCAACGCTCACCGTACCTTCAGGTAAATTCTCTTCAAAAGCCTGGCCTTTGTCATCCAGGGTGCCGGATCGAGTGCTGCCATCTGCAAGGTAGAGGGTGTAGTCCTGCTGTTTTATCGGGGTTTTGTGTTTGTCGTCCCAGTGTAAATGAAGCTGTAACCAATTTTTTTCTTGTACCTTGCTAGGAATGTTGCTGGCGACAATGGGGGCAATAATTGGTGTGACCGATGCCTTGCTGACAGTGCCATTTTGTTTTGTTGTTGGCTTCGCTTTCTTTGTGTTCGGTGGCGCAGGAATACTGACTACTGGTGCGCGTGTTTTTGATGCGATGCGAAAGTTAATTGCTTGGGCTGATGCTTGTTTTATGGCAGCGTCACCTGGTGGCAATGGTGGTATACCCGTTGAACTTGATTTGAAGTTCTGCCCAGCTTTATTCTTATCCGCTTCTACCGGTGCCGCGGGAGAGGTTGGGGATGCTGCGCTGGCACTTCCACCACCACCACCTTCGTTAATGGTAACAATGGGGCCGGTAATGGATACACCGGAAGGATCCAAAACAACCGTTCCTGCTCCAGCTTTTAATATTAACTGTTGCCCTGCATCTAATACCGCTTTCATGCCAGACTTAATGTATAGCGCATTACCGGATTGTACGGCTTTGGCTCCAGATATTTTAATAGTGATATCTTTGCTAACGGAGAGGGAAAGTTGTTTTCCTGCTTTCTCGTTATTGGCACCACCGATAGTTTGATGAAGCTGGTTTTGTTGTTGGTAATGGCTGCCATCAACGGTGACATGGTGATTGTTTTGAATAAGGGATTTTTTATCCTGTTTGATATGGATATCCATATCTTTTTCACCGTGGATAAATAGTTGCTCTTGGCCTTTTTTATCTTCGATACGAAATTCGTTGTAGCCATCACCCTTGAGGCTGGATTGGGTTTTTAATGCGGTACGTGTTTTGTGGGCAGGTAGTGCATAGGGGGGCGTGTTTTTACCATTGTAAACGCGGCCCGTAACCAATGGTCTGTCAGGGTCGGAGTTTTCATAACTCACAATGACTTCTTGGCCAATTCTAGGAATGTTGTTAGATCCGTATTCAACCCCGGCCCACCCTTGTTTAACGCGCAGCCAACATGAGCTGGTTTCAATACCTGATCCTTCGCGATCCCAAGGGAATTGGACTTTCACTCGCCCGTATTGGTCGGTATAGATTTCTTCGCCTGCGGGGCCAGTGATAATTGCTGGCGTAGTGCCTTGAGCATCGGGTCTTTTAAGGTGTTTTTGTTCTGGACGATAGGTTGTACCAGATGGAATGCAGGTGATGTTGTTGCTGTAGGTACAGGCTGATGCGGATGCGTATTCTTCTAAGGCCTGTGGTTGTGTGCCTTTGTGGTGGATATCAAGAATGAGGTAGTCCTGATTCCAACTAGCATTGGTAGCGCCGTTCAGGGTAAAACGAGTGCCAGACATCAATAAGCTATTGGTGTCCGCTATGGCGTGCTCCTGGAGGTGTTGTAATTGTGATAAGCGCGTTGCAGCGTAATGTTGTCCGCTTCCGCCATTGTCTCGACTGGGAAACTTGCCAGGGTAGCTGGCAACTTGGCGGTTCCCTGCGTCGTTGCTGGCGTTGGCGGTTAATGCATTTTTAGGGGCTGTGAACGTAAAGTCGATGAGAGTGCTATTGTTGGCGGTGACTTTTCTATTCAGCTCAAACCGGTAGGCACTTGATTCCCCGTAGGCACGGCTTTGTTCTTGAATATAGGGAAGTGTAGGGGCATTACTATTGGCTTTAAAGGTGGTGTTGTTATCCGATAGTACTATGACGTGACGATCTAGGTGGTGGGTAAAGTGGTAATGAATACCTTCTTCAGCGAGTAGGCGTGACATAAAGCTGAGTTCATTTTCATCGTACTGTACGCAATAGGTTCGAGCTTGATAGGTCTTTTTTAATTTCCACTGTATTTGGTCGCCAGGTATTTTTGCGTCAGAAAATAACTGTTTAATGATATCCGGTACGGACATATCTTGAAAAATGCGGTGACCCGATCGGTGTTCAAAATAGCTTAGCTGTGGTGTAAGTGTAAGCTGATACAAAGAAAAGCGATTGTCAGTGCCGAGGTATGACGCGGCGCTGATAAATCCGTGTATTAAGCGCTCTGCAGGGTTGGCTTCTTCGCCCAACAGCGTTAATACGGCAGATTTGTTGATTAAGTTGCGCAGATCAAGGTTGGCATCTTCAGAGGCAACGGTAACGTTCCATTGAAAAGGCGTTGATAGGCTCTCTTGGCCATCAAATTCTGTGACACGTAACGGTGTGTCGCTACCAATAAGCGTAAAAACAAAACGACTGCTATTGGCCATATATCCTCCTTGATTTGGCGTAACTTAACTAGACTTGGCAAGACTTCAATTTAGCTAGAGCTAGGCATAATTGTATATAGCTATAATGGCCGCCATTATCCCCAAAAACAGATCTTTTAGCTATATAAGGATGCGTGTTGTTGAGGGTTTGGGCGTGTTTTGCGATAGGGTTCCTTAAGGTGAGTTGTTGTCACCGCTCAATTTCTTGTTGTTATCCTGTTGTTATTCAGTTAGTTGGAGGTTTTGATGAGTGGATGGCTGAATAGAGCGTTGATAAAAAATAAAAGCAAAAAAGAAGAATCCAAGAATAAGGTTCATGTAACGCAGGTAGAAAAGGTAGTCATCGATTGCTCCGTTTAAGAATGGAGATGTCACATAAAAGAATACACCGACAGGGAGTTGGATATAAAACAGGCACCATCGAAACAGTTTCTCTATGATGTTTTGCGGCTGAATGACGTAGGCGACAAGAAAAAATCCAAAGTACGCAAGGTGCCATTTTAACATGCTAGAAACCATCTGTTGTTTGATTTCCGAGCTTTCAAGAGGTATCCCTAGTTCGGCTGCGGTGAGCATGGTTAGTATGTGATGGTTCTCGAGATAGTCGAGCGCTCCTCCGCTGAGGCCTGCTATCAATACGATGCCTAGCAATAACAGGTTTTGTGAGTTTTTTAGGGCCATTACAAGAAGAATGATTGTTGTGGTGTAGAGGGCGATAAAGATGTTGTCTAAGCCTAAGATAATTCGCAGTGGCGTGGCAGCGTTAAGTAAGGCTTCTGTGTAGTTTGATGTGGTTTGGATGATTTCAAATGTTTGCTGTGATACCCCTGCGTTAATGCCGTAGAGCACTATGATAATCAGAAGGCTGCCTGCACTAAGCGCGGTTGTGTATAAATATCGATGTATATCCATTGTTAATGATTCCCTGGCTGGTTGTGTTGGTCATGGCCAATATATTCACAATGATCAGAAGGTTCATTAACCTAGGTTTATATGGGTGGGGTGTTGGTGGAATTAAGCGAGTGCTGTTTCTTGATACGACTGAGTGCAACAGGGGTGATGCCTAGGTAACTCGCAATATGATATTGAGGGACATATTGCTCTATGTCTGGGTGTCTAGATAATAAGGATTGATAGCGAGCAAGGGCGTCGAGGGTTAAAAATTCATATTCACGACGGGCTTTTAACATAAACATATGTTGTGCGTGTAATCGGCCTAGTCGCTGACAGCAAGGGAAACGATCATAGAGCTTAGAAAAAGCCTGGTAGTCGGCTACAAGAAGTTCGGTTTGAGTGGTGGCCTGAATGGATGCAATGGAAGGTTGTTGGCTGAGCAGATCAAATAAGGACCCTGTTGCATCACCGTTAAAAATAAACGCCTTATTATATTCTTTACCTTCAAGGGTAATAAAGTATTCCCGCATTGCCCCAGAAATAAGAAAAGCAATGGAGGATGCTTGTTGCCCTGCCCTGACAAAATATTGTTCAGCGTTAAGTGAAAGAGGGGAGAACAAACCTGCCATTTCTTGCCAGGCTGCATCTGAAATGGGGCTAAGTTGTTCGATGCTCTGTCTAAGTCGTGTTAATTTAGCGTCCATAACTATCCACTCGGTTAGCTTAGTTTAGCGCTTGATAGATTGAGAATTTCTTGTTGCTACCTAATATATTAACGGTTTTAAACAACCTTTTGAGAGGGATGTGGTAGTCGAGGTGGCGATTGCCAATAACGCGTAATTCACCCTGTTCTGTAAGGTGTTGTTGCGCTTGTTGAAACATTCTTAGAGCGATATGAGTGCCAACGGTGTTGTTTTGATGGAAGGGCGGGTTGCAAAGAATCAGGTCGGCTTTTTGTTGTTCGTCAGATAAACAATCCATTGCCTTAAAGCTAGCTGGGTTGCTGATATTGTTATCGTGAAATGATTGCTCTGCGCTTTTTACTGCAAGGTAGGATTCGTCACAGAATAAAATATGCGCATCTTTATTCATTTGGCTAGCGGCGATCCCGAGAGCACCGTTGCCGCAACCTACGTCAAAAATCGTACGAATGTGTTTTTGGTCTGCGCCCAGGTGGGGCAAGAAAAAACGGGTACCAATATCCAATTTGTTTTGAGCAAACACATTGCTTAGATTGGTCAGTGTAATGGGCCATTCTTCTAAGCTGTATTGATTAACCTTGGGTGTTGGCGGCAGATCAAGGTCAGGGTTGAATGCGGGTAAAATAAGCCGTGCTTTCTTTTTTGCTAATGACGTAACAGTGGGGCCAATTAATTGCTCAAAAAGCTCGGTGAATGAATGTTGTAAATGTTTCACCATGCCGCAGCCAATAATGATGCTGTTACTTGTTAGATGTTCACGTAAGGCCCGAAGTTGGTATTCCAAAAGAGATAACGTTTTGGGGACTTGAATTAATACAATGTCGAAAAGACCGTCAGGTTTCTGGGTGCTGGGAATGAGGGTGGGAACCGTTTGCTGGGAATTACGCGCTTTAATTTGTGCGAAATTACGCTCAGCATTACGCTCAATTGCTTTCTGACTGGAAACTGAGTCAGACCAGCAGGCAACGTGAGTGCTAGCGGTGAGCCCAAGCAATGGTAACCCAAGTGCACCACAGTTGTCGTTTATGGTGAGAATTCGAAGGTGTTTTGTTGGTTCAATATGCTCGTTTAAATGAGCAAGTGCTAATTCATCGGCTGCGCTCCAGGCTCGCATGGGTGTTCTTTTTTGTAGCGGATAGCGCTCTAACGTAGCGTGGCCAAAGGCGGATTCAAATTGATTGTCTCGGCTGTTTTCTGCGTTGTCCGTCGAATGGTCTGTTTCGCTCATTAGGGCTGCCTGTTGGTTAGGGTGTTCTGGTGTTGCAGGGTGTTGTTTTGCTCACGCATAAAAAAACCGCTCATAAGAGCGGCTTCTTTATGCGTGACATTTCTGGAAGTATTACTTCGCAGAAGGTCCAGCATTTTTGATTGCGTCAGATACATCGTACTTTTCAAAGTTCGCTGTAAACTGGTTAGCTAGGTCAGTCGCACGTTCAACGTAAGCTTCCTGATCTGCCCAAGTTTTCTGAGGAACAAGCAACTTAGTCTCAACACCTTCAACCTCAACAGGAACGTCTAGGTTAAGAATGTCGATGTGCTGAGTCTCAGCGTCATCAAGGGCGCCAGTAAGGATGCCGCGGATAACAGCACGGGTTGTTGGAATGTCGAAACGATTCCCTGTTCCGTGAGGACCGCCAGTCCAGCCAGTGTTTACCAAGTAAACCTTGCTGCCGAACTCTTTGATTCGCTTAATAAGTAGTTCTGCGTACACGCCGGCTGGACGTGGGAAGAACGGAGCACCAAAACATGTGCTGAACGTAGACTTGATACCGCCACCAGAACCCATCTCGGTGCTTCCTACTAGCGCAGTGTAACCGCTAAGGAAGTGGTAAGCTGCTGCTTCTTCGTTAAGGCGAGAAACAGGAGGGATAACGCCGTTTAAGTCACATGTTAGGAAGATAACGTGTGCAGGCTCGCCCGCTTGGTTAGCTTCACAACGCTTGCCAACGTGCTCAAGAGGATATGCTGCACGGGTGTTTTGCGTTAATGAAGTATCGTTGTAGTCTGCAGTGCGAGTTTCTTCGTTGATAACAACGTTTTCTAGCACAGTACCAAACTTGATTGCGTCCCAGATAACAGGCTCGTTCTTCTTGCTAAGGTCGATTGTTTTAGCGTAACAACCACCTTCGATATTAAATACAGCCCCTTTAGCCCAGCCATGCTCGTCATCACCAATAAGGTAACGCTCAGGATCAGCAGAAAGAGTGGTTTTACCTGTGCCAGACAAACCGAAGAACAAGGCTACATCGCCATCTTCACCAACGTTTGATGCACAGTGCATAGGAAGAACGGATTTTTCAGGAAGAAGGAAGTTCTGTACAGAGAACATCGCTTTCTTCATTTCACCGGCGTAACGCATACCAGCAAGTAATACTTTGCGAGCAGCGAAGTTAAGAATTACACAGCCATCGCTGTTAGTTCCGTCACGCTCAGGCTCACATTCAAAAGTAGGGGCATGAAGGATCTGCCACTGCTCTTTGTCTTTAGGATTGAACTGTTCAGGTTCAATGAACAAGTTGCGGCCAAATAGATTGTGCCATGCAGTTTGTGTTGTCACTTTAACTGGAATGTAGTGATCAACAGCTGCGCCAACGTGCAGGTTAGAAATAAAACTATCAGCCGTAGCAACGTGTGCTTCAACGCGATCCCATAAAGCATCAAATTTAGCAGCGTCAAATTTACGGTTAACTGGACCCCAGTGAATGGCATCGCTAGTGCTAGGCTCATCTACGATAAAACGATCAAGAGGAGAGCGTCCGGTGCGAACACCTGTGTTGGCAACGAAGGCTCCATTGTCTGATAGACGGCCTTCTTTGCGTTCTAGGGCCTCTTCGACCAATTGAGCGGTGCTTAGATCAGTGTAGATCGTAGGTGATTGAGTCATTGTTCCTAAGTCCTCACGGCTTTTGGCCGATGTTTAATCAAAAAATAATACTGTCGTGTACGGTGAATTCAATAATGCTATGGCTTGATTCACTGTATGTGTCAGAGTGTTTATCTGCCCGGTGTTTGGGTTGCAAACTGGTGGCAGATGTAGCGCTTTGGCAAACGGAAGCATATTTAGCTGTCTGTTTGTCGCTCAATCACACTGACTGAATTTCTGGGTGCGCTAGTATGGCAAATTCGCACGGAAAAGGCTAAACCTTTCCATTTTCGCTAAGGGTTCGTTTTTCTTTTAAATATGACATTCTGGCGCGGGTGTTGTGATATTTTTCTTTCGAGAGTAGGCGCTTACTTTGTTGCAAGCTATTGAGTTTTATGGGTATTTTGGTTTTAAATCTAAATGCTAATGATTTTCGATTCTGAATTTAAGTCGGCTACTATGAAAACAGCGCTTACACTTTATACACCCACAAAATACCCAGTATAAATACGGCTAATGGGTATTGGTATCATTGTTGGGGTTAGAAGCCTCAAATAGCATATGAACGTCCATTTTGTCGAAGATATGACTAGCGTTGCAAAACTCACAATTCATGGTTATTTGATCTTGTTCGACCAAGATATCGTCTAACTCACCTTTGCCAACAGAGACTAGTGCTTTGCTCATACGTTCGCGGCTGCATGAGCATTTAAAGTCTATAGGGTGTGCATCAAACAACCTGACTGACTCTTCGTGATAGAGGCGATGTAGTAATTCTTCTATAGATAGGGAAAGGTGCTCTTCAGCTTTTAGCGTGTCAGCAAGGGCGACGGCACGATTCCAGTCTTCTGCTTTGTCATCTTCAGATTTGTCTAACATTGCGCTATCAGTTGAGTTGTATGGTAATACCTGGATCATAAATCCAGCAGCGCGACCGTCCCCTTCGTTAAGCCAGATGCGCGTATCTAATTGCTCTGATTGTTGAAAGTAGTGCTCTAGGCAGCGACTCAGGTTTTCTTGCTCTAGTGACACGATCCCCTGGTAGCTCTCACCTTTGGACGGTTCGATAGTAATGGCAAGATTTGCAGAGTCCAGCAATTGGTTAAACGTAAGGTTGTCTGTCTCTCCTTGCCAGCGAGCAACTGCACGTAGCTGTTTGTCGTGGGTACATTCAACTGTTGCAAGTTGAACAGGACCATTACCTCTGGCTTGTAATGTTAGGCGACCTTCAAATTTTAATGTGGAACTCAGCATGATAGCGGCCGCCATCATTTCACCCAGCAACCCTCGTACAGCGAGAGGGTAGTCGTGTTTTGCTATAACCGTTTGATAAGTAGACTCTATTCGGCACCATTCTCCACGAATCGAACTGTTGTCGATCATAAAACGTTGGCTGGTATCTTGGTGTTGCATAGTTAGTCCTGTGATTGCTGGTTAAACTGAATGATTTTACGGCGTTGCTTTTTGGTGGGGCGCCCTTCGCTAGTGAGGCCGCTTTGGGCACTACGTTGTAGGCGCCTTTGTTCTGAGCTTTGTTCTCGCTCAGTGATGCTTTCTTCGGTTTCTTTATAGAGCTCGGCTGCCATTGTGGCATTGCCGCGTTTATCACTTATTTTGGTGATAATAATCGTTTTCTCGTCGTTGCTTTGACGTAAGCGAATAATGGCATCAAGGGAAACTTCTTTGCTTGGCTTTACCCGCTGGCCTTCATAGTGAACTTTACCACCATCAATCATATCTTTAGCGATGCTACGCGTTTTGTAGAATCGAGCGGCCCATAACCATTTGTCGAGGCGTACTTTTAACATGTTGTTGTTTTGCGTGGAGCTGGCATTGCCAGCTTGTTTCGATGATTTCGACATAGCTATGTGTGGGTCAAGTTACAGGTGCTATTAAGCGAACTGTTTTAATGGGGGAGGCATTATAGAGCTAAAACAGTCAATGGGAACAAACTCTTGTGTATCTATGATAGGTTTTTTACTGTCGGGTTTAAGGATCGCCAAAGTGTGGCCAATTCCTGCCATTTTGGCAGAGCGTAACACGGTAAGGTTGTCATCAATTAATAAGGTGTTTTGTTCGTTATAGGGCATCTCTCGGGCGAGTACATCCCAAAACAGCATATCTTCTTTGGGAAGACCAAAATCGTGAGAGCTGATAATGCCGTCCAGGTGAAGTTCTATATCAGTACGTTCTAACTTTAGCTCTAAACTCTTGCGGTGCGCGTTGGTGACAAGAATTGCTCGTCGGCCAGATTCCTTTACGTTCTTTAAAAAAGTAATGGCATTTGGGCGGGGGCTAATTAAATGAGCAACGTCCAATTTAAGTGCAGCAACATCGAAGCCTAATTCTTCGCTCCAAAAGTCTAAGCAGTACCAATTTAAGGTGCCTTGGTGGCTCTTAAATTGTTCATATAGTTGGGCTTTTGCATTTTCAAGAGTAAGATCGTTGATCTTGGCATAATGGGTCGGTAGATGCTCTAACCAAAAGTGGTTATCAAAATACAGGTCCAACAAAGTGCCGTCCATGTCCAGCAATACAGTGTCGATATGGTCCCAGTCGATCATGATGGTATCTCCTAGAAAATAAATGATATAAGCAGAGAAGTAACGCAGCTAACAGAGCAATTAATAGAGCAACTACCAGTATGCATACAAAACCCGAAATTTTAAAGAAAGAGCTGATTGCACGGAGCCGATTATTTGGAATTGAGCGTGTTGAGCTTAAGTTTTCTAATGGCGAGGAGCGAGAATACGAGCGATTGCGAACTCCGACCATACCTGCGGTGATGATTGTTGCTCTAAAGGACGATAAAACGGTGTTGTTGATTCGAGAATATTCCTGCGGTACGGAAAATTATCAGTTAACGTTACCCAAAGGAGCGATGGATTTGGGGGAGACGGTGTTTGAGGCAGCAAACCGAGAATTAATGGAAGAGGTTGGTTATGGTGCGCACAAATTTACTGAATTAAAACAGTTAACATTGTCACCGGGGTATATGGGTCATATCATTCATATAGTGTTAGCTGAAAACCTGTATGAAAAACGTCTCGAAGGGGATGAGCCTGAGCCGTTAGAGGTGATTGAACATAGTCTTGAAGATATGGGGGCGTTGATTGAGGCGGAAGACTTTACGGAGGCGCGAGCACTGGCAGCGCTATATATGGTGCGGGACATTGTACGGGATACGGTTAGGGAAAAAGGTGTAAAGTAATGTCGAGTGATTGGGCTATAGCGGTAGACAAGAGTGTTGCGTTAAGCGTAGAGGATGTTTATCGCGCTTGGTTGGAGCCAGCGTTGGTTAAGCATTGGATGGCTCCCGGCACTATGCGAGTATCTGAGCCAAGGATTGATGCTCGCCTAGAGGGGCAGTGGCAATTGGAAATGGTCGATGTAGATGGAAGCCGCCACAAGGCGTTTGGGCAATATACATCGTTAAACGAACCGGCAGAATTGGCGTTAACTTGGGCCTGGGATGGCGGGCATTATACGACGCAAATTACAGTGACTATCGAAGCTGGAACAAATGGGAAAACAGATGTTTGTATTGAACAGCGAGGGTTCCCATCAATGGATGTAGCTCAGAGTCATGAGGCGGGATGGGCGGGTTGTTTGGATAAATTGGGTAAGTTGCAACTGGATTGTTAGGGGATTAAGTTGTTAGGAAACCAAAAAAACCAACGATGACCATTGTTGGTTTTTTTGGTTTCTTTGTTTATTGAATAATTAATTGAGCCGGGTAATAGTGATAACTGCCGCAGGATTGTCAAAGCGGTGATCGGCAGTTAATACCGATCCACTTAAGCCATCTTGGTTGGAGATAACACCGCTGTGAAAACGGACTCGGTCGCTGTTATCGGAACGCGCAGCGTTAAAGCCTTCGCCACCATCAGCAGGGCCGGGAATGGTTCCCGCGGCTTCAGTATTATCTTCTGTTCCAGCATCCCAGACTGGCGCTCTGAAACTGACGCTGTCTCCTGAGGCTAAATCTGCTAAAGAAGAGGCGTTAATGCCGGTATATGCATCGTTGGTGTTTACCAGCATAGTGACAACGCTAAGGTTTACGCCGTTTTGTACGTCCGCTTCAAGCTGTACATTTTCGCTGCTTCCAGGGCCGATAATACCTGCTCCAGAATCGCCAGCAAGGTAAGCGCTGTGATCGCCTGCATTTGATAGCAGGTTACTGTTATCCCCTTCTTCGGCCAATATCTCTAGTGCTGACGACGCCGCTTCACCGTCAACCCAAGCTTGATAACCTGGCGTGTGTAGTATTACAGCAACCGGTGAAAAAGGCTGGTTAGGGGTAACATTACTAACGCTGATCTCATAGGTGCGCATATCTACAGTGTTGTCATGAGAGCTACTGCTACCACAACCCGTTAATAACATGCTGGTACCGATAGCACCGGTAACCATCGCTGTACGAAGGTCAATTTTAAATAATGACATGATGATGACTCCTCTATTCAGTTACGGTTATTGAACAACAACAGTGATACGAGCGATAGGGTTGAGCCAGCGATGTACACTATTGTCCAGGTCACTGATACCGCCAGTGCTATTGTCATCACCAATTGATCCGCGGTGTATGTGAACGTTGGTGTTGTTATCGCTTGCGGCGACACCTGTACCACCGGTTCCGGTGCCAAAGTCTATCGGCGCAGGAATGCTCGTGGTTAATTCATCGTTGGCTTCGGTGCCAGCATCATATCCATTAATTGTGAAAGTGTAGGTGCCCGCGGTGCTTGGGATTTCCCATGAATTAAGGCCCACAAAACCATCGTTGGTAGGAAGCAGCATGCCAACAATTGATAGATAGTCGTTAGCCGTACCGTCGGTATTAAGCATGGATGTTGTCGTGTTAGCACCTGGTGCTAGCAATCCGGCAGCTGGGTTTTCAGCCGTAGTGGGGGAGGTGCCAGCAATGTCAGCAGCTAAACCGCTAATATCACCACCCTCTGCCATTGCTTCAAGAGAGGCGTTTGCCGATGTGCCGGTTTGGAAAAGGCTGGTCGAACTGTCGTGGGCCGCAACGAGTAAAGGTGTGAAAAAAATGCCATTCGTCAGGTTTTCTATTTTAACCGTAAATTGTTCTGCTTGTACGTTAACGGAAATAGCAGATAAGCCAAGCATGCTGGCGATGACAGTTTTTTTTATGTTCATTTTCTTTCTCTCGTTGTGTTTGTTTTTGAGTGGCTTTGTAGAATGTGAACTTACAAGAGATAGAATGCGTAATAGATGTCACGCCAAAGTAACGGGTTTATATAGAATTCATAAACAATTTATAAACAAAGTATAAACTGGCGGGTGAAAAATGATCAGCGCTGTGCTTGCCGCACTATATAACAAACCGCTGCTTAAATTCTCTCGGGGTTAATCCAATAATCTTAACGAATGTTTTTCTGAATGCGCTGCTATCTTCATACCCAACAGTGGCAGCGATCGTTTCAAATGTTGATGTACTTGATTCAATCAGCTCACAAGCTTTTTTAATACGTATTTGCTGAATATATTGGGTTGGCTTTAACGTGGTCGCTTTTACGAAGTGGCGTAAAAATGTGCGCTCACTCAAGCAGCACAATGAGCATAAGTTTTCTATAGTGATGGATTGATCAAAATGCTTGTGAATGAAATGTTGAGCTTTGACAATGGCTTTGTCGCCATGATCTAACACTGGGTTGAAACGTTGGTACTAACGTTGTTCTCTCAGGCCAGTGTCTACCACCATGTACTGACCAAGTTGTCGCATAACGGAGGGCTGAACAAATTGTGCGACTAGTTCTAACCCCAAATCAATCCATGACATTAAACCACCTGCAGTAATGATGTCGGCATCATTGACCAGGATTTTGTCGATATCTAAAAGTATGTCTGGGAACGACTGACGGAATTGGTGGGCAAGGTCCCAGTGTGTTGTCGCCGGGCGTTGATCAAGTAATCCGGTTGATGCAATGACAAAAGTGCCTGCGCATGATGAGCAAAGCGTTGCACCATTGGCGTGCTGTTTGAGAATCCATTGCTGGATGGAGGAGTCTACATTTAAATATTGTTGTTTATCCATTAGCGGAGGAATAATCAAGGCTTGTAGCTTGCCCGGTGTGGGTAATTGATTGACGTTAATCAAAGTCAGGTGGATTCGTTTATTAATCCCCGCGTCAGCGGCAATGCCATTTGCCAGGGTGAACATCTCGGTAAAGCCATGGATGGCTGATTGCATTGCACCGGGGTAATTGATAATCCCTATGTGTACGGAAGAAATCGTCATTTGTCAGTATCGACTCGAAATGTGCCAGTTTTGACTTTAGTGTAGCAGGGTGATTACAGTAATAATAGATCTTGTTTTCACAGTAGTTGAACGTAGAAACGAAGCGTAGGCACTCAGTACATAAACGGAAAGAGAGATGATGATGACGACAGCACTATTATTGATTGATATCCAAAATGATTATTTCGACGGTGGAAAATGCCCTTTGGTTGGTATGGATGTTGCGGCTAAGCATAGCGTGAATTTGCTTGATGCATTTAGGGAAAGCAGTCTCCCCGTTATCCACGTACGCCACGAGTTTCTGGATACTGAAACGGCTTTTTTCTCAGCAGGGTCCGAGGGGGCTTTGATTCACCCTCTGCTTGCACCTGCTCAAGGCGAGCCTGTTGTTGTAAAGCACCAGATAAACAGTTTTAAAGGTACACCACTAGTGGATCTGTTGGAGGAAAGGGGCGTTAAAAATGTAGTGATTGCGGGAGCAATGACATATATGTGTGTTGATGCGGTAACAAGAGCAGCAGCAGATTTAGGGTATGTCTGTTCTGTCGCTCATGATGCTTGCGCAACGATGGATGTTGAATTTGAGGGGGTGAAAGTGGAGGCCGCCCAAGTACATGCGGCAGTTATGGCTGCACTTGATTTTGCGTTTGCAGAGGTTAGGAGTACGCAGGTGCTGATAGAGGAGGTGTTGTTAATAAACGCAGTGAAAAAGGCTAGTGAGCGTTGGAAATCGGCGTTTAATGCGGGTAATGCAGCAGGGTGTGCTGCTGAGTACGAGTCTAATGCTGTTATGCAGGCGAAGCCCTTTGGTGTATACACAGGAGCTGATGAAGTAAGAGGTTTTTGGGAGAAGTTAATTGCTGATGGTTTTTCTGATGTGGAATATATAGATCCAGTTATTACCGTACTGGACCACCAGCAAGCGGTGATTACTTCTGGTTGGAAAATGAATAAAGCGGGCGGTGTAATTCATAAGGAGTTGTGGGTGTTGCAAGAGGATGGTTCGGCAAAACTGAGGGAAGATGATTTCGAAGCGCAATAGGTTTTTTTAGCCTTACTTAGGGAAGCGTTTGTTTTCCTAAGTAAGGGCAGGGTGCTAGAGGAATGCGAGTAAGGGGCGATATACTGTTTGCTTTTATATATCTGCTTCCACTGCTATATCAAAGTAAAAACAAGTACCTGTATTTAATGTGCTGTCGACATTGAGCTGAATGTCGTGCAATGTTAACAGCCGCTGGCAAATCGCCAATCCTAATCCCGTACCTTTTTGATATGGTTCTAATGCATTTTTTGAACGGTAGTAGGGCTCAAAAATATAAGGTAAATCTATCTCGCTAATGCCTTGCCCAGTATCTGAAATAGCAATGCGAAGACTGTCTACTGCATTTGTTAAGGTTGAGTCTACTGGAGTGACGTTTGCTGATATCGTGACTGTGCCATTTTCAGGCGTGTAATGAATCGCATTTTCAACGAGATTTTGAATGACTCGTTCTAGCTTGGCGATATCTCCATTAACTGAACTATTCTCTAAATCACATTGTACGTTTAGCTGAATGTGTTTTTTCTGTGCAATGCCTTCTAAGCTAGCATATAAATCACTTAGTGAATCTTCAATGGAAAACGATTGGCTGTTGAGTGAAACTTGATTGTTGTCCAGGCGGGCTAATTCAAAGAGCTCGTTAATCATGCTGTCAAGACGTAAGCAGTTGGCTTGTGATTTTGCAATAAAATCGAGTTTTTCTGCATCATCTAATGAGTCAAATTTTAACGCCAAGGTCTCCAAATAAGCCGTTGTCCCTGTTAGCGGTGTTCGTAAATCATGGGATACGTAGGCCAGAAATTCTTTACGAACTTTGTCGAGTTTTTCCAGTCGCTCTAATAACACCACGATTTGTTGTGCCATGTGGTGAAATGACGATGATAGTTGGGATACTTCCGAACTGTTAATGCTACGCTCGGGCTTGTGGCTAATGCTTGTGTGAGAGTTGTGTCGTTTGTTACCTGTTGGAAGCTGTTTGAATCCTGATTTTTCAAAGGCCGTGATTTCTAAGGTTAATACGCGTAACGGTTTCGTCAGTGCATAAAATAACAAAAGAGAAGCGGCGAGTAGAAACAGCAGCGCAGCGCCCATACCAAAGAGTCCAATTTGCCAAGCTTTGCTCAGTTGTAATGCTGTGGATATGCTGTCGTAATTCTCGCCACCGATGATGACATATAAATACCCAATCATTTTGTCTTTATGTTGAATGGAGGCGGCGGAAAATATTTTCATTCGTGTTGATGATCGCGGGTCATCACCCAAAAGAGGCAGTTCCGGTTCACCACGAGTAAATTGTCGAATGGGCTCAATATTGATGTGGTGAAGTTTGATTTTTTCTTCTGGGGCATCGTAGGCTAATAATTTTCCTTGAGTATCTACCACATATAATTCAATGGATGGGCCTAACACCATCATCATATGAAAGGCTTTTTTAATGCTCTCTTTGTTAAAACTTCCATCTTCATCAATAGATAGATCGTGAACAATATGTTCGGCCAGTTTTAAATGTAAACGTTGGGATGTCTCATCTTGAATTGAGCGACTAGATTGTTCGAACAGCCAAGCCAAAAGGCCAGCCATAATAAGAAAGACAGCCAATAGAACAATGGATATGCGACGGTATAAGCTATGAGTGATTTTCATTGTTTAGTTAGTTTTCGCAAATTTATAACCAACACCCCATACGGTCTGCACATAATCCGTTTTGTCGGCTCGCTTGAGCTTTTTGCGTAAGCGATTGATATGGGTGTTTACAGTGTGTTCGTACCCGTCGTGGCTGTAACCCCAAACGGTATCGAGTAATTGGTGTCGGGTAAATACCTGGCCGGCATTTCCCGCAAGGTGTGTGAGTAAGTTGAATTCACGAGCGGTGAGTTCGATGAGCTTGCCCTCTAACAATACTTCGTGCTGATCGATGCTTATTTCTAACCCATCAAAAGTGAGAGTATTTTGCTTGGGTGGTGAAGGGGCGGGGTTTCGCTGAGCCCTTCTTAGCAATGCTTTTACACGAGCTTGGCACTCTCGTACGCTAAAAGGTTTGGTTAAATAATCGTCTGCCCCAAGTTCTAATCCGATAACTCTATCAGCCTCGCCGTCAAGGGATGTAAGCATCATGATTAAAAGGTCGGGTTTAAGTTGGCGAAGCTCTCGGCATAAATCCAGGCCATTATATCCTGGTAGCATGATGTCAAGAATCACCAAATCAAAGTCATTGTTTGATGTTAGGTAATTTTTGGCGTCTAGCCCATCGTTAAATAGTTGGACGTCAAAATTGAGGTCTTTTAAATGGTATGTCAGCATTTCCCCGATGGCGGGGTCGTCTTCTACAACAATAATACGAGGCATTTTCTTTCCCAGGGCTATTTTTCACAGCATAGAGTGTTTGTTGGGCTCAAGTCTAATGGATTTTTTTGGTATGACGTCAATAAAATCATCGAAAAAAGAGGATAACGGGGCTAGCCTTAAATATCGCAACTATACTAATTCGGTGCGTAGTTGTTTTTTTATGTTGCTGCCTAGGATGGAGGTGAACATGTTGAGTGGGCGGATTGCTGCTTTATTGTGCGTAATGCTATGGGGAGGGAGTGTAAGCTTTGCTCAAGCGACGCAGTCGTTGCGGATTTTCACGTGGGATGGTTACGTCACTAATGCTGACATAGATAATGTCAATTTGTTGTTGGCTGAAAAAGGCTATGACATAAAAGTAGACGTCATTGACACCTTTGCTGATGATGCAGACCAGATGTTTAATGTTATTCGCTCTGGCCATGTTGATGTTGCATTTCTAACGCTGTTTTTTATAAAAATGAAAGGTCAGCGAATACAGCGATTATTACAGCCAGTTGATACAGCGTCGCCACGGCTGACAAATTATAAAGCGCTTGAACCGACGTTAACGGACATTCCTATCGGTATGGAAGGCAGTAATAAGCTGTATATACCTTGGGGTGGTGGCGCTTATGGGTTTTATGCCAATCGTGATGTGGTCGATCAAAAAGATCTGCCTGTGTCACTAGCAGACCTGTGGAAGCCTCGATGGAAGGGGAAGGTGTCTTATAACCGCAGCCAAGAATGGTACAACATTGGCATTACTCTGATGGCGATGGGTAAATCTCCTTTCTATATCAATCAACTGGTAGAGCAAGATAAACGTGAAGAGCTGATGCAGTTAAAGGCCGATAGCAGTGACTTTGTGAAGAAGCTTACATCGTTATATGGTAATGCCGGGGATTTGTGGAACAGTGCTCCGGTGTTTAACGATAAGCTACATATCGTGAGTAGCTGGGGGCCGGAGATTATTAGGGAAAATAAAAAAGGTGCGAATTGGCAGCTAATTCAATTTAAAGAAGGCAGCATGGTATGGCTTGACACGATTAACTTTGTGAATACGCTACAGGGTAAGAAACTCGAGGCTGCGGAAGTTTTTGCCAATTACTTCATTGGTAAACAGGTTCAGGATCGTATTGTTAATACGCTGTCCATGGTAGCTGCCTCAACGTTGGTGGACAGGAATCCGTTGATTGACAATAATCCAGCATTTTTTCAAAACGAGTTGTTTGTACCGCCGTACGACACGGTGTCGGGAAATGTTGTGACATCGCTAACGAACAAGGCACTGGCGAAGTCTGAGGTGTTAATGTCTAAGAAGGGTGTGGCGAAGTAAATTTAGTCAAAAATTGCAGAAACAAAAAAGCCCATGCATTGCATGGGCTTTTTTGTTAAATATGGTGCCCGGTCTCGGAATCGAACCAAGGACACGAGGATTTTCAATCCTACTGAATAGTGGGGTTTTCTACTAATCATTATAAATTTCCTTTATTTTCAATTGGTTATGTGTGTTACTTCTATATGTTACAACGAGCTGCTGGACACTTTGGTAATACTAGGGGGGGGCTGTTGATTTTTATCGCACCAAGAAACATGCCCTAAAACTTCTGGTTCATTAACGTCTTCTTTCGGCCATAAAGCCGACGGTCATAGGATTTCAAATAGAAGGTTAAAAGAGAGCCAGAATGAAAGAGTTGTATGAAGATATTTTTCACCATAGGACGAAAACATAAGTTCGTGGGTACTTTCTGGATACAGCGCCCGTTGGAAGTGTTTATATCACTAAGCAATTACCAATCGTAATAACTTCCATAAGTATTTTCTAATACAGGAATGAGTCTGAAATGGATATAAGTCGACACCATAGTGGAGTGTTGGTTAATTGAGAACTAGATTGTAACCGAATCACTGTTGCCTTTCATTCTGTTCAAT
>MAAL01000053.1 GCA_002163245.1 Gammaproteobacteria bacterium 42_54_T18 | reverse complement strand
AAATAATTAACGGATACTAATAACTCACTGTGCCGAACCACTCTTTAATTGCAATGTTCTACCGCTACCATTACGCAACAACCAAAATAAATATTACTTCGAAAAGTGTAACAGCCGAATACATGGCACGCTAAATTTTCCCCGCGCCGCTCATGCAAAAATTCCTTGTCCTATTTTCAGGTTTTTATTCAAACAAATCAATCTCTTAACACTCCCTGTCCTGTTAAACAATGTGACAACGAGGCGCCATCAATATATCCAACAACCCCAGCCTTTATATTTGTTGCTTTATTTTCATATAAATCAACAGGTTAGAAGGGCACCATTTATTCAACGTATATAAGAGGCTCGTTAAACAAAACTACGTTCAATAAACAACCAAATAACAAGCTTAATTCATATTATTACTGTCGACGCTCTACTATGGCCATCACCAGCCACATCATCCCTTCATTCGACGCCTTGTTACTACTAATCCAGCAACACCAAACGCAATCATCATCGCTACCCCTGGCTCTAGCGAGTTCGTTTCCAGAAACCCTGAAACCTGTGGGCTGCTGGTGATAAATGCTGCAGAAACCCCTGTGCTAATTAAAGATAGTAGTACTACGCCAAGAATCCGCTTCATGTGTTACTGCTCCACTCGTCATTGCTAGATAGTTGTTTTCTTCTGTTAAGCAATATACCAACGAGGCTCATTTTCCTTTGTGACAAAGTAACATCGCTAATGAGTACTAATGACACAACCCTATATTCTGTATACGAGATCAATTTGCCTTGGCCAGCGGGAGTACGTACTATGTTTTATTCACCGTCAGGTTAGCGCTCTTAACACATGAAACAACCCAACATAAGACTACCCGCTGTTTTTAGTCGCTCTCTTATACAAGCCGCCGCGGTGCACAGCCTACCTATAGGTGAAACACTTAAAAACCTCTCCTACGATTTTTCAACACTGACAGATAACGCTACCATTGAGCTTGGGGCTTTATTTGACTTAGCCGATGCGCTTGTTGCCACAGCCCCTTTCAATACGGTATTGCCCTTCGTAAAAATCATTAGCTACGAACAAATTGATGAACTGATGACGTTGATGGTAACAGGCAAAACCATGCGAAGCTGCCTGGAAAACATCATCTCACTTATTGGTTCAACCTGGACTCCCGGTTTTACGGCGCAATATCATAGCACCCAGAGTAACGACTACCTTCGCTGTGACAACCAATCTCAACTGTCCACTCGACAGCTTCAATTCGCCGTCGAGTTTGTTTTTGGCACCTTTCTTCGCGTTGGGCCTCTTCTTACCGGGCACGAGAATATCGTAAAAGAAGTACACTTCACCTGTGATGAGTCTGATGCTCAAGAGTATGAAACTGTTTTTCAATGCCCTGTTTTATTCAACCAACAATGTAACCTGTTGGTTCTACCTGCCGGAATATCAAATAAACCATTAGCATCCTATTGCCCAGAGTTAGAAGATGATGCCCTCGTGGCACTCAAAAAGAAAATAGCAATTCTGGCAAAAAGCGAAGGAATAGTCACTCGAGTAACCCACGTGTTACGTCAATTGGATAGTGATGAAACCCTAAATATTGGCATGGTTGCAAAGGAGCTAAACGTAAGCGTGCGATCATTACAACGTAAGCTCAATGAGATGGGTGTTACCTTTTCCGCTGTTCGAGTAGGTTTCTTAATTGAGCAAAGTAAAGCTTTGCTAGAACAACCAGAGTTAACCATGGATAGAATTGCCGAACGTTTACACTTTTCAGACCGGGCGGCTTTTTCTAGGGCGTTTAAGCGTATCGAAGGACTATCTCCTTCTCAATATCGACAACAGCTCTAATACAATTTTGGCACATAGGATCACCCCTCGTCACTTACTATCATAGCTCTCGCTGTGGCCTTGGACTAAGATCAATTCAATGATCAATTAGGCATGCAATCCGAGAGAGAGAAAGTGATATGACCGCCAAAGAGAACATAACAGCACATCAAAAAGAAACCCTAGCACCTTTGGGTATCTCCGTTATTGAGGATTTTATTGGTGCCAGATCGAGCTCCCGCCCTAAGGAGCGTTTAGAGGAAGTACGCCAACGTGCAGTACGTTTTAGAGAACGTATGCTGGCTGGTAACCCGGTAGAGTACTTTCAATCCGTCGATATTGTTTCTGCTCCTTATCCAACGAAATACGCGTATCTCAACGCGGTAAAATCTTTGGTGCCGTTTATTTTCTTAGGTAATCGCGCTTTCATCATTCAATTTCAAACCAGCCAAGGCAAAAAGACGCTGTTGTTTGGTCCTGCTGATGTCGAAGGCAACACAAAGACACCGTTCTTTAAGTTGCTAACCGACAAAATGGGCCGCCTGGGTAATATGACAAAAGAAAAACTATTACCTTTCTATAGCTCTGTAGAAGTCGAACTTCAAAAGGCGGGTATTCCCCCCGAATCCATTGATTACATCTCTTACGATCATCTACACACTCAAGAGCTTCGTAAATGGATGGGCAGCAGCACAACACCTGGTTATTTTCCTAACGCCAAATTACTCGTCATGCGTCAAGAATGGGAATCTGCCCAAGGCCTATTGGTCACCCAGAAGAAATGGTATTGCCCCGACGGCACCCGTGATATCCCTGCAGAGCGTGTCATCCTATTGGATAACAGCGTGATGTTAGGAGACGGTGTGGCATTGGTGCAAACCCCCGGGCACACAAAAGGCAATCACTCTCTTGTAGTTCACGTAAATGATCAAATTTATGTTTCTAGTGAAAACGGTATGAGTGTCGACAGTTACGCGCCGTTGCAATCAAACATTCCTGGCGTTAAAAAATACGCACAGCATTTTGATATGGAGATTATCCTTAACGGTAATACGCTGGAAAACAGTATTGATCAGTATATCTCGATGGTAATGGAAAAAACTATCGCCGGACCAAACCCCGATCACCCAGGGTTCTTTAATGTGATCTCATCATCTGAGCAAGCCCATACCTGGCATACACGCACTGTGCAACCGGCGTTTCGGTTTGGCCAAATGAAGATTGGGCAGTACCAATCATAATCTGATCATATTAGGGGGTACGTATGAATAATAAAACCGTATGGATTACCGGTGCCGCAAGTGGTGTCGGACGACACCTTGTTGGGGCTTTTGCAAAACGAGATTACTTTGTTTTTGCCTGTGATATTAATGCCGAGGCGTTAGCCTTGGCAGCGCAAGAAGACCGCTGGCCTCAGAACAATGTCATACCCCATGTGATGGATATTTGTGATGAGCCTCAATGGCGAGAGGCACAAAAAATATTAGCAACACATCGCCCAAGTCTCGATATTATGCTCAACATAGCGGGCTACCTTCGTCCAGGTTTCCCGACGGATTTAACCAATACTGACATCGATAAACACCTTAATATCAACGTCAAAGGCCTCATACTGGGGTGTCAAACCGCGGCAAACTGGATGCAACAAAACAATGCCGGCCATATCATTAATTTTTGCTCCCTGGCATCACTGTTACCCACTCCAGGTCTTTCTGCTTATAGTACGTCTAAATTTGCAGTAAGAGGTTATTCGACATCATTGGCGGCACAACTCGCTGAACACAATATCGCGGTGACTTTGCTGTGTCCCGACGCCATTGCAACACCGATGTTAGACCTACAAACACAACATGAATCCGCAGCCTTAACATTCTCAAGCGGTAACGAACTAACAACCGCTGATATTGAGAAAACATTATTTTCAGGTGTACTAACCAAACGCCCCTTCGAAGTTCTCATCTGCAAAAACACATCCATGAAAATAATGGCAAAGCTTTTTCTTGTCAGCCCAGCCCTTTTCGTCAAAGTAAATAACACCCCAGCCATCAAGAATTTTATGCTTAAGCGTGCTGAAAAAAACCAGCAACGGTATCTACGAAAAATACAACATCAAAAAAACCAATAACACCACCACCCTTATGACTCATAAGAAACCCTTAAGAAACCAAAACAATAAATACTGAAACACTTCGTTTACATTTCATTTCCATGTAACACTTGTTGATTTTTTGATCAAACGCCTATAATGCGCCCGAAATTTACCAATACGCACATTTACGAATCATATATCAATAAATGTGCGCCATTACGAATATTACATTCCCTTTCGGGCTAGCAGTTATTTATAAGGCTTCACTCATGATTAAAGCTCCATCAAAGCACCGTTCGCTGTGTGCGCTAACCTTAGCGGCCACAACATTATTCAATTCCGTTGACATTACCCATGCTCAAAATGCTACACCCCATATTGATGCGGTAAGCCAAACGCTAGAAAACCTAGCTCCAGGTTCACAAGGTTCGGTTTGGGAGCGAACTACAGGTAATCAAATTGTTGAAAATGGTGCTTTTGATAGCAGCTAGTTACTACAATCGCCTAATTGCTGGGGCGAAACCGATTGTTCCACCGCAACAGGGGCACAAGCCTTAGCAGATGCAATTTATCGTGATATTTCCAACGCAACACAATGGGTAGATATCACAACCTTAATAACCTATCCCGATGGAATCTTTCAAAAAGCCATTGTAGACGGCATTAAAAACGCTCGACGTAACTATCCGAATGTCACTATTCGTATCCTTGGTGGCACTCCTCCTGGTATGGGGAACTTTGCAAGCTCTGCTACGGAAAGTGCCGCTGCGTATTTAGAGCGATTAGAAAATGATTTAGGTTCCTATGCAAATAATGCCAATCTTATCGTTGCTGGTGTAGAAACAAGCTGGTTGTACTCGTGGAACCACTCAAAAATAATCGCTGTTGATGCAAAAACGGCCATTGTTGGTGGACACAATATGTGGGAAGGGGCTTACGGCAACGTTGCCAATCCTATCAGCGATGTAACGATGCTCCTTAGTGGCCCTGCGACCGAGTCATCCCACAAGTTTGCTGACCAATTATGGGACTTTGCCTGCACTTGGGGCGATAGCTGGTGGAACTCTACATTTTACGTGGATGTTGAACGTAGAGATGGTGTCAGCTGGTGGTCATGTCCATCAACACACCCCTCACTATTGGTAGAAGAAACCGGATCGGCAACGGTACTGGCTTTAGGTGGATTAGGTTTTGGAATGGAGGTGCCTGGAGGTACTTCTGGTGGCTTACCTGCTGCCAATGATAGTGAAGCGGCATGCTCTGGGTTATTCAACGATTATATTAATAACGATAGCGATTACAGCGTTGCAAATCTTGAAGAAGAGGGTCTACGTGCGTTAGTCGCCAGCGCTCAAAATAATGTTTACCTGTCACAACAGGACTTGATTGCTCCTTGTGCACCTCCTTTTGCAAATTCTTATTATGATGCCCGTCTATTTGACATCTTGGCTGACAAGTTAATCAACAACGTTCCTGTTCGCATCATGGTTAGCGCTCCTGGGGCCAAACAAAGTTTGCTTGCGCCTTATTCCAACATGAAAAAGATGACCGAAATATCGGACATTCTTGTACGAAAAGTAAAAAACCAAAACAATATCTCACAAGCTCATGCTGAAGATATCGTATGTAGTTCATTACAACTTGCTCCTATCCGCATCACTGCGGGTATAGACACGTGGAGTAATGGCAATGGCGTTGCAAACCATGCAAAAGTGATTTCTGTGGATGATGCTGCCTTTTATATCGGGTCAAAGAACCTTTATCCTGCAGCACTACAAGATTTTGGTTTTATTGTTGAAGATGCTGAAGCAGCAGCAATATTTACAGCTGAATACAAGGAAAAGAGTTGGAACGAAGCCCGCTCAGCCGCGACCGTAGATTTTGAGGCAGGTGTCTGCAACTTATAACATAACCATTAAGAACGTGCAGAGGGTACATTTTTTGCGGTACCCTCTGCACGCTCCTCTAGATTCCCTGCTCCCCTTACACGTATACCCGCTAATCCCTCGTGCATTTTTTCAAAGAATACAGTAACCTTTCCAGCCTACTAACACGCCTCTTCACCCAACAATTCCCCAAGGACTTCCCAATGGCAGGATCAAGCCTCTTAGCACTTATTGATGATATCGCCGTGTTACTGGACGACATTGCAGTACTCTCAAAAGTTGCGGCAAAAAAAACGGCTGGGGTATTAGGCGATGACTTAGCACTAAATGCTGAACAAGTGTCAGGGGTACGAGCCGAACGTGAGCTACCCGTAGTGTGGGCGGTTGCAAAGGGCTCTCTAAAAAATAAAATGATACTTGTCCCCGCAGCCCTGCTAATTAGTGCCGTTGCACCTTGGGCTGTCACGGTATGTTTGATTATTGGTGGGTTATTTTTATGTTATGAGGGGTTTGAGAAAATCGCCCATAAGCTGTTCAGCCATAATGATGACGAACTACACAACCACAAGAACAAACTCAAAGCACTCAGTGACCCTAATATTGATCTAGTAGCCTTTGAGAAAGATAAAATTAAAGGCGCTATACGTACTGATTTTATACTGTCTGCTGAAATAATTGTCATTACCCTCGGAACAGTACAAGAAGCTCCGTTCGGTATTCAGGTAGCCATTGTCTCAGGTTTAGCATTGCTCATTACTATTGGGGTATACGGCATTGTTGCCGGTATTGTAAAGCTCGATGACGCTGGGCTTTATTTATTACAACATGCAGGTACCGATACCATAGGAAAAATTCAAGCCGCAGTAGGGAAAGGGCTCTTAGTATTTGCACCTTATTTGATGAAAACATTGTCTATTGTTGGCACCGCAGCCATGTTTTTAGTGGGAGGAGGTATCCTCATTCACGGCATTCCTCCTGTTCACCATCTCAACGAAGTTATCCTGAAAGCACTCGAGTCTGCGCCTGGAAGCGACATATTATTAACCATCACCCCGACATTATTGAGTGCAGTTACCGGCATTCTCGCCGGAGCGCTGGTTCTGCTGGCGGTCAGTGTTATTAGCCGACTAAAAAACACCATTAAACCTTCACTGTCATAGATTGCTAAATACAGGAACTAGGTACAAAAACGGGGCACAAGAACAAGCCCCAACCAAACCTTTTGGCACTTTACCTGCTATTATGAAATACAAATAACAATGATGGTCATCGGAGCGATCAATGGACTACACATTTTATACCGCAGATGTTTTCACTAATAAGCCCTTTAACGGTGCAAGAATCCCCGTATTTCCCAATGCAGAAGGCCTTAGTGATTACCAGATGCAACTGATTGCAAATGAAACCAATGCATCTGATACTGTATTTGTTTTTGATGATGCGGATAAAGACACCAAGCAACTGCGTATTTTTACTGCCTTTAAAAGAGAAGTAAAACCAGCAACACACACACTTATCGCTGCATCCTACGTTCTTACCTCTTTGAAGCTACTACCACTAGATTCATCAACACCACTCTATTTCAAAAATAACAACAATGTCTCTGAGATTTACGTTACTAACGACAACGGTAAACCCGGCGTTATCATTCAATCTCAAGATACACATGCGGTGGTTGATCGCTTTGTACCAACCACAGAAGAGCTTGCAAGCATGCTCTCATTAATCCCTGCTGACATCAGTTTTGATAACCATCTCCCCCTGATAGTCTCTTGTGATGCCCCTTACCTTATCGTGCCCATTAAATCATACAATGCGATTCGTGCCGCTCGCTTTGACATCAAGGCTTGGAGCCAGTCCTCCGCACCATCATCAGCGGCACTAGGCATCTTATTATTTTCTAATAATACCGATGAAAACTCTGCTGATTTTCACGCACGTTTGGTTGGTCCAGACATCGCCATTCATGAAGATCCACCCATTGCACCGGTGATTGCAGATTTTGCCAACTACCTATGCCAAAACTCTCGTATTCAAAAAGGTACCCATGTATTTACTGTACAACGGGGCGCAAATGAAGAACGTCGAAGTTATTTGCATTTAGAAATGGATAACAAACAAGAGAAAGACCTCACCATTCGTATCGGTGGTTCTGCTGTGATAATGACAGAGTCTACGATAACACTTTAATAGCCTATAAAACCTGCGTCTGCATATCGCGACGCAGCTAAAAATCACACAAATTGCTGATAGGTATATTTAATACTCCTCAAACACCTCTTCCAAAGAGGGAATATCTAATAACGTTATTTTTCCATAATTGATCTGTATCCATCCTTTACTCTTCCATACATTCAAAATTTTATTCACACGCTGGCGTGATCCATGGACCATTAAACACAGTTCATCTTGTGGTAAAGGAAAATCAATTAAACAACCATCATCCTTTTTCTGCCCATAAACCTTAGCCAATTCCAACAATTTCTTCGCTAGACGAGCATGCAGTGGTACAAAAACCGCATCATGATATTCATCTAAAATTACCCTAATTTTACGGCAAAGCATTTTTACGATATGGGGATATAATTCTGGATGTTCCTCCAACAAAGTGAGGAACCGAGCTTTAGGTAACAACAATAGTTTTGTATCACCCACAACCACCGCATCGTGTATCCTTGCTTTATCATCTAATGCAGAGACTTCTCCAAACCAATTACCTGGCTCATAATATGTTTGCAGCATTTCTTGTCCATCCAGACCAAACGTGCTGAAACGAACTCGCCCACTGACAACCAAATACACACCTTCTGCTGCATCCCCTTTAGCATGCAACAATTCTCCATCAACCAACGTTCGGGGCATCGCCTCATTAGCGAGAATAGCGGATAGTTCTTCTGGAATTTCACCAAACCATTCGTTTTCAATCACTTTTTTTATTATGGTCTTGATGACTCATAGCTGATTCACTGTCTCCTAGGTGATAGATCACCGGTTAATAACGCGATACTTTCTTTCTTTTCATCGACCGAAACCGATCACCACTCCGAGGAATTCCTATGGCTATCCGGACACCCCAAGCAATGCTTAAGCAATGGGCACACGAACAAAAAGACCATGTATTTTTAACCCAAATAACTGAAAACGGAAGTACCATAAAATATACGTGGTCTGAAGCCTATCAACTCGTCCAACATATTGCATCTTGGTTAAATAACCAAGGCTATGAACCTGGTAGCCGAATAGCTATCATGTCAAAAAATTGTGCCCAATGGATATTATCTGATTTAGCCATATGGGCAGCAGGTATGGTTTCCGTACCACTCTACCCCCTACTTGGTAAATCCACAACACAACAAATACTTCGACACTCAGAAGCGAAAGCCATATTCATTGGAAATCTAGACGAACCAGAACCCATGTTAGATGCTATTCCTACCCATGTAGATAGAATCAACTTTAATGAAAATAAAAACAACAGTGGATACGATTGGCAAACACTTATTAAAACCTCTGGTCATAAAACTTTTGATCATGAACAATCAGACACAGACTTAGCAACAATCCTAAAGCAGCCTTAACAAACATTGGTCTTGATAACGTTAGAGTCGCTTTTAGTGGGGCTGCTCCAATACCCCCTGATACCTTAATCTGGTTTCATAACATTGATTTTGAAATACTAGAGGGATATGGAATGACGGAGTTTGCCGGGGTTACACACGCCAATTTACCAGGAAAGGTTAAGATTGGAAGTGTTGGCGTAACACTTGGAAACATACAACATAGAATTTCAGATGAAGGAGAGGTTCTCGTTAAAAGTCCATCCAATACACTTGGGTACTATCAAGATTTGGACAAAACCCATGAACTGTATAGCACAGACGGTTTCATAAAAACGGGAGACAAAGGAGAAATTGACAGTGATGGGTATTTAAAAATAACCGGACGATTTAAAGAAATCTTTAAAACATCAAAAGGTAAATACATATCACCCGCGCCCATTGAAAATATATTAGGTGCACACCCCCAGGTGGAAGCGTGCTGCGTAATAGGAGAAGGGCAGCAACAACCGTGTGCCATAATCACTCTTTCTGAAAATCAAGAATGGGGAGAGGAGCTACGAAAATCCATGAATCTTTTACGAGAAAAAACCAATAGAAAATTGGATAAGCATGAGCAGATTCACTATATAGTTATCACTCAAAAACAATGGAATGTCGACAATGGATTTGTTACCCCCACTCTCAAAGTAAAACGTCATGTTATAGAAAGTTATTATGGCGCAAACCTCAATGCGTGGGAAGAATTGAAAAATCCCGTTATATTCTACAATAAGTAAACGCATCAGAACCTTTACATTAAATATTTTACCACCCGAAGCGCGGTACACTTTTGCATTTTTGTAACGTAATATCCCCAATATCAAACGTAAAACGTCAGCAACTATCACCAAGGTGACAGTTGCTGACGTTTTAACATTGTAGATTCTAAACATCACATTATTTTTCTTTGCGCTACATCCAACAATGGGAGTCATTTTCAATTGAGCATACAAATTGAACTTTTCAAACGAACTTCACAAATATTTTTTAAACGGACCTCAAAAATTGGGTCTCATCAGGATGTAACGAAAAGAGCAAAGAAAATACTAAACTCTATTCCTCATATTCCGCTAAACATAAAAGGCATACAGCATAAAAACATCATCGATAATCAATTTGTTGCACGACATGTTAGCTGCCAATATCCCGAATACACCATTTTATATATACACGGGGGAGGGTTCATTGGCGGTACACCACGTACATACATTAACGTCTCAGCACAACTAGCCAAAAAACTGCAAGCTGAGGTATATATCATTAAGTACCCACTGTCACCCGAAGAACCTTTTCCTGCAGCAGTTAATTATTGTTTAGATGCATACAAGTATTTACTTAACCTCAAAAAGGATCCTGAAAAAATCATTATTATGGGCGACTCTGCAGGTGGTGGCCTTACTTTATCTACGCTGCTAAAAATACGTGACAATGCACTGCCTTCCCCAAGAAATGCGGTTTGTTTTTCACCCCTTGCAAATTGTCTAATCAAACAAGAAGACATGGCAGCAAAGGCCAAACAAGACTCGATGATTTCCGAGAATATTGTTAACGTCTGTGTTAAAAACTACCTTCCAAACATTAACGATCGTAGCCATCCATATGCATCTCCAGCACTAGGGGATTTTAGTGGTATCCCCCCCATTCAAATTTTTGTCAGTACTGAAGAGGTTCTTTATCAAAATGCCATTGATGTTTGGAAAAAGGCAACAAGTGACGGCTGTCATGTTGACCTTGTCCAAGAAAAGGGAGTACTTCATGTTTGGCCTGTGATGGCCCCATTTGCTCCGGAGTCAAATAGGGCACTCAACAAGGCCATAGAATTTATACAAGAAAAAACGCTACAAACGCTTAATTCCAAAGCAACCCACTAATTTACCTTTATGGATAGTTGTTAGAAATTAAACGTTACATCCAATCCATAGGTTCTTGGGTCACCAAAATAATTTATTGCACCCGTCTGTGTAGGAATCCCATTAATTCGGTATTCCTCATCTGTGATGTTTTTCCCCCAAAGAGCAACATCTACTGTTTTTCCATCGGACCCCAAATCCATATCACCCAGTGAAATCCGAGCGTTTAACAAATGATAACCGTTAACATGAGTGCTAGCCGCATTCCAAGGTTCAGGATATACGTCAAACCCACCCACATAACTCCAATCTACACGAGCAGAAAACAACCCAACACCTATTGTTTTTACGTATTCTGCACCCACAGAGAATTTGTCTTCCGGTGCATATTGGAATAGAGCAGTATTTGCTATATCGATATTTTGACCCGTTCCTAACGCATCAAAATAAATAAACTCATCATATTCAGCATCAAGATAACCATAATTGGCATTAATAGTGAGGTCTTCTGTTAACGCTACCAACAACTCGACTTCATAACCTTTCACTGTTGCTTCACCAGCATTTGTTAACTGTGAGTACGGTAGTAAAAATGAGGATATTTGTAAGTCATCAATTTCATTTTGGAAAACTGCAATATTGGCTTGAAAACGATTATCCCACCACCTGGACTTCATACCAATTTCATAAGCCACCACCTTTTCTTCATCATAAGGCGTTTGGGCTATCGTCGATGTTTGTGGCTCGCCATTAAAACCGCCGGCCTTCCAGCCCTCTGATATTTTTGCATAGGTTGTGACTGACTCATCCCAAATATAACTCACCGCTATCATAGGTGACGTATTGGTCCAAGTATCGTCCACCTCAACATCCGGAAAATCTGGCTGAAATGTTGCGGTATCAACAGAGTCAGGGTGCTCTACGTGAAAGTCTTTATCTTCCTGCGTCCAACGAACACCCCCAGACAGAGTTAATGCTTCGGTAATATGCCAATCAGCGTGGCTGTAGATTGCAATGGAGGTTGCTTCCACACCGTAGCTATTTCGAATAGTGGCAATAAAATCATCGCTAACGTCTGCCGGTGTATTGGGATCGACATAAACCTCAAATGGATTTTCTGCCTCAGCATCTTCTTTTAGAAAAAACACACCCGTCACAAAATCAACATCACCTGCATTACCAATTAGTTGAAACTCTTGTGACCATTGATCCTGCTCTACATGACGTTCGGTATGAAAAAACGTAAATGCCGTTCCATCATAATCGTTATTATCATCAAATAACATTTCACGATATGCCGAAATAGATTTCAACATTAGGGTTTCACTTAACTGCCACTCTATCTGTAATGAGTGACCTAAACTTTCAGATTCATCGTATTCAGAACCGTCTAAATTACCCTTATCTTGACGTTTAAAATCATCTGATGTGCCCGTAGCTTGACCATAAGCCGGTGTATTATCTTTCTTCGACCGATCAAAGGTGTAGTACAGCTGCATATCATCTGTCATGTCATATAACACAGCAATACGTCCAGCAACGGAATCTAGTTCTTTAAAGTCATCTGCAGCATTATTTCCAATAACATCACCGGCAGCATTCTCGTAAAATCCATCCCGTTCTTTTTTGTTAAATGCGACATTAAATCGCAATCTATCATCCAGATAACTATCACTGTCCAAAGTGATAAACAGATCCTTATAATCGTAATTCCCTGCTCCTAATCGAACTTTACCACCACCTTGCCCTGAAGGTTTACGTGTTACCAAGTTCACTGCGCCACCAATAGTATTTTTACCGTATAAGGTTCCTTGAGGGCCGCGCAAAATTTCTAAGCGTTCTATTTCTGCAACATCAAAAAGGCCACCGATATTTTTGGCAATAAACACACCATCAATATAAATACCTACCGTTGGCTCCCACGTAATAGCTGGGTTAATGGTAACAGAACCGCGAATTCCAATGGTAGCTCCAGTGCTTCCCCCAGGGGTTTCTGATATCTGCACATTCGGCACATAAATACTAATATCTTCTATATCGGAAATACCCTGATCTTCCAATGCCTGCGCATCAAACGTGGATATTGCTAACGGTGTTTCTTGTAGGTTCTGCTCTCTTTTTTGTGCTGTTACAACGACCTCTTCCAAGCCCGACTCTTTTGACGTGTCATTTTCTGCAATAACAGCCGTCACGCCCCCCATCATCATACTCCCCATAAATTCGTAATTTACTAACCTTCCTATTTTTGCGGGAGAACTATAACTCGGCAGGTATACGACGTTAACTAGTTTTTTGGCTTATCCACTTGCACCCTCAATAAATTAACCATAAAACAATTACTTCTAGTCACATCGCTAAACGTTAAAATACTCAATACAAGCAATCCTCCGTGCCATGCTTTGCGTCTTACGCTATACTTCAGCGATATTTCCAATCCTCTACTAACACCACACCGTACCTCTATGACTGGCACTTTATACGTTGTATCCGCACCCTCTGGCGCAGGCAAAACCAGCCTTGTAAAAGCCCTTATTGAAAGCACTGATGATTTGGGGGTTTCGATATCACATACCACCCGCCCCATCCGCCCAGGTGAAACCAATGGGATTAATTATCATTTTGTCGATGTCAGTGAGTTTCAGGGCCTATTGAGCCAGACTGACTTCCTTGAACATGCCGAAGTGTTTGGAAATTATTACGGCACATCCAAAAGCTGGGTAAATCAGCAATTGCGTGCCGGACAAGATGTGATTCTTGAAATCGACTGGCAGGGTGCCGAGCAAGTACGCCGCCAGATCCCTGAGTCGGTCGGGATTTTTGTCTTACCTCCTACCAAAGCAGCACTTGAGCAACGCCTCAAAGGTCGAGGGCAAGACCCCGACGACGTCATTCAACATCGACTCGCCCAAGCCGCTCAAGAAATTTCTCATCACGTCGAATATGATTACTTAATTATCAATGATGAATTTGACCTAGCATTAGCTGAACTCAAGTCTATTATTCATTCACAGCGACTCTGCATTGGCCCACAAGTCACTCGGTACGAGACATTAATACAAAATCTCTTGTCATAACCCTTGTTTTCATCAAGGTAGCTGTATAGAATTCCCGCTCTTGAGCTCTGTGATTTTCTTTTGACAATTACAGAGAAGGCGGCTGAACAGCCCCCTTAAGCAAACGTTTAACCAATTTAAGATTTAACGAGGATAATATGGCACGAGTTACCGTAGAAGATTGTTTAGATAAAGTGACTAACCGCTTTGAATTAGTACTTATCTCCAGCAAACGTGCTCGCCAGCTAGCTACTGGAGGCAAAGAGCCTTTCGTAGATTGGGAAAACGATAAACCTACTGTTGTAGCACTTCGTGAAATTGCTGAAGGTTATATTGATGCGTCCATTCTTGAAGATGAGCCTAAGCGCGAAGACATCAATGTACCACTAACGGATATGCCAGGCGGATTCTAAACCACCTTCCGGCAAGCTATTGTTATTAACCCCTCCTGCTTTATTAAGGGGGGTTATAAAATAGTTACACAATTGCATCGTCAATTGTTCTCATTTACGCCCATAGCCATTACACTCAGATATATCACGAGTCAGGAGATGGGCGTTGCAAAGCCTTGATAGTCTTACAGAAAAACTGAGCTATTTGGAACCTGGTCAGGCCGACCAGATCGTTCGCGCATATCATTACGCGGAAAAAGCTCACGAAGGTCAAACGCGTCGTAGCGGCGATCCTTATATCACCCATCCGTTAGCGGTATGTAAGATTCTTGCCGATATGCATATGGATAGCCAAAGCCTGATGGCCGCGCTGTTACATGATGTTATCGAAGACACCCCCATTACCAAGAAAACCCTCGCCGAAGAGTTTGATGAAGTCACCGCAGAGTTAGTTGACGGTGTTACCAAAATTGGTGCCATCAAATTTGAATCTCGCGCTGAGCAGCAAGCAGAGAACTTTCGAAAAATGGTACTAGCGATGACCGAAGATATTCGGGTCATCCTCGTTAAGCTTGCCGACCGCCTTCATAATATGCGTACCCTGGGCATTCTTCACCCCCAAAAGCGCCGACGCATCGCTACAGAAACACTAGAGATATACTCTCCCATCGCCAATCGCCTTGGCATGAACGACTTCCGCATGGAATTGGAAGATCTGTGTTTTACCAACTTATACCCAATGCGCTCGTCACGTATCAAAAAAGCGCTAAAACTTGCTAAAGGCTCCCGCAAAGACGTTATCTCCCAGATTCAAGAAGCCATCACTAACCGTTTGGAACGAGAGGGCATTCAAGCTCACGTGATTGGACGGGAAAAACACCTTTTCAGTATTTATGAAAAAATGCGTACTCAGCGTAAGCCTTTTGATCAAATCATGGACGTTTATGGATTTCGCATCGTTGTAGAATCTGTCGACAACTGCTATCGCGCATTGGGGGCAGTGCATAATCTCTACAAACCCATTCCTGGGCGTTTTAAAGATTATGTCGCAATCCCAAAAACAAACGGCTACCAATCTCTGCACACCATCCTTAAAGGTATGCGCGGCATCCCTATCGAAATACAGATTCGTACCGATGAGATGGAAGCCATGGCGAATAACGGTATTGCAGCCCACTGGTTATACAAATCAGACGACCCAGCCACCGGTGCACAAAATCGCGCGAAGCAATGGTTAAAAGGGCTGCTAGAGATGCAGCAACGTGCAGGGAACTCCCTAGAATTTATTGAAAACGTAAAAATCGACCTTTTCCCTGATGAGGTTTATGTATTTACCCCCAAAGGAAATATTCTCGAACTACCCAACGGGGCAACTCCTGTCGATTTTGCCTATGCGGTACACACCGATGTGGGGAAAAGCTGTGTAGCTGCACGCATCGACCATCGCTTAGTCCCTTTAAGTACCCCAATTCTCAGCGGACAAACCATTCGAATTATCACAGCACCAGGCGCATCACCTAACCCCGCCTGGCTCAGCTTTGTAACTACAGCTAAAGCGCGCAGTAACATCCGCCACTTCTTAAAGAACCAGCGTCGCTCAGAATCTGTCGCTCTCGGTCAACGCTTACTCGAAAAAGCGTTAACCACCTTGGACCTCACCCTCGATGCCATTGATCCAGAAGCCCTACAACGTACGATAAAAGAGTCAGGTTTCATTGAATTTGATGACTTATTAGAAGATATCGGGTTAGGGACGTTGATGGCTCAAATTGCGGCTCGCCGCCTTCAGCCCAAACAAACGGATGACACTCCCGAGAACGAAGATAATTCCTCTCCTCTCGTGTTACGCGGCACAGAAGGCATGGTTATAAACTTTGCCAAATGCTGCCGTCCCATCCCTGGGGATTCGGTCATTGGTCGCCTAAGTGCAGGGCGGGGCATGGTAGTTCATAGGGATGACTGCAACAACATTGCTGCAGAAACCAAATCCAACCCCGAAAAGTGTGTCTCTGTTCAATGGGCCACAGAGGTCTCCGGCGAGTATCCGGTAGAGCTACGAGTAAATATCGAGAATGAGCGCGGTGTACTGGCAATGCTTGCTTCCATACTTTCACAAGCTGACGCCAACATTGAAAATATCAGCCTTGATGAAAAAGACGCACACCTAAGTGTTGTCACTCTGCAAATTGCAGTACGTGACCGGGTACACCTAGCCAACACCATCCGAAAAATACGCAAAGCAAAGTCAGTCACTAAAATCACACGTACCCGTAACTAGCGTACTGTTTTTGCCATACTCACTAGGCACAACCTCAAGTACAATACTAGGTACAACACAAGGAACAAGACACATGAGCCGCAAAATCATCCAAACGGATAAAGCGCCACAAGCGATTGGTACCTACTCACAGGCAATAAAATGCCACAACACCGTATATATGTCAGGACAAATTCCGCTTGTACCAGAAACAATGGTATTAGTAGAAGGGGATATGGATGTGCAAATCACCCGTGTATTTGACAACCTTCAAGCAGTAGCCGAAGCAGCTGGTGGCACGTTACAAGACATTGCTAAGTTAAACATCTTTTTAACAGACCTTAATAATTTTGCATTAGTTAACGAGGTAATGGCCCGTTACTTTGAACAACCTTATCCTGCACGCGCAGCAATTGGCGTTGCTTCTTTACCCAAAGGAGCTGAAGTAGAAATGGATGCCATTCTGGAACTTCCCGGTGACGCTGATAGCTATTCTTATTAAGTTTTATTAAGAACGGCACTACAAACCAGACATAAAAAAGCCGACCAGGCTATTGGTCGGCTTTTTTATGTCTGTATCAATACAGTCGAAACACTAGAACCCTTTAATCACCAACATACAAGGTTTTTTCCAGCACTTTCTCACCGTCAAGCTTTACCACAAAACGCCAGTTGCCCGGATAATCAACATTGGAACGAAAGTTGTACTTAGTCCAAGAACGCCAGCTAGAATCTGATGGTTTAAAACCATATTTTGAATGACCTACTAAACGATTATTTCCATCATAAATAAAATTTTCGACATCATATAAGCGCTTATCCAAATCTTGCCATTTTAAGTAGATGTATATTTTCCCATCACTTAAATAGGCTGAATCCAAATAATCAACCGGCTCCGCATCTAGCAGTTGCGAGGTAAAGACACTATTTTCAATCAAGATTGATGATGCATTAAGTTGCAACGGTAACAATGCACAAACCCCAACAACAATTGAAAATACACTACGATACAAAATCGACGACAATGACTTCATAACCTTTCCCTCGAATCAATTAGCACAAAAATATCGGCAGATTTATCGCTTCTGCTTTAAACTTGCCTCACCGTACCAAATCCTATTACAAGCGTCTGTCAGCTCTGCCTCAGAACTTGCACTCAGTCACAGGACATCCGCGCCTAAACGAATGGATGAGACATGGTTCTCATGCATTTAGGGAATTTTTCCTTGTTCATCTCTCCATTAGGAACTACACCGCGTTAACAGAATCTATTAACTGCTTATAGCCATCCTCATAATGCTCAAACGTAAATTCATACCCTAACGAACGAATACGATCATTACGACAGCGTTTATTCTGACGAATCACCTGCAATTTTTCGTTATCAACAGGGCCATTAATATTTAATAAGCTTGCGATACAACACAACACATCCCATTCCGGTACCGGATAACTATCAACACCGACATAACAGCTATCAACCTCTCGCTCAGAATCAATCATTTCAATCAAATAGCTTAATATTCCTGCACAATCATCACGATGAATGCGGTTTGTATACGCAGGTATTGCTCGGTTTATCTCGCATCCGTTTTTTACTTTTTTAATCAAACGCTCTCGACCTGGACCATAAATCCCACCCAATCGCACAGCAACCCCTTTTACAGCAGAGTTGCGCAACACATCCTCTGCTGCTAATAATTTTTGCCCAGAAAAGCTCGTCGGTAATGTTTCTGTTGATTCATCAACCCATTGCCCTTGTTGCTGGTGATATACCGCTGTACTGGTAACCAGCAAAAAACCCTGCAATATGTGTGTATCAATACTCGCCAAACAATTTTTTACACCTTCGGGGTATGCTGCATGATAGGCACCTTCCGTACGTTCCGCTGGTGCAACAGTGTAAACCAAATAATGTATATCGTCGGGAAGCTGCTTAAAACATGCACTAAGACTTTCAACATCACTCACATCGCCATAAACACAAGGAAAAGGTATCTCATCGCTGACTGTTCTTTTAAGTCCATACACGGCATACCCTAACTGCTGTAAACGACGCCCCGTTTCAGTACCAACATCACCACAACCGACAATTAAGATATTTTTCTTCATTCTAGGATTCCCCTCTAAATCATGATAAATTTTTGAATACAGTTGAGCACACCCCTCTATAATATTTGATTACGGTTCCTTATGACACTCACAGAACTTCGCTATATCATCACTCTGGCCCACGAGAAGCACTTTAGAAAAGCAGCTGAGCGCTGTTACGTCAGCCAACCGACACTAAGTGTCGCCATTAAAAAGCTAGAGGAGGAGCTGGACCTTACTATTTTTGAACGCAGCCGCACCGAAGTTCAGGTCACACCGTTGGGTGAAAAGATTATTGCCCAGGCTCGAAAGGTTCTAGAAGAAGCCGATGTGATAAAAGCCATTGCCAATGAGGGCAAGGGGCAGCTTAACACCCCTCTGCGGGTTGGGGCCATCTTCACCATTGGGCCCTATCTATTCCCACACATCATCCGTCACATCAAAGACAGGGCGCCCAACATGGCGCTGATTTTGGAAGAAAACTATACCTCTGTGTTACGACAAAAACTCCGCCATGGCGAGCTTGATGTTATTGTGATTTCGCTGCCCTTTAACGAGCCCAATACCGAGGTACTTGATTTATACGATGAACCTTTTCGTATACTCATACCCGCAACACACCCTTTGGCAGAAAAAAAATCCATCACTAAACGCCAGCTGGAAAAAGAAAAAGTATTATTGCTCGGTGATGGCCATTGTTTTCGTGATCAAGTTCTACACGCCTGCCCTAGCATCAATAAGGAGTTTGATGCCACAGACATCCCCCTTGGCACATCACTTGAAACATTACGCCACATGGTAGCATCGGGCCTTGGCCTTACCATATTGCCTGGCTCCGCCAGTGATAATTCAATTTACGATAGTGATACGCTAGTGGAGCGACCATTTGCCGGTAAAACCCCCTTTCGCCGAGTCTCACTTGTATGGCGAAAACGCTTCCCTCGCGCCCAGGCTATCGATGCTTTGGCCACATCAATTAACAGCTGCGCCATTCCTGGAGCATCACGTTAATTCCTTATCATGCCTAAACACACACCCATAAGCGAAAACTACAACCCCAATCATTTATCACAAACCCCCATCACTCAACTAAAAGGTGTGGGGGCCGCGGTAGCGGCAAAACTTGAAAAACTCGGCCTACTTTCAGTACAAGATGTATTATTTCATTTACCCGCTCGCTACCAAGACCGAACACGTATCCATCCCATCGGCAGCACTCGTATGGGAGCAGAGGTACTTATTCAAGGTAACGTTGAGCTATGCGATATTATTTTTGGCAAACGCCGCATGCTGGTATGCCGGCTTTCCGATAACTCTGGTGCGATCCAATTACGTTTTTTTCATTTCTCCGCCGCACAAAAAAATGCGCTGGAAAAAGGCGCAACCGTACGGTGTTTTGGAGAAGTACGGTTCAATAGCAATGGCCGTGAAATGGTGCACCCAGAGTACAAGATTTTAACCAACGATAACGCGCCCGTTGATGAACATCTAACCTCAACCTATCCAAGCACCGAAGGTGTATCACAGCATTTGCTACGTAAACTCGCTCAACAATCCTTAGATCGATTAAATAACGGTAACACTATTAATGAGCTGCTACCCTCAACACAAAGCCAATGGCCTTCATTAATAGACTCCCTGAATTTTATTCACAACCCACCACCAGGCGTTAACACTGAAAGTTTGGAGGAGGGTACCCACCGCCATCAACAACGATTATCGCTCGAGGAGATACTGGCGCATCATTTAAGTTTGTTACAGCGCCGCCAAGAGATGAAAACTCAATTGGCACCAGCCTTTGACGCAAGCACAACACTCGCGCCCCAATTCATACAACAGTTGCCATTTTCCCCTACCAATGCACAAAAAAGAGTCTGCCAAGAGATCAGCAACGATCTCACACAAAACAGTCCAATGCTGCGGTTAGTACAAGGTGATGTGGGGTGTGGTAAAACGCTGGTCGCCGCTTGGGCCGCCCTGCAGGCTATTGAACAAGGCTATCAAGTAGCATTAATGGCACCAACAGAAATATTGGCAGAACAGCATTTACAAACTTTCACCGACTGGTTCTTGCCCTTAAATATTTCTGTTGGTTGGTTATCCGGAAAACTGAAGGGCAAAAAACGATCACATCAATTATCCGAACTAGAATCAGGTGAATGCCAATTGATCGTTGGTACTCACGCATTATTTCAGGGCGACGTTCACTATCAAAAGCTTGGCCTCGCCATTATTGATGAACAACATCGTTTTGGCGTTCACCAACGCTTATCGCTCACTCAAAAAAGTGATGACAGCTATGTAGTACACCAACTTATCATGACGGCCACCCCCATCCCGCGCACATTAGCAATGAGTGCTTATGCTGATTTAGACACATCGGTTATTGATGAACTGCCACCGGGCCGTACTCCCGTAAAAACTGTTGTTGTTGCAAACGATCGACGAGACGCCGTAATACAGCGGGTGTTAAATGCCTGCAATGAAGGCAAGCAAGTGTACTGGGTATGTACTCTGATAGAGGAGTCTGAAGTCTTACAATGCCAAGCCGCAGAAAAAACAGCCGAACTTCTTAGCCTGAAGTTGCCGCATATTCGTATAGGCCTTATTCATGGTCGCTTAAAACCCAAAGAAAAAATCAGTATCATGGATGCCTTTAAACAAGGTGAGATACAATTATTAGTGGCAACAACCGTTATTGAGGTTGGTGTTAATGTACCTAACGCTAGTGTAATGATCGTTGAAAACCCTGAGCGTTTAGGGCTTGCACAACTCCATCAATTACGTGGCCGTGTGGGCAGGGGTTCTATAGAAAGCTTTTGTTTATTGCTCTACCAAACCCCGTTATCAGATCTCGGCAAACAACGCTTAGAAATTATGCGCGAAACAACCGATGGTTTTAAAATTGCAGAAAAAGACCTCGAGATTCGCGGACCAGGTGAAGTGTTAGGTACACGTCAGACAGGAGACATTACGTTTCGAATTGCAGATCTTATGCGTGACCAACCATTAGTATATGAAGCCAAAAAACTTGCTCAACATATTATTCAACACGAGCCATCACTTATCACACCATTAGTTCACCGCTGGTTAGGGAATGCTTCCCAATACGCTCAAGCCTAAACCCTCATATGGACAAGCACACTTACAAAAATTAAGCGATGGCGAGCTTATTGCGCAGTTAGTAGTAGTAACGCCGTAAGAAATGCTGCAACATGTAAGTAAGCATTCAAATTTGGTGGCAATGTGCATGGCAGATAAAGGTAACATTCTCGTAGTCGAAGACAACCCAGACAACATGAAGTTAGTCACCTGGATGCTTGAGGATGAAGGTTATATCGTTACTTCTGCATTTAACGCAGAGGATGGATTACAACTGGCAACATCCAATACCTATGACGCTATTTTAATGGATATATCACTGCCGGGCATGGATGGCAAAGAGGCCACAAAAAAGCTAAGGGCTACTGAAAAATACCGGAGCGCCACTATTTTTGCACTCACCGCTCATGCAATTATTAATGAAACAAAAGAAATTTTAGATTCCGGAGTTGATGAGCTAATTACCAAACCCATCAATGAAACGCAATTACTCGAACGGCTCAAGCATTATATTCAATCATAGATTTTTCTATAGTCGTGAATATAACGTTCTAATATAACTCAGACGTCACTCACCCTCTTTCCACACGATTGCGACCATTATCTTTTGCTTTGTACAATGCTTTATCAACACGATCAAAACACGCAACCACCGTATCATCGTTTTTCATCGCAGACACACCAAAACTGGCGGTAATAGAAATCCTTTCTCCCGCAAAGTTAAAAGGACAACCTTCAATAGCTTTGCGTACCTTTTCTATAGCCAAACACGCAGCCTCTTCATCCGTATCAGGCATTAAAATCACAAACTCTTCCCCTCCATAACGAGCAACAAAATCCTCGCTCCGAATATTCATTTGGATTTCACGAGCCACTAGTTTTAATACTTTATCGCCACGCAAATGGCCTAACGTATCGTTAATTTTTTTAAAAAAGTCGATATCCACTATAGCCATACTAAGAGGTCGATCATGTCGCTTCCAGCGAGAGAACTCTTTTTCTGCTTGTTCATCATAAGCCTGACGATTCGGTAACTCAGTCAAAGGGTCTCGCATCGCCTGTAATCGCTGAGCTTCCAAGTTGCTACGCAATTCCGTCGCTTCTAATTCCATTTCAATCATCTTTGAGCCTAACATTTCAATGCGATCGTAAACATCGTCACGCCGATTCTTTTCTTCAAGATGAAAAGAATCAATCACATCAACAATTTGATTGACCATTGATGTGATATCTTCTTTGAGTATGCCTATATCTAACGCATCATCAACGCTGGCTTTAATCTCCTTAAGGCCCATACGAACCTCTTGATCTAACTTTGTTTGATTAAGCTGGGCTTTTTCTTCACCTTCACGTGCTACTTGCAAAAAATCTTGAATATCTTGCAACCGGTCATGCAAGGTTACAAGGAAGCCTTCAAACTCGAGTTGGGCAACTTTTTTTGTTGAAGCAACCAACTCCATTGTTTCTGTCAACAACTCCGGCAAGACCCCCCAATCGAAGTCGTTTTGCAGTCGTAACACTAAATTATTTTTTCTTCCATCAAATTCATTTGGTGTTTCAATTTGATCAACTAAACCACAAAAAACCTGAACAGTGCGAGACTTCAATTCTTCTTTTAGATGACCTTCATCCGTTTGGGAAATGTCCCCATCATTACTTAGCGTTACGGTCACTGGTTCAGAGGTTATGTTTGATACTAGCGTTGCAGGGTCATTATCCGTTGCAGCGCTGAGGGATTGTTCTGCATCACTCTCTGCATCACTCTCTGCATCACTCTCTGCATCACTCTCTGCATCACTCTCTGCATCACTCTCTGCATCATTCTGTACTTCATTCTGAACGTCGACTTGCTCAACATCGTCTACAGGCAAAAATGGCGTATCGGACTCAGCCTCATTATTAGCTTCATTGCCACCGTCATGGTCATTCTCCTGAGGGCTAGAAAATAAACGCTGAAACAACCCTTCTGGTTTTTTCGCTAGCTCCCCCTTTTCCAACGCCACAAGATAGTCATAAACTGGGCGCTGAACATCAAGATAGCCTTTCCATAAGTCAACATTAACACTGGTACCTTGCAACATACTGGGTAATTGCTTGCGAAAAGATTTGATAGCCGATTTGTCTTTACGGGGCAGTTTAATGTCTAATGTTGCGGCAAGTGCACCATCAATTATCTCAGTAGCAGTTCCAAAATCATCCTTTCGGTGATCGTCCAAGGCAATAACGCAACTTTCCAAACGAGCAATCATCGGCTCTAACATCAAAACATCATCAGTTTCACGTAATGCGCTACGTAGCTCAGCTAAAATATCATCCAATGGCTCATCCAAACCATCAGCAGCTAAACTCACACGCACAAACCCCTTGCGCAAAAGGTCTAAACGCTTCGACGCCTGTTGCTCTTGTGCTTCAAATTTCTCCAAAGACTGCAGGTACTTTTCTTTCCAACTTTGGGACTCAGCTTCCGCCATAATATTTTATATAGCTCTTCAATCGCAAAAATAATCTCACTCAAGAGCACAGGCGCCCAGAGCACGAGGTACGGGTCATCACTTAGGAACAAGGTAACTATCAGTATAGAGTAACTATCAGTATAGACAGTGCTGAAGCCTGCTATAGATAAAATTACTCTTAAAGCGATACACTCAAGAATCAGTGGCAGCTAGATCTTTTAAGACATGGTAAAAATACATAAAATCGATAAAAAACAATGATCTACAAATGCACCTGAAAGCAATTTACTCGTAAAACGACTCTCTAAGCGAGCTAGGCAAGCAGATTTCCATCGCAATAGGCCGATGATCCGAGTGAGTATGATCTAATACGTTAATTTTATTAATCTTCAGGCTTGGGCTCACCATAATGTGATCAATACTTCTATCGGGTTTCCAGCTTGGAAAGGTATGATGCTCTCCATTGACCTGTATCAGATGGGTATCCCGCAAAGGAGTATCAATAATCTGATCACCTCGACAGTTCATATCCCCCATAACAATGACATGCTCATGCCCCTGGATTAACTCACGAATATAATCCAACTGACGAAATCGCGCCCTTTCACTTAACGCTAGGTGCAACCCTATTAATACCAATGGGTTATCCGAATTTCCATACTTTGCAACAATCGCCCCACGGCCTTTTAAACCTGGTAGCTTATGGTCTTGTAACTCGTAAGGAACAAAGCGCGATAGGATACCATTTGAGAATTTCCCAAAACGACCAAAATCTCGATTCAGTTGCTGATACCAATAATCAAAACCAGCAACATCTGCCAAATACGATACCTGATTAACAAAACTACTACGCAGACTACCACCGTCCACTTCTTGTAATGCTACCAAGTCATAATCCACCAGCACTTTCGCAATATCATCCAATCGTTGCACACCACGCCAGTCAGGCAACAGATGACGCCAGCTACGAGTGACATAATGATGGTAAGAGCTTGTTCCAATAGCCGCTTGTATATTGTAAGAAAGCAGCTTTAGTACTTCAGGTACTTCCTTCCCATATTTACGAGAAAAGCCCTGACTCCCTTGCTCTAACACCTCATGATTGATCTGAAATGACAATCTTGTGCTCCTACTAACTGCTAAACCCAATAGCTTTCAGTCACCACCTTGTGAGAGATAAAAGCTAAACATGAAAAAAGCCGGATTTTTACACCCAGCTTTTAGAGTTTATCAAACTTTCATTCGATCACCAGTGACTCCCTCACAGAAGGGCTCACCGATAGTGATTTAAACACCCATTGTTGTTTACAAAGCCGCCTGCATCGTTACTCTTTCTTTCTCAATCAAGAAGTTAACAATCTGCATCATACGAGGAAAACCTTTTGCCATCTTAGTTCCAACAACATATTTTCCGTTAACAACAATAGCAGGCACACCACTTAATCGTGCAGCCTTAGCAAAGGCCTCCGCCTGGCGTACTTTTGTGCGAACAGGAAAGGATTGGAAAAGTTTATTAAAATCTGACTCTGACACATCATATTTCTTAAAAAAACCAGCCAGCTCTTCTTGGCTGAATAATTTATTCTTCGCCACATGAAGCTGATTAAATAACGCTGGGGCCATTTCTTTGGTCTTACCCAACAACTCCATCACATAAAACGCATGCGCATGGTTCATCCAGCTCTTGTTTAATGGAGCTGGTGTTTGTAAAAAAGTGACACCTTCGGGTAGATTTTGTGAAAAGTTATGAACAAATGACTCCAATTGATAACAATGGGGGCAGCCAAACCAAAAAAACTCTCGAACCTCAATCGAACTGGGGTCAGCAGTCTGAATAGGTTGCTTTAATTCCGTATAATCCACACCTTCACGAAAGGTTTCGGCCTGCGCAGTCAACACTAATAATCCAGCGAATAGGCCAACAATTAAGGTTAGCAGCTGTTTTTGTACTTGTTTCATTATTATATTTCCCAATCGTTACTCAAGTCAGTTGTTATATAAATGAAAAAACGTTTTTCTTAGCTTAGCGTTAGAGTCTAGTACAGCTCTGATGTTCCCTAAACATTCTATTGAATGCCTCGCTAGCCGTTTAGCAGATAATAAAAAAGGGCAGCTCACGCCGCCCCTTTTTATCTATATATTCAGTCGCTTTACTTAAGACCGTTGATATAACTCGCAACGGCTTTTAATTCACGGTCACTTAGTCGTCCAGCAACACTTTGCATCATCATAGAGTCCCCATCGTTAGTACGACGAACACCTGATTCATCAGCACGCCCTGCTGCGCGGAAAGCCTTTAACTGAGCTTCTACGTAAGCTGTATGTTGACCACCAAGGGCCGGATAACCTGCTGCCGGCATCCCTTGACCCGTTGCACCATGACATGCAGAACAAGCAGTCACTCCGGTATCAACGTTGCCGCCCCGGTATATTTTTTCACCAAGCTCTAACAAGTCGGCCTTAACCATACCCACTTTAATGGACTGAGACCCAAAATATGCTGCTAAATCAGCGATATCTTGATCTTTTAAACCACCAACTATAGCCGTCATCGCAACAACGTTACGAGCACCGCTTTTAATATCATTTATTTGCTTAATAAAGTACCGCTCATTCTGGCCTGCCAATTTTGGAAAGCTAGGAATCATGCTATTCCCATCTGCTCCATGACAACCGCCACATACCGCCGCTTTAGCCTTTCCAGCTTCCGCATCACCAGCGGCTTCTGCAATACCAGCCGTAGCTAGCATCATCAATACAATGGATACAATCTTTGTTACTTGGTTCATCTTTACGTCCAGTTTTGCTCTAAAGCGTATTTATTTCTGTATGGGGGCTATATCTCAACCAGCATGGCTAAATATAGGAAGCGCTGTTTCCGTCTACACATCTATTGTGAAAGATCAGACCCAACACCTCCCGTACAACTTACTGCAATGCTTTTAAGGCAATTACTTAGCTGTAGACATAAACGTAATCAATTCTTTCAGTTCATCGTCAGAACAATCTGCACACAAACCCATAGGAGGCATAGCACCTTTACCGGTTTTAGCACTTGCTACTAGAGCATCCATACCCTGAGTAAGACGAGGCGCCCATGCTTCTTTATTACCTGTGATTGGAGCACCAGCAGCACCAAATCCATGACACGCCATGCAATACATATCGTACTTAGCAGGACCTTCAGCTTGAACGGAAGCAGCGAAACCTAATGCTGCAATAGCAGTCGCGATAACTAATTTCTTCATATTATTACCCTTAATCTCTCTGTCACGGCCTTGGTGTACAGGCCTCTCTCATATGGCATTTTATTGTAATATCAATGAGATACCGCGAAAAAATTGCGGTATTCCCCATAAAACTAGCGAATTATAACCTATACCTTCGATACTTGGAAACTCCATGCAGCCCCCGTATTAAGGTAAACTATCGCAAAACGTAAAACCCCTTTAAAATAGCCCCTTATTTCTAATCTTTGAGCATGTGTTAATGGCCAGTCAACACCAGAAAAAACAACGAGCAAACTCCAAAAAGAACAAACGTGATCCTAACGCGCCTTATCCCTATACGCGTAAAGAACCAGAGGCTGAAAAGCTGGGGCGGGATAACGCTGTTGCATCGCTACTACAACAGGCTGAATTCCTCAAAAGTGCGCAAAAACTCGCGCAATGCCCTCCCAATGAAGGTTTAGAAGTTGCTTTTGCGGGCCGTTCTAACTCGGGTAAATCCAGCTCCATCAATACGATTACCCATCTAAGAAAGCTTGCCCGCACCAGTAAAACCCCTGGGCGAACCCAACTTATTAATTTTTTTGCCATTAACGATCAACTAAGATTAGTTGATCTGCCAGGTTATGGTTATGCGCAAGTGCCCGAGGCCATGAAGATAGAGTGGCAAGCCAATATGAGCGAGTACATCGAACGCCGTGAATGTCTGGCGGGGCTTATTCTGGTAATGGATGTTCGCCACCCCTTGCGAGAATTTGATCTGATGATGCTAGACTGGTCTACACACTTCGGCATGCCCGTACATATTCTACTAAGTAAATCAGACAAGCTTAAAGGTGGACCTGCCAATAGCGTATTACTCAAAGTACAAGAGGAAGTCGCTCAAATTGGCGAACATATTACGGTCCAATTATTCTCTTCACTCAAAAAAAATGGCGTTGATGAAGCGCACCAAGTGATTGCTCGTTGGTTAAAAATTCAAGATTAGTTAAAGCGTTAAAAAATAACCTCCCGCCAAGCCTTCCTGTTTAGCCCATCCGTCAGATGTTTATAACATTTGTTATAGACATCTGACATATTGATCCAGCAATTCTCCCTAAGATATTGTACGCCACAGCGTGGGACGCTATCGCCCCACAATACAATGGCACTAACAATAAAAAGGGAACGGTTAATGAAAACACCTAAAAACGCATTCTCCAAGCTGTTAATGATAGGTCTGGTCGGTGGGCTTGTTTCATGCGGGGCAGAGCCAGTAGAACCTGATGTCGAAGTCGATACCGATGGTGATGGTATCTTTGATCACCAAGAGTCCAATGGATATTATTATTTAGACGGTGAATTTTTTACGCTTGAGCGTGTGATGTCAGAGGATCAATGGCTAGAATTTTCTCTAAATGACGAAATAGATCCGCCTCAAAATAAACGCACTCCGTTTAAACTAACCTACGATGTTATGAACAATAACAACTTTGTGTTCTCTTTGGGTAACTCAGAAGTATCCATTAACTTTGACGGACTCCTACCAGAATTATCAACCGCCTTTAAAAAAGAATACGGCGACACACATCCATTTTCTAAATCTGGCTCAAATGTTCCTGGTAGCTACAAAAATTTACTACTACGCCTAAACCAAAATTATTCCATTTTAGAGCCCATTGCATTTAATGGTGATGTATTACCTTATTATTTCACCAATCCAGACCTACCTAGTTCAGATCGAGACCCTTACAGCGATTATGATGAAGTTGTAAATAGCTTCATCATGGGCAACGTTACCAAAGTCCACCCATCAATTGCCGCATTTCCCGTAATAGAAGCCACACTTGAAGGCTACACTTATGTGCCTGATGCTACGATTGAGGATAGCCAGGGGCGAGAAATATCCTCTTCCGTTAGCCATTCGGTTGAAAGCTCCACATCACAAACTGATTCCTGGGAAGCATCTGTTTCCGTTACCGGTACTGTCAGCTTTGTTCCATCTGTCGAGGTCAGCGTGTCTGCAAGTGTTGGAGGAAGTTATACATCAAGCGAAGTTGTTTCCGACAATAATGAAAATAGCGAAGGCTTTTCATGGGAAAGTGCAACCACTACAAACACCTTGTGCGCCGCCAACATTACCTTTGATGTTGCTCTGCAAAACACCGGTAGTGCACCGGCCGAGGATGTTGAGTTGCTCTATCAAGTTCGCATTGGTAGCACAACGTTACCGGCTTTTTCTCCTGAGTTTGCTCTAGACCTGCCGGCTAATGGCATTCCTATCCCCAACAATGGCGCCTTAACCTATGACGCCGGATGTATTTCTATTAATCAGTTGCAATATTTACAACTAGGCGGAGCCATAGAACTAGAAACCATCGTTAACACCGCAAAAATCCCTTATCTAGGAGGGGATGATGAACTGATTGAATTTGGCTCAGAATGGTTAACCTATATGTCCATGGCGATGTTACAAAATGCCAAACTTTATTATTCCATTTTTGACCAAAACGACGCCTTATTTCGTAACACCTTTTATGTAGACCCAAAAAATCGTCATAAAGTACTTACGTTACGGGATGCGATTAAATCAACATTAGATATTCCTTGTGATGATCAACAGCACGCCAGCTTCTGCATCAACATGGAAGGTGACATCGTTCAATCTCCCCAAACCTATGTCGGTATTATCAGACATGGAAGTGAGAACTCTGATGCCAAAATCGATGAACTCTTAGGCAACAATACCAATGTTCTCGACATTAAACTCGAGCCTATGTGGGAATATCACATCATTACCACAACGTCAGACACGCCCACTATTCGCTCTGTTAACCTCAACATACACAATGCAGAAGTTGAAATTGTCGCTAGAGTCACCGATGAACTAGGTATCGACATTGTGCAATTTTGTGAAACAACTCAACAATGTTTTGATATGGCGTACAATAGCGCGACACAATTGTATACCTACACCCCAGAAGCAGGACGAATCCCTACCGGCGATGAGTTCTTAAAAGCCGTTAACAGTCGCAACGAAAATGTCACCACCCCTATCCAATTACCAAGTACATGGAATAGCCAAATTTCCGTAATGGGTAGATCCAACACACATTTTGGATCTTGGAGTGGCTGGGCAATGTGTCCAACCAATACCTACGCTAAAGGTTTTCGCTTAAAGGTTGAAGGGGCATCCTTTGATGATACCGCTCTCAACCGCATAGCTCTCATTTGTTCTAATAAAGACAATACCAGCTCGCAAACCATTATTTCTGGCGGTGACACCGCCTGGGGAAATTGGGGAAACACGGTTAACTGCAATCCTGGAGAGCACCTATTAACATTTAACCTTCGCTCTGAAGCCTATCAAGGGTTAGATGGTGATGACTCTGGAGCCAATGCGATTCGCTTTACCTGTGGTGGAGGCGGGTCAGTACTTTCCGTGAATAACGAAGGTCCGGTTGGTAGCTGGGGAGGCTTCCAAAGTGTCAACAATACCAACTATCGCATTTGCGGCGTAAGGTCACAAATTGAAGCCAACCAAGGTTTTACTGATGATACTGCATTAAACAACGTAGAATTTAGATACTGTGACTATTCAGGGATTTTTAATTAATCACTGAAGCTATGGCCTCTACGTGGTGGTTAAACCAAGCTTGCTGGCTTTAACCACCGCCTGAGTTCTATTGTCTACCCCGAGCACTCTGTAGATTGTCGACATATGCACTCGAACTGTTCCATCCGCAATATTTAACACCCTGGCAATTTCTTTATTCGACAGTCCATTCGCCAAATTATCCAAAATTGTTATCTGGCGAGGGGTTAATAATTCCCCAATATCATCATCACCACGCCGCTTTTTCTTTATCCCTATGCGAGCAGGTGAATCTCCAATTGATAAAGCAATGGTCGGAATATAAATACCACCCGCTAAAACCAAATTTAATGCGCTAATCATCACTTCACTACGTGTAGATTTTGGAATATAACCTTGTACACCCGCTGCCAATGCTTGATTAATAAGTTGTTTCTCTTCATTAGCCGATAACACAACCAAAGGTTGTAGCGGATAATTCTCTCGTATTGCCTGAATCGCTGCATAACCGTCAATATCCGGCAACCCCATATCAAGCAACACGATATCGAATGCCCCACCCTCATCCAACGCCTTCAGAGCACCTGCAAAATTCAACGCCACCTGCACCGAGACATGAGACCTTAACTGTGCGAGCATGTGTTTAAATCCATCAACAAACAAAGGATGGTCATCAACAAGAAGTACATGTAACGGCGATGTATCGTTAGTTATATCAATCAAGGGTCATTCCAGATCAAAAAAGTTGACTCTGACAACCTGAAGCTGACAATCTGAAGCTGACAGAATGAAGTTAACAAAGTGGAGCTGCCTAAGTTACCATCATACGCTAATCAAAGTGAAACCAGTTTTTACAGACTTCAAACAAGAGCGCAAGGCAAATGCAACAAAACATGTCATATCCCCCCAATGAATAGAAAAGTCCTTGAAAGGCAAATAACCCTCGAGAAATTTCAAACACTCACAGCATCACTTTACCTATCGCTTGCCGCACAAGTCGCCGTTGCGATAATAATAGCTATCTACCTTAGTGACAAAATCAGCCGCCTTCATTTTACCGCCTTATGTGCTACATTTATTTCTCTAATAATAGGCTGCCTTATTGTCGGCGCTTTTTACCATCGAGACAAAACACATCAAAAAACCATTCAAAACCACGACCGTCATATGGGTTTTGCTACCTTTTTTTCTTTTGCGTTAGGAGCATTTTGGTCAAGTATCGCTCTTAGTCAGCTCTATGCCCCCCTCAATCAACAAGTCATTCTCATTCTTATTCTGTTGGGTCAAAGCGCCGCTTCCGTCCTAGCACTAGCACCCAATATGCGACTCTTTTATGCGGGTGTACCTGTTAGTCTCCTACCACTAGGCATAGGGTTTATATGGCTGAATGATCAAGTTCATACCATTCTCGGTGTATTATTGTTGCTGTTTTTTATTTTTATTACCTATGTCGCCCGAGCAGTGAACAAACTCGTCACCGAATCTATTCGGCTTCGGCTAATTAATGAGACACTTCTTGCCGATAAATCCCAACTTCTTGCCTCTGCTAGTCACGACTTACGACAACCACTGCACGCCTTATCCTTGTATATCTCTGCACTGGAACAAAACAATAATACAAACCCAGGAATCATTACAAAAATCAGATATACCATACAATCATTGCAAAGTTTGTTTGACGGATTATTAAACCTATCGAAATTAGATGCAAACGCGAGCAAACCCAAAATGCAAAACGTCTATTGGGGTGACCTCAAAAAACAACTACTGGATGAATTTAGCATTCTTGCCAAACAAAAAAACATTCGTATCCATTGGGAAGATCAATATGAATGTTTTATCAGCGACCCTTTGTTACTGGAACAAATCATTCGTAATCTCGTAGGCAACGCGATTCAGTACACTTCAAAAGGAAGTATCTCACTTAATTGTACTAAAGATCCTCATCAACCTAATAAAATACAAATTAACATTACGGATACCGGCATTGGTATTAAACCACAACATCAATGTGATATTTTTAATGCCTATCACTCTATTAAAAACACCCATTCCAATACTAAGAATCCAGGGTTAGGTTTATCTATTGCAAAAAGACTAGCAACTGCAATGGAGCATGAATTATCACTGTCTTCTCAGTATGGCCATGGCAGTTGTTTTTCTATATCACTTAACGCCGCTAGCGTTAACAAAAACTCAATAGAAACACCAGACGCATCAACCTACTTTCACCAAAACCAACAAGAAATGGTCAACATTCTTCTTATCGACAACGATATACCTAGCACCACAAAGCAACTACTGCTTTCATGGGGCTGCAATGTATTGAATGCAAATACATTAATTCAAGCTGCTGAGTGCATAAAGGAGCAAGGATGTATTCCTGATGGTATTATTCTTAATGCTACTGTCGTTGATGACCAAGCTCTCGGCGAATACCAAAACATTCCTATTATGATGTTGGAAGATCACGTCAACAACACAAACCCTAATCATTATAGGGTTCAAAGGCATCAATTAAAACCTGCAATACTTCGGGCCTTTATCATCAACATTCGATGTATTCCATTACCCAACACAGAAAAGGCTACCCTCAAGGCTATGCAAAAAGCATAGTACATTTGGCATCACTGCTGTCCCACAGTTTGACATAAAAAAGGCCTAATTCTCGATAAGTGTTACAATGCAAGTGCGAACAAACAACGTAATACAAAAGGAAAATTAGGCCTTGGCACATAAT
>MAAL01000029.1 GCA_002163245.1 Gammaproteobacteria bacterium 42_54_T18 | reverse complement strand
TTTCACAAAAACACCATAAAATTCATAGACTGGGAATATGTAGGAGTAAATGACAAGTTTTTTGATCTAGCAACTGTATGTTTTGAGTTTGGATTGAAAACGAAAGAAGAAAAGATTCTTCTAAAATCTTATCAAAAGAAAATCAATAAAAAAGATATGGAAAAACTTCATTCCTATATTCTCATATATGAGCATCTATGTAAACTTTGGTTCATAAGTTTAGAAGAAGCCTAAACTATAAGTTAAATCTATATCAAGATGAGTTTATTTTAGGATTTGTATACCACACGAAACTGTTCTAGAAGCAACATCATAGTTTCTGTTGGCTGAATATTAAGTGATTTACACTCTTGTGTAAAAAAATCCCAGTGAGCCTTTTTCCACCATTTTAAACTACGGTCCCCCTCTCCTTCTAACTGAGCAAATTCTTCGGTAACATCACTATATTGACACTGAGAAACCAACACTATTTCAATAATACAAACTGGCTTACCACTCCAATTAGTAACTACTTGCAGATGACCAACAATTGGTATTGGTTCTGTTCCTGAATCATACCAATATTTAAGACTACACGTTGCAGTTTTCTCACCACTTCTAATTAACTCTGCACATAGATTTGCGTTGAGTTCATCATTACAGAAATAATCAGAGCTAAAGGACTGATACTGTTTACGTTTAGAATAACTCAATGACTCAAGAAATTTTTCCAGATAATCTTGTGATTGTTGATCCATAAAAGTAGCCTTTTTTGTAAATAATTACAATCATAGTATATGATGTAAACTTAATTGAATGTTTAGAAGTGATTACATATTTCCATATTACTAGAAATATAAAAGTTTAATTTAAGCATATTAGTTCTATAATTCTAGAAATACAAAACTAAGGAGAACAAATGAGTCAAGAATTATCAAATCAATTAAGTGAAGCAGGATCTTTTTTTATTTATACCTTTATAGAACTTACCATATTATTTCTAGGAGTCAGTTTTCTAGTTGAGATTTTAAATCTTTTTATAAATCCAACAAAAATTCAAAAAGTAATGTCGTCAAGTAAAGGTGGATATTTAATATCATCAGCATTAGGTTCAATTACACCATTTTGTAGTTGTTCAACTATTCCATTAACTCTGGGGCTATTAAAAGCCAGAGCAGCTTTTGGTCCTATTATGACATTTTTGTTTACATCACCTTTATTAAACCCAATTATTATTGTAGTTTTTTGGACTGCCTTTGGCTATGAAGTCACTTTAATCTATGGGTTCATAGCATTTTTCGTATCAATATTAGCGGGCTTTACTCTAGAGAAATTTGGTTTTGAAAAGTACATAAAAAAAGAAATTTTCCAAGCAGATGAAGTAGCAGCGTCTTGTTGTGATACAGAAGTTAAACAAAAATCTAAAGTACAAACGTCATGTTGTAATACGAAACCTTCTTTTACAGTGAATAAACCTGAAGCACAAAATGCAAGCACATGTTGTGATTCAATTATAAGTGTAAAAGAAGTTAGTAAAAAAGAAAGTAAATGGGCAAAAATAAGTGATAAAGCACTAATGGTTAAAACTTGGAAACAATTTTTAAGTTTTGCTCCATATATAGCCATAGGAATCGCTATAGGTGCTTTTGTTCATGGCTTTGTACCTCAAGAGTTATTAACCAAATATGCAAGTGCAGACAATCCTCTTGCAATACCAATTGCAGCAATCATAGGAATACCTTTGTATATAAGAGCCAGTTCGATGGTAGGCCTTGCTCCTGCTCTTATTGATGGAGGAGTAAGTATGGGTGTCATTTTAGCTCTGACAGTTGCAGGTGCAGGGGCTAGTTTACCTGAGATGATTATGCTTAAAAAGATTTTTAAATTGCCTATTATGATTTTCTTTGTTATTGCAGTGTTTACTATGGCAATTGGATGTGGGTTTTTAGTTAATCTATATTTTGCCTAATTATTCAAAGTTCATAATGGTATAATGTAAACCATAAGGGGAATTAAAATGATGAAAAATATTGATATGAACTCAGAAGAATTTGCAGCAGAGTTTAAAAAAACAGATAAGTTTACCGATAAAGTATGCTCAACTTTTGGATTTGATTATCATCCAGAAGATGAAATGAAAGTAACCATTCAACAAGGACTTACAAGAAATAAATTACTTTATGGAAAAAGATTCTGTCCCTGTTTTATGGTTCTAGGAGCGACAAAAGAAGAAAGAAAAAAAGAAGACAATAGAATTTGTCCCTGTAAACCCGCTCTTGAAACTGAAATTCCTGAAGATGGTAAATGTCATTGTGGGATTTTCTGTACTCCTGAGCATGCAAAAGAACTAAGCCAACA
>MAAL01000086.1 GCA_002163245.1 Gammaproteobacteria bacterium 42_54_T18 | reverse complement strand
TCTGGTCTTGGTGATTTTTCGAAGGGCTGTATCAATATGGTTATTGTTGGCATAGGCATAAATGTTCACATCTCCGTCAATGGTGATGCCGTCACCTATCTTGAGTTGTGTTTTTTCGAGCATATCCCATCGGTAACGTTTGGCGGTTAGTCCAAGAGAGGTGTAATTGTCCAGGGTAAGGCCTGTGAGGGCAATCGTGTGCTTTACCGCACGCTCCAAAATGGCATAGTCTTCTGGTGTGATTTTCATTGTGGAGCTTCCTGATTATTGCTGACTTCGTCAATCATAAGGGGATTATACATTCGATCATTAATTGTTGGCACAATTAAACTCCTCAAAACCTCGATGCAGGAGAGTCTCGACTTACCTATTTCAGTTTGTTACTAAATTAATAATTAACCCTTGAGCAATGCTTTTATTCAATTGATTTTTCTCCACCGAGAAACCAATATTACCCATCCAGCCACCGCCAAATGCTAAGCACATAATGGAGTAGGCAACATCGCTACGTTTACTTTCTGGAGCAAGAGGTAGGTGGTTTGCTAGTTCTTGATCAAGACCGGTGTGAAACGCATCGTATATTTTCTTAACGGCTTGTTGTACCCGCTCATCATGTAAGCTAACGGGTAAAAGAGCAGCGACTAAGCGGTTAATCGGAAGCGCATTAAAGTCACTACTAAAAATATAATTAAGCCCGGAGTCAAAGCGATTATCCGATTCGGAGGATTCTATGACATCAAACACCTGATCAGAAAACTTATCAATAATGCGATCAACGGCTGTTTGTATCAGTTCATCCCTGTTTCCCACATAATGCCGGATGATGCGACGCGCTACACCTGCCTCTTTCGCGACGTTATCTAATGTGGTGCTTTCTAACCCTTTTTGCTCCATGCAGCGTTCGAATGCGTCAAGTATTTGTGTGACACGTTCAGTTTTTAAGCTTTTGCGCCCCATGAGGTACTCCTAATCGCATTTTCTAGGGTAATGGAGCGCAGTGTAATCAGGATTAGTTGGGATAACCAGAGAGCATTTGCGTAATCAGTTGGCTTTTATGACGTTGAGTGCTTTTTGGTCAAAGCTCCGTTGTGAGATAGTGGCCTGTTTGTTTGTGCGATATATCTCACAATGCTGTGATCCTTTTGCGCTAATGTGGTGGTAGAATATCTGCAAAAGCGTGTAACTTGTTGAATACAAAGAAGAAAGTATTTCATGAATTAGACGGGGGTGAGAAAATGCCCCTGCCCCCCATTGAGCGGCGTCAGAAAAACGATAAAGTAGGCTCCGTACTCAGGGACACAAGGGCAAAGGATGTTGCTCAGCACAACAGGATGTTGTGTTAAAGGATCTTGATACAGGATGTATCAAAAAGAGTATTGAAAAGGATTTATAAGAAAGGATTAACGGACTACCAATGAGCCCCCACGGATTTGGAGGCCATAGGGAAATTGCTGCTAAGGAATGTAAGCAATGTGCACAAGGGTTGTGCAAGGACAAATCATGGAGCCCATGCTGATTGCATGGACGTGATGAGGGATATTCGTTATGGATGACGATAAAAGGACAGGATGCAACTAGGCTGAAACGCCTGAGCTGAGCGAGGCACGGAAATTACCGGCCCCGCTTTTTTTGTTTTTGGCCCTTGAAAAGGCAGTTTTTATTAAGGTGCGCGGCGGTTATTATTATTGTTGCTGCAACGCCAGCTCAGTGTGCCTGTGAGTAAAATAACTAGCGTATTTTTTGTACTCCCCTATTATTTAAGTAACCTATTTGAATTAATTAGATGTTGGGGAAGTTATATGAGAACGTATTCAGCCAATCAACGGGGTTTTACCCTTATAGAGCTCGTTGTGGTGATTGTTATTATCGGGATTTTATCAGCGGTAGCATTGCCCCGTTTTGCGGATATGAGTTCAGAGTCTCGTGTTGTTATCGTTGAGAATTTTGAAGACGGCATGCGTTCGGCTATTGAATCTGTCAATGGCAAGGCGCAGCTTGGAGGTATTAATCTCAACGGTGCCAACTTGTATGTGGACTGGAATGATGACGGTGATAACACTGATGGTAATGGCGTTGATCTTAGGGTAGATTTTGGTTACCCAGAAGAGTCAGCCAATGGTATTGACTTGGTTGTTGATGATATTGGCGGGTTCGTGGTTGTAAATTCAGGGGGGCAACGCCAATTTAGATTAAATAGCACAGTTGATTGTATGGTGACTTATGATGGGTCGACGGGAGCAGGCGTAAAAGGCGTTGTAGGGTCTGTTACAACAGCATGCTAATTTGTAGATACTTTTCAGTGTTGCCCTTATTGGTGATGAATCTTCTCCTGCAGAGTTGATTCATCACATTCAAATGCCAATTCTATTAACAATTCCTTTCATCTGGTGTTAGCGGCAAACCTTTGTTGTTCTTCTTAATATCAGTGTATCCTGACGCTTTCCTATATCGTAAAGCGAGTGCTGATGAAAAATTTATCTCCTTTTTTGTATGTTTTTTTATTGATTGCCCTGCTTCCGGGTTGTGTGAATTTAGCTTCGGTTGAAAAAATTGGAAAATCTGGCGAAGAATGGGGCGCAAAAACCTCCCAGTTTTTGAACTTGGCTGAAGAATCGTTAGAGACCAGCTATCGGTTAGAGAAGGTTTCTTCTTTAGATCAACTCCTTGATATGTGTAAACCTTCTGGTTTTACGCTCAGTGTGCCCTGTCCAAGTTATTATGAGCGAAATAAATACAGAGTCCCTGTGAAGTTGATGCGTGATTATACGATTGCTATCAAAAACTATTTGGCAATGATTGCAATATTGGCCTCCGATGCTCCGCTGGAAGAAATCAAAAAAAGCGCTGAAAAATTTAATAGCGCATCAAAGAAGGCGGATGATGCCTGGGTTGAATACAATGATGACGATGAGGCGCATTCGAATAAAGACAAAATCGATAACGTCAGTGAGGTTGTTTATTCTCTTAGCTCGCTTTATATGGGCTGGCAAAGAGATCGTGCATTAAGGGAGATCATTAAACAATACCATCCGGTAATGTCGGCTAGTTTAACAATATTGTCTAAAGACCTGCAGGCAGTATCTGATGACGTGGTGCTCAAAAGAGAATCGATAATGGATAAGTCTAGAATGTATGCATCTGGGGTGTGGGCAGCTGGGGCTGATGCGAAGCAGAAGAGTGGAGTTCTTGGTAATAGAATGCTGATGATGGAACGCTACCATAATGCACGGGAACTTTATGATCGCAGTGCTCCAAAATACGTATGTCCCCTGGGAGTGAAAGACTGTAAAGCACCTGACAAGGTGGACGTGGTAGTCGTTACGACCGATGCACTTAATGCCGCATTAACACAATTGTATACATCAGTAAGTGAAGATAAAAAGCTTAATAAAGATTCGGTTAAGGCCGCGGGCAAGGTATTAAGTCAATTAAACAAAGAATATAGAAGCTATAAAAAGTCACTGGATGAGTAAAAGGCTGAATCATGAGTACAATTCGAACACAGTTGGTGAATGAGCTTAATGAGCTGCATAACATTAAGAAACTAGTGGATAGTTATGAGGACTATGAGCGTGTTGTTAAGCTAATTATCGCAAAAGAACGACAGCTAACAGAGTTACTGAGTAAACAACTTAACGACAGTGTTCCAGAATATATTGATGCAATAAAGGATGCTAAAAAAGCCACTGCGGCGGCTAAGGCGGCGGTGAAAGATATAGAGAAAATTGAAGGGTATCTTGTTAAAGCCGCCAAAGCGATTAAAGCACTCGCATTTTTATTGCGGTTGTTTTAGCTACGCGGAATAAGAAATGAGGTGTTTGCATAATTTACCTCACAAGGCTGATTATGTAGAATAAGCTGTTCTGTGAAGTGAAGAATTAGAGTATGGCAGGTTTAAATCACGACTTTTTAGTAATTGAGAGTGGCAGTTTCTCACTTGATAATTATGATCTGTATTCAAAATCTAATCTGATTGAAATTCATGATGATTTGTTAGGATATTTTGCAGACTCTCTATCTTGGGCTTCTTCATATAATCCTTGCACGGAAGAAGAGACAGTTGGTCTGTGTTGGTATGGCCCTACGATCATTGAGGCTGGGAACATTGATAAATTCAGCTCAATCATTTCAGGCTGGCTCCAGATTCTTTCTGAAGCTCCAGATATAGTTGCCTTAAAAGGAGGTTGGACTTGGACTGAAGGAGAGTCATCAGAGACTGGGAATTATGAGAAGTTATCATTCAGTAAAAAAGGACTGGTAGATAAACTTTCAAAATTAGTATCCTTCTGTGTTGCTATTAAGGAAAGTGGTGGTTCACAATGTCTGCTTCATTTAGGTATATAACACAGAACAAGGGCGTGCAATCTGAAGAATGGATAAGTCGGAAATTAAAGAAATATGCCCCAAGTGTGGAAATGCAAGTAGCTTGAAGAAGTTAATTCTTCTTGAGATTGCGTGGGTGGACTATCCAGGAAGAGATTCCAGAGAAAAATGTGCTCTGGGCCTTCGTGCGGATCAAGTTCTACCAGAAGCTTTAGGTGAACCACCACTAGAACAGTTTGTGAGTGGCTTTTATTGTCCTAATTGTGAAATTGGTTTCGTATCGGAAGAAATACTGAAAGAAGGTTTTCATCCATGTATGTGAAAACAATATTTTTAGCAAAGATTAACAAGTGCCTGCAATAGAAGGCATAAACAAAAATCAGCCTCTATTGAGGCACGCGTTAGGTGAATGAGGCCAGCGTCAAATTGGAGGTACTATGTCAAACGTTATTAATTTGAGTTGCACATGTGGCACTGTAAAAGGAAAGCTCAAAGTTGTTGATGGTTCGTTCTTACACATACATTGTCTTTGCTGTGATTGTCAGAGTTTCGCTTCTTACCTAGGTAATGAAGAAAATATATTGGACGAGCATGGCGGGACCGAGCTATTTCAAACCTATCCCGCCCATATGGAAATTACTGAAGGTAAAGAAAATATTGGCTGTGTGCAACTTCGCGAAAAAGGTACGTATAGGTGGCATACCACATGTTGTAACATGCCCCTGGCTAATACACTGACTTCGCCAAAGGTGCCTTTTGTCGGTGTGTCACCTAAGCTAATGCAATTCGATAACGAACAAGATAAATTGAGAGTTATCGGGCCTGTTAAAATGAAGGCATTTGGTAAGTATGCCAAAGGTAAAATGCCACAAGATGCGCATCCCAAAATTCCGCTTTCCGTTATGCCAAAACTACTTGGCTTTATGCTAAGGGGGTTGTTCGGTAAAAAGAATACTCCATCACCATTCTTTCGCAATAGGGAACCGGTTGTGAAGGCCAATGTTTTGTAGGTGATGTATAAAACATTCACCTAACGCCTGACAACACCGACTATGTAAACGCGGCTTACCGCTAGGGTAGTCAAGCCTAGCGGCGTGTGCAGGAGGTTATATGGCATGGTTCGCTTTAAACGAGTACTTTTCCTTTTGTGTATTGTTTTCTTTGTTAAATATTTGTTGAATGATTGAGTTTTTGTGCCCACTTCATGTAGGGGATTGTATCCAGCAATAAACGGCATAAGCTGGGAATGACAATTAATGTTAGCACCGTGCTCATTGCGAGGCCTGATATGATTGCCCAAGCCATTGGTGGCCACAATGTGGATTCAGATAGTGCTAGCGGTAACAATCCTAGAATCGTTGTAATGGTGGTTAATAAAATGGGTGCCGTACGTTGTTGTATTGCTTTGCTAATGGCATCTTCAATAGTATTTTCCGATTTTAATTCAGCATCAATTACATCAATAAGAACGATAGCGTTGTTAACCACAATACCGATTAATGCGATGACGCCTAGCAATGGCTGAAATCCAAAAGGTTGTCCACTAATGACCAAGCCTGGAACAATACCAATGGCTGCCAAAGGAATGGTTGTTATGATAATACCGAGACGGCGAAATGAGTTAAATTGCAACATCATAAAAAACAGTAAAACGAGTATGCCCAAAGGTGCTGTTTGCAGTATGGCTTTGTTGGCATTACCAGCTCCTTCTGAATCACCGCCAACGGAAATAATAACACCTGAGGGTAACGGGTTTTGTTTGATTTCATCATAGAACCTTTCCATCACTTGATTAAATGCAGCATCGGGCTGTAACTCGCTCAATAGCGTCACCGTTGGTACATTGTTAAAATGGTGAATTTCAGCAGCGGCCCATCGAGTCTTAATAGCCGCCATTGAAGCCAAGGGAATAGCCTGTTGGTTTTGATAAATATATAGTGATGGCACATCAGATAGAGGTGTGCGATCACCTTGCATGGAGCGAACACGCATTGTTACCGGGTTGTTACTATAGCGAAACTCTCCCGATTCAAGGCCACGGGTTTGGCTAAATATTTCACTGGCCAGTTGAGCTCGGTGTAAACCCAATTCTTCTGCGGTGTAATCTTCAATATCCAACATCATTTCTGGTACACCTGCGTCTAGATTGCTGCGAACTTCACGAGTACCTTTAACACGGTGCAAAGCGGCTAGTGCCGTTTGTGAGGCTTCGAATAATACTTTAGGGTCGTGGTGTTGTAGACGTATTTCAATAGGGGCTGCAACGGGTGGGCCTTGGCCTAAATTTTTTGCCACTAGCACGGCTTCGGGAAATTCGATTTTGACTGTAGTTTCAATCCAATCGATGATTTTTTTATTGGCGGATGGGCTGGTGGTGTTTACCATTAAGCGTGCGCGATTTGATGCACTGGGTGTTGCGGATAAATTGTAGAAAAAACGAAACCCGGACATGCCGGTAGAACGCATTACCGACACAACATCATTTCTGGCTCTTAGTTGCTGTTCTAGTTGTTTGCTCACCTTAAGAGTGTGGCTTACGGGGGTACCGACGGGCAATTCCATATCAATTAAGAATTGGTTGCGGTCCACGCTGGGAAAAAATTCGACTTTTAACTGAGGGATGAGAGATAGAGAAATTACCAGCAGTCCAACGATTGATGCTAGTGGTAACCAGCGAAAACGCTGGTGTAAGTTCAATACGTGTTTGGCTACCCATTGGCTGCCGGGAACCGCTCGTTGGCGACTAGGCTTAAGCCAATAAAATGCAACCAGGGGTAGCAATACGACAGATACAAGATAGCTGGCAATAAGAGCCAATATGATCATTACGGGGATACCGCGCGTAAAGTCAGCCGTAGGCCCTTTTGATAATAACAATGGAATAAATGCAGCGATGGTAGTCCCGGTTGATGAAAATAAGGGCATGGCAAGTTGTTTCACTGCCATACGAACAGCCAGGCTACGCTTTACTCCATTTCGTAAATGGGACTCTATGGACTCAACGATAACAATGGCGTTATCAACCAGAATACCTAAGGAAATTACAATACCAATCACGGCAATTTGATGAAGTATTCCACCCCCTAAGTTGTACGCCGCTAAGGCCATGAGCGCTACAATCGGTAGAACAAGCGCGACAAGGATTCCCGTGCGCCAACCCAATGCTAAGAAAACAACCAGAGCAATTAGAGCTGCGCTGATTAATAAGCTTTCTTGTAGGCCGTGTAATCGTTCTTCTACAAAATCGGGTTGAAAGAATGTTTCTTCGATCTGAAGTGGTTTGAAATCCGAACGTAGTAACGCTAATTTGTTACGGAGTATTTTCCCGAATTCCACGGTATCTGTTTGTCCGCGTTCAGTGATGATTCCTAGAGATATGGCAGGCTTGCCGTCATGGAATACTTGAGCAGTTAACGGTTGGGTGGGCTGTATAGAGATATCGGCTATGGCTTGTAGAGGGATTCGTTGTCCATTGGGTAATAATATCGGGAGTTGGGCAATTTCCTCGATTGATTGTAGGTCAGAGGCGGTATTAATTCGGATAAAACGCTGACCTAAATTGATCAACCCGCCGGGAATCAGGGCGTTGCGCTGCTTTAAAATGCTAACAACATACTGTCGGTTAATACCTAGTTGATTGAGTGTTGTGTTTTCTATCTCGATTAATAGTTCTTTTTCTGGTGAGCCATTAATTTCTATACGCGATACATAGGGTGCAGTTAACAATCGTTGTTTTAACGCGTCGGCAGCGTCGGCCAATAAAATGAGATCATCAGATCCAGTGACACTTAACACCACTGTGGGGATATCCATTCGACGATCTTCTAGTGTTATATCAGTAACGCCTTCTGGAAAGGTTTTTTCTGCGCGTTCCATTGCACGACGTACACGGTCCCAAGCAGTATCAGTATCGTAAATATGATCGGCTAAAATAACAGTGATTACGGATATGTTGTCGCGGGAAATAGATTTTACTTTGGCGAGCTCTTCTACTTGTGCTAATTCTTCTTCTAAAGGCTCAGTAATGAGTTTTTCAATTTGTTGTGCTGTGGCGCCAGGGTAGACAACTTGTAAAGACCCGGCTCGATAGGGAAAGCTTGGGTCTTCTTGCCTTGCCATGGTGCCGTATGCGGCTAAACCAACGAATACTGATACTAATGTTAATGCAAAAATAAACCGTTGGTAACGAATGAGGGTATCAAAGACGTTCATTGTCTTGCCTCCAAATTATTACCCACTATTTCCACGTTATGTGGCGTGTTTACTATCGTAACGGGGGCGCCATCAAATAAATGCTGTGCACCGGCAACAACAATGATGTCTCGGGGTTTTAGGTCACTTGATATCGTTACCTGGTTTGCGATTATTTGATGAGGCCTGATTGGTATTAGTTCGACATGTTTGTTGTCGTTTACTCGATAGACAGCAGAGCCATACGCGCCGGTTTTGATGACAGCAGAAATAGGTAGCGCAAATTGGCTGTTATCTTCAATGGTAAAATGGATGTGAGCGGTAATACCCGGCTTTGTAGATTGTGTGGGCAGTAAAATAACAACAGTTGGTAGAGCACCGCGTTCACGAAAAGGTGAGACTTCTTGCACCAAGCCCTGTATTTCCTCCGATGAATCTAAAAGTGGGAAGGTAACGGGAACAAGGTCTCCTTTATTTAACGTGCTGGCAATTTGTTCACTTACGGTGACTTCAACTTCAACTTGGCTAGGGTCAGCTAGTTGCATAAGGGACTGGCCTGCATTAATTACCTCACCTTCATCCAGGTCAATTTGCGTGACGATGCCTTTAAATGGTGCTCGTATTAGCTGCTCTTCCTTTATTTGAGCTGCTCGTTGGTAGCCTGACTTTGCTGCCGCTTGCGTTGTTTCTGCTGCCCAAAGGTTAGTCCGGGCGGTTTCAAACTCTTGCTTGGTCGCTGCGCCCGCTTTATACAGCGTTTGGATTCGTTGAAAATCCCTTAATTGCTGAGCCTTTCGTACCTGAGTTTGTTCCCAACGTTGTTTGGCTTCTTGTGCTCGAGGGGTCGCTTCTGGATTGTAAAGATGAGCAAGGATGTCGCCTTTGTTGACGTTATCTCCAAGGTTAACCATTTTGCTAAGCAGACGGCCACTTACCTGGGGGCGTACAGATACACGCTGCGCGGCTCGGCTTGTGCCTGAGAAGGAGCGAAATAATTGAGGTTTTTCTTCACTCAATACTGTTGTCCTAACCGGGATAGCTCGCATGTCTGCTGGGTTTTCATTGAGCCCGCTGCTGGGGGCGTCTGCCAGTAGTTTTGAGCATAGGGGCATTATAATTAATGCTAATATTAACAAAGACTTACTGCGTAATGACAGAGGGGCGTTAGGAGTCTTTAGCATTGGGTATTCCTCATTTGTGCTTTCTTATTGACAATATGTTAATAATTGACAGTATGTTATTTATTGGCAATATGTCAATATGTAACCCTAAAAATACCAAAAGAGGTTTAGCCAGTGCGTACCCGATCGCGAAATGATGAAGAAAAATTTCTACGTAGAGAGGTCATTTTAGATGCCGCTATGCAGGTGTTTTTTAGTAAGGGATTCGAAAAGGCCTCGATGGATGAAATCGCCAAAAAAGCTAAGTTAAGTCGTTCTCTCATTTATGTTTATTTTAAAGATAAAATCGATGTCCATATGGGGTTATGTCTTCGGGCTGGGCAGGCACTTCTTCGTTATCAAGAGGAGGGCATGGCACAATGTAAAACAGGCATCGAAAAAGTTTATGCCACGGGTGAAGCGTATTATGCGTTTTATAGGGAAGAGCCGAATCTATTTAAGATCATGAGCATGAAATTGGGCATGTTGGAAGAAATGCAGCCTGCGCCGGGGAATGAAACGCCATACCAGCTAGAAATGCAAAAATTCGAAGATCAAATAATGCACCAAATGGTGTTAGCAATAGAATCTGGTTTAGCGGATGGAACAATAGATAAGGCCAAGGTTAACTCTCCATTGCAAACCGCGATGTTTATGCGTGGTTCCTTACATGGGGTGATCCAGTTGCAGGATTCAACGGGGAGTCGATTATTTGACCGTGTTGACCTTGATCGAGAAGGGCTAATTAAGTATTCCCATAATTTGATAACAGCAACCTTGGCGGTTGAAGAGAAATAAGCCGAGCGTTCTATGAACGGTCAAGCTGGCACCCTTAGGTATTTATTCATGCGACTTGTAAAAACTACTTTTCATCCAGATTTGTCACCTACAGATATTTCTCCTGCTAGTGAGCTTATGCTCATAGTACGCCACGCTGCACGAGGTATTGTGGTTAAGGGCGAGAATATTTTATTGTTATATACACAACGTTATCACGACTACAGCCTCCCCGGTGGTGGCATAGACGAGGGTGAGGATGAAATTGCGGGTTTGATACGCGAGCTAAAGGAAGAAACGGGGGCGCAAGGCGTACGCAATGTAAAAGCCTTTGCACGTTATGATGAGTACCGCCCGTGGTATAAATCCGATGCTGATATTATTCATATGGTCTCGCATTGCTACGTTTGTGAAATTGATGAGGAGCTGGCTGAGACTGCTTTTGAGTCACATGAAGTGAGCAATGGCATGAGACCGCAGTGGATGAATATTTATGTGGCTATTGCGCATAATGAAGCGGTGATTGCGAATAGTGATAAGAAAGGGCTTTCGATTGAGAGGGAGACGTTTATGTTGAGGATGATTGCGGAGGAGTTGGTAGCGGGTTAACGAGTATAGATAATCCAGCCCTACAACAAGCCTCTAAAGGGTTTAATCGATTCCACTAACTTAGTGGGGCATAAATACGCTAAAATAGTGGTCTATTACCTTAGCTTTGAGCCCCTTATATTAATGAGCACTACCACAACGAAAGTCACAGCCAACGTCACAACATCAGTCAGCTTTACAGAGCTAGGCCTTATTCCACCTTTGCTAGCTCGATTAGCTGAGCTGGAATATCAGCAACCGACGCCTATTCAAGCGCAAGCTATCCCAAGTGTATTATCGGGGCGTGACCTAATTGCAGGGGCAAATACCGGTTCAGGTAAAACAGCCACTTTTGCACTGCCCTTATTGCAAAAAATACAGCTACAGCACGCTGAAAAACTATCAAGTAGCAAAAGCACTAGCAATAAAGGTAACTACGTTGCTGGGCTGGTTTTGGTGCCTACTCGTGAGTTAGCTAAACAAGTTGCTGACAGTATCAGGTCTTATGCAGTGCACTTTAACGGTAAGATTAAAACGGTTGCTGTTTTTGGAGGTGTATCTGCGAATACTCAAATGCAAGCATTACGCGGTGGCACCGATATTTTGGTTGCAACCCCTGGTCGATTACTCGATCTGATTTCAAGTAATGCCATTAAGCTGGATCGGATTAAAACCTTAGTGCTTGATGAAGCGGATCGAATGTTAAGTCTCGGTTTTACTGACGAGTTATCGGCGCTGTTAGCATTAACGCCAAAGAAAAAACAAATCTTATTATTTTCAGCGACCTTTCCAGAGCAAGTACGGGCGTTAACCCAAGAATTACTCAATGACCCTGTTGAAATACAAGTGCAAAGTGCTGATGCTAGCACCCTAGTACAGCGTGTTTTTACCGTTAACAAAGGCGAAAAAACAGCTGTATTAGCGCATTTAATTAAACAGCACCAATGGCGACAAGCACTTATTTTCGTTAACGCCAAAAACAGCTGTGAGCATTTAGCGAGTAAACTCTCTAAGCGTGGTATTACCGCTGAAGTGTTTCATGGCGATAAAGGCCAGGGTGCTCGTAGTCGTGTGCTTAACGCGTTTAAAGCAGGCGAGATTGAGGTGTTAATTGCCACCGATATTGCAGCCCGCGGCCTAGACATCGAAAAACTGCCCGTAGTGATTAATTTTGACTTACCAAGAAGCCCATCAGATTACATGCACCGAATTGGTCGAAGCGGCCGTGCAGGTGAGGTGGGCTTAGCATTGTCGCTTATCGATCATGAAGATTATCATCATTTCAAAGTCATCGAAAAGAAGAACAAGATCTGGCTTGAGCGTGAGCAAGTCGTGGGTTTTGAAATTGATGACATTATCACTGATGCAGCTTTAGCCGCCAATAAACCGATGGCGGCGCCTGAAGGCAGCGGTAAAAAGAAGGCTAAGAAAAAACGAAAAGATAAAGCGACAATGAGTGAAGATATCTGGTCGAGATGCACTAAACCTGAATAAAAAACAACCTTAGTTAACGCTTATACCACGTAAGTGGGTATTACAACGGGCTCCACATGTTATTGGTCAAGAGTAGTCTAGCCTGACTAGGCAGGCAATCTCATGGTCACCTGCTACACTTTTATTTATTTAGGAGTAGAAGGTGATTGCGTTGGAATTAAGGCGCGTACTGACTGTCGTTATATGATCTTTATTTTTAGCAGTGTGCATATTGGTGGAATGCCAAGCCTACCCCTCAGAGTGACAGTCATCGCGATGCTAATACTGGTGCTTTTCAGTTTCAGCTCACAAGCGAGATCTTCAGAGTATATCCTTGAGAATCATACCTTTAGCTATCGTGTAGCGTTAGGTGAGGGTTCCGCGAAAATCATTGATATCATTAATTTTCGCGATAGTCGTTGGGTGGCGCCTGCTTCTGAAACACCTAATTATGGCTATACCGAAGATACTTACTGGTTCAAGATCAAGCTTCCAAGCAGCGCCTCCTTAGGGCTGGGGCGTTACTATTACATTATCGATTATCCCGTTCTGGATTCGGTTAAGTTTTTCCTCGTATCCAACGATGAAATAGAATCTCGCTACGAAACTGGGGATACGGTGCCGTATGCACAGCGCCCAGTAAAGAGTAATAAATTCGTATTCCCTGTCGACTTGGATGGAACTGAAAAAACCATCTACCTACATCTGGACACAGAAGGCACCTTACAGCTACCAGCAAAACTACTTTCTGAAGAAGAATATCATCAACAGGAGTTTGCTTTTTACCTGATGGAAGGCATATTGGCAGGCGTGATTGGAATCATGTTGTTTTATAATCTTTCACTCTGGTATGTATTTAGAACACCTGAATATCTTTATTACGTTTTATACGGGATTTCCGTGTTAACCGTGCAACTCACCATGTTGGGATTGAGCTTTCAGTACATATGGCCCAATGCGACTTGGTGGAATAATGCCATAATCCCTGCATCAATGTTGTCTAGTGTTATTTTTATACTGTTGTTCACCAATGTATTTTTGAATGTGAGAGTGGATAGGCCAAATTTATCAAACACCATTCGTTTTTGTTGCATTGGGTTAAGCTTATTTACACTTACTTCATTCTTTATGGCCTACGAATTGGCGATAAAAATTGCGATGTTATCTGTGATCCTTTGCCTGATTCTCCTTTTGATAACAGTAGTTGGAGCGCTCCGTTATAGTTTTGAATCCGCGCGGCTGTATTTGATTTCATGGTTTGGCGTTATTGCAGGTGCTGTGGCTTTGGTATTAACTAAATTTGGTATCATACCCATCAATGTTATTACTGCAAATAGTTGGCAGATTGGAACAGGTATCGAGATCGCGCTACTATCATTTGCGTTGTCTTTGAAAATCAAAGCGGTGACCGATGCAAGAATCAGCGCGGAAGAAGATGCAAAAATAGCCAACATTCTCAATGCAAAAAATTTAGAGCAATACAAAGCCATCTATAATAATTCTCTCGAAGGTTTATTTAAAATTGACCTGGTTGAGAGCGCCATCATATTTAATGATTCTTTTGCCAAAATGAATGGTATCGAAGATATGGTTGATGGCAGTGATGATGAAAACTTCATTACGCAGATTATGGATCGTTTGAAATTAGGTGTTTGTAGTATTCCCGTTAAAAATAAGCACCTGCGCCGGGATGAAGAGCAAGTCATCCACACTACTGAAGATCAAGATAGATGGCTTGCAGTGAAGCGTAGATACCTAGAAAATGGATCTGGGTCGATAATTGCCATCGAAGGTACGATTGTAGATATAACTGATCGAAAGCTTAAAGAGAAAGCAGAGTTCAATTTGATTGAAGGCCTTAAAACGTCAGATAAAATTAAGAATGAGTTTTTCTCTACCATCAGCCATGAACTGCTAACGCCACTTAACGGCATAAACGGCTATCTGCAACTGTTAAAAGATCAGATTAAGGATAATGAAAATTTGAGAGGCATCGAATGCTCATCTTCAGATTTGTTATTGATGATTAACCGAATTCTTAATTTCTCCCAGCTACATGCTGAAAGCTTAACGATTGAACCCGTTGAGTTTACCCTAGGCAGCATCTTGAACCCCTTGAAAGAAAAATATTGCAACAGTTGCCAAACAAAATCTCTGAATTTTGAACTCATGTTGGAAGGTCCCATTCCAGCGATCTTGGTGGGGGATGCCAGGAAAATATTTCAAATCCTAGATGAGCTCTTGTCTAATGCCTTAAAGTTTACGCCCGCCGGTTCAGTAGGGTTAAGTATAAAGGTATTGGAAGAAGAACCGGTTTCACAGGACAAACCAACGGGGCTATCTTCTGTTTTGTTTTCAGTAACTGATACCGGTATTGGGATTGATCAAGAAGATAGAGACAAAGTATTTTCTCTGTTTAGCCAGGCAGACAACTCAAATACTCGTCGATACGGGGGCGTGGGGCTGGGGCTTTTTCTAAGCAAGGCTCTATGCGACATGTTAGGCGGCGAACTTTCGTTAGTTTCAATCCCTGGCGAAGGCAGTCGATTCGATTTCACTATTGACTTAAAAATAGAGCGCATAGAAGCTGCTGTTACGGATAACGATAAACCGTGTTTGCGTCAGGATGATGCGTGTCTTTTGGTCGTCGAAGACAATGTCGTGAACCAAACGATCATGCGAGGCATATTAAGATCTTTAGGTTATCAATGTCGTATTGCTGAGAATGGTGATGTTGCGTTAGCAATGCTTGAGCAAGAAAAGTTTCATCTTATTTTTATGGATTGCCAGATGCCGGTAAAAGATGGCTTTGAAACTACGAGAATCATCAGAGCAAAAAAAGGAGCCAAAAATAATATCCCTATTATTGCTGTAACGGCGAATGTCATGTCAGGAGATAGGGCGCGCTGTCTTTCTGTTGGTATGAATGATTTTTTACAAAAACCGGTAAAGCGTGACTTAATAAAAGGGAGTATAAATAAATGGTTAAGAGTAGGGGGCTAGGACTTTAGCCCCCTTATTTGGCAGCCCTTTATTATGTTGACGCTCTTAGAAACCAAGAGGGGGTTGGTTTTCCTCTATGCCACCAAACCAATATCGCGCCGGCGGTAAGCTGAAAGCCGCCGTAAAGAAGTAGGGTGAAAAGCACCGTGTTGCCTAAAGCATCACTACTCCCCACGACAGCAGGAAATAGTGATGCTTTAATCAATAAACCTAAGTTTACACTGCGTACGGTGACTTCCAGCTCGATTGCAGTGGAGTCGGGTTTTGACAGGGATAGAATCTTTCCTAAAGGTCGGGTTAGCATGACCAAGATAAGAGTTAGTAAAAAGACATAAGCAATATTGATAATGCCAAATGCTTTGAGATCTAGCCGTCCAGCCCCGAGTGACCCGATAACAATGAGTACAATAACGAATAACGAACCTCTGATGCACCACAGTGAAAAGGTTTCCGCATGGCGGGAAAAGACTTTTAGAAAAATCATGCCAACAAGCAGAGGAAGAAGTAGATAGAACCCAATCTCAAGTGCTATTTTTGATATGGGCATAACAAAATTGTCAGGCATATAGGGGGCAATTAAAAAGTCGAGTATTAATGGTGTTGTAGCCAAGCAGGCAAGTGTTGTAATTGCAGTAATTGAAATTGATAGTGCGATATTGCCTTTTGCAAAAAGCGTGAAAATATTCGATACCGTGCCACCTGGTATCGCTGCAAGAATCGCAAAACCAACGGCAACCCCGCCGGTTAGGTTAAGGGTTTTGATTACCAAAAGAATCGTAAGAGGGACTGCTAACAGCTGGATGCCTAGGCCAATGGATACAGCTTTGGGTTCTATCAATACACCTTTGAAATCCCTCAAGGTCAGGGTGGCTCCCATTCCTGCCATAGCCAGAATAAGTTGAATGGCTGCGAACCAGTATTCCTGTTGTACGTAAAAATCAAACATAGTGATATTCTTAATGTTATAAATTATGAATTTTTCGCCACGGTTTTGCTTCTTCAATCTCGTACGCTAATTCTAATAGCACTTTTTCTCGACCATGATTAGCAGCAAATTGCATAGAGATCGCTAAATTGTTCTCAGTGGCGCTCATCGGTAGAGATATCGCGGGTGCCCCTGATGTGTTCGCAAGGGGAGTAAAACTCACGTAGCGCATTAAACGATCAAATAATTCATCGAAGGGTACCGTTGGGCTAATGTGTCCTAGTTTTACTGGTGTTTGCGCAAGTACTGGCGTTAGCACAATGTCAAAACCGGAAAATGCTTTCGCATAGTCGTCATAGGTTTTTTTGAGACGATAAAGAAATAATGGGGTTTTGTAAAATTTTTTCTTATACATATTCCCAAGGCCAAGACTTAATGCGCCCAGTTTTGATGCATCAAAACTGGGATCCATAATCAGCTTGCCCGTTTTTTGGGTAAGAAATGCAAGCATTGCCCAATATAAACTAAAGTCTTCAATAAACGAGGGCTCGATCGGTAAGGGCATTGTTTCTACGTGGTGGCCTAGAGTGTCCAGTAAAGCGACTGTTTCTTCTAATGTTTTTCGTGTTTGGTCATCGGTTGGGTGGCCCGTAATAGAATCTGCAACATAACCAATTTGAAGGCGTTTTTTTCCAGGGCCTTCTACCAATCCAATGGGGGGTAGCTTTTTATTGCGATAATACTTCTCTGCCTCTGCATGAAAGTATGCGGTATCTCTGACACTTCGGCTGACAATACCTTCACTAACAATGTTAAGCGGTAATGATTTTGATTGGTCGGATAACACATGCCTACCTCGGCTGGGTTTTAATCCGATCAATCCGCAACAGGCGGCTGGAATTCTTATGGAGCCTCCGCCATCGTTCGCATGCGCAATGGGAACAACACCAGATGCAACAAGGGCCGCCGCACCACCGGATGATGCACCTGTGGAATAATCCGTGTTCCAAGGGTTTCTTGTCGGCTCTTTATGGGCGGGTTCAGTGGTGGCATTAAAACCAAATTCAGGCAGGGTACTTTTACCCAATAATGCGAATCCCTGATCAAGGTATTGTTTGGCGTAAGGGCCGTGTTCTTCTGCTGGTGCAGAGTTTATCGCTGCAGAGCCGTGATTCGTTGGCATGCCTTGCACGGGGGTATTGTCTTTAATGAAGGTGGGTACACCTGAAAAGTACCCTGGGTTAGGAGAGAACCGGGATTGCTTTAAGGCGTGATCATAACAATCAAATTCCACGGCATTTAAATGAGGATCAATTTTTTCAGCTCTTTTAATGGCAGCCTTAACCACTTCTTCTTGTGATATTTCTTTTGCTTTTAATAGGTTAGCTAGCCCTACAGCGTCATGATCTTGTAAAATATCTGCATCAAAGGCATGGCAAATGTTATTGTTGTTCATGGTGTTTCACCTATTATTGAATGTAGTAAGCAAAGCGGACTATCCATAGATTACCTGTGATGAGAATAAAATGGAACGATGGTGCATAATAGGTACATAGCTTGTATACAGAGTATGACGTTCTGTTTTTTGGTTATGCTTTCTGGGGTTGCATATAGCGATATTTATCGTTGGGTGGATGATAAGGGTCGAGTCCATTTTGATGATAGTGCTCGGCCAGTATTGCAGGGAAATGCTAAGAAAAGTACTAAAAAGGAAAAGGTGACGCTAAATATAACCCCCTCTTCGTGGCAGCGTTTTGATATTACGATCCGAGTGCAGGGTGTGAAGCTAACTGATCAAGAGACGTTGCGAATTAAAAGAGATGTGAATAACGTTTATCGCTTTTATGATGATGTAATGTTTTTTGATTTTTATAAAACAGTGCCTGTTTCAATTACTCTTCTTAAAGACAAGCATGCTTATCAGCGTTATTTAAAAAAGGAATTGGGTATTAATGGATCTAACTCACGAGGTGTTTTTTTTCCTAAGACGAATGAGATCGTGGTGTATATGCGAGAGGATAGAAATGGCACTTTGGAGACGATTAAGCATGAAACGAGTCATGCCATTATTGCATCCATTGCGCCCAATACACCGGGATGGTTAAACGAAGGTTTAGCTGAGCAAATGGAGAAAATTGAAAGAAAAGATGGTCGCCTTGTTATGCTGCGACATGCAGAGAATAAGGAAAGGTTGTCCCATCGAGCGAATATGTTGCCATTACGTGAGATTCTTGATTTACACAGTAGTCAATGGCGTAAAAAAAATGTTTCTGGTAATGCATATTTGCAAGCGCATTCTGGAGAGCTGTTGTATTTTCTATTATCTGCCCCACCAAGAAAAAGCTTCGTGTTACGGATATTGCAGGAATATAAACGTGGAAGTCGCACGCGAAGCTTATATTTGGTGAGAGATAACTATATTGGTGACATTGGTGGAATGGAAACAGGGTGGGAACTCTGGCTTCGGCAAAAAGAAAAAGGGTTTGTCGCTTTTTAATGGATAGTGTTTGGTCTACTTTACTTTTACAATACGATTTTTATTGATAGCTGGGTGGCACGTTAGAATGAGCAGAAAGAAAAAAGTGAAAGGTAGCATTGTGAAAAGAGCAAAGAAGGCCAGCGACAAGCAAAAGCCAACCAATAAACCTCGTTACATATCGAAAGCCGATAGAGCAAAGCTAGAGGAGGATGGCGGCCCCGTTGAGGAATGACAGTGTTAAGGTGCTAAATAGCTACGTTTATATAGGGAAATAGTTCCTCTGGGTTTGTTATATTGTATCTATACTTAAAAGGAGTTTGATGGATTTGACACACCAGTGTGGCCATTAAAATGAGCTAACCAATCAATATCACGGATTAAAAAAACATGGCAGATGCGCCTAACTTACTGACGGCAAAGATTTTAAAGAAGTTTACGCCGTTGAATCGACTGAACGATAAGCAGTTGATATTGCTCGCGTCTCATCATGAAATTAAGCGGTATAAGAAAAAGGCAATGGTTATTGAGCTGGATTCCAGTGATAACAAAGAATATTTTTTGGTTCAGGGTAAGCTGTTGCTGACAGCAAGTGATGGCAAGCAAAATGAGATAGAGGGCGGAACCCCCGCAGCGATGAGACCCATAGCACATTTACAGCCTCGTCAATACAATGTAAAGGTGTTGGAAGCTGCCATTTTTCTGATCATTGATTGGGCTGTACTTGCTCAGTTTGTTCGTGAGGCACCGAAAGACAGCTCTGATGTACTTGAGGTACAAACGGCAGTAAGTAATGAGCCAACGGAGTTAATACGTTCAAATTTTTATCAAGATCTATCAAATAATCAGTTTAATTTACCCAGTATCCCCGTTGTCGCAAATCATATACGAGAAGCGATGACAGATGAGGGTTTTTCGACGCAAGATATGACGCGATTAATAAGTGCCGATCCTGCGATGATGGTGAAAGTCATTTCCGCTTCAAATAGCCCCATATATCGTGGAACCTCGGCCATAGAAACCTGCACTGACGCTGTGGTTCGTATGGGATTGGCGACAACAAAGCAGTTAGTGGATATTTACGCGTTACGGGAGTTGTTTGGGTCCAAATTAGGTAAGCTCCAGAGTCGAATGCAGGCGTTATGGGAGCATAGCCAGTCGGTAGCTGTTATTGCTCACACGTTAGCGAAATTGACGGGGACGGTAAATCCAGAGCAAGCGTTGTTGGCAGGTCTAACGCATGATGTTGGGGTGATTCCAGTATTGTTATACGCAGAGGGTTATGCCGAGCTTATTCATGATACAGCCTTGTTGGATAACGTTGTTGATGAGCTGCGTGCGGATATGGGCAAGACCATGCTGACGAAGTGGGGCTGGTCTGACGTTATGATAGATGCACTGGTTAACGCTGAGAATTGGCAATATGATTCGGGTTCAGGAGGCCCAAACCTTACCGATATTGTGATCATTGCGCAGGTACATGCTTGGTTGGGTGCGAAGGATAAGCCAGCTCACCCCCCTATGGGAGCGATTATGGCTTTTTCAAAGTTAGAGAAGGCGGGGTTAACCCCGGAAAAAAGTATTGCGATGCTTGTAGAGGCTAAGGAGCAAGTTGAAGAGGTCCGACGTTTGGTCGCTGTATCAGCGTAGTACAAGCGTTAAGAGGCTTTAACTTATTGTCGGCTCGTTTGCCAAAGCGTTTTCTAATTCACCAAGCGCTTCCCCTGTATACACAGCTAACCGTTGAAGGCTTGGTATTGCTTCTCGACACCCCAGAAAGCCAATAGCAACATGATCACTGTATCCTACAAGTGTGATGTTAAGGGCGTATCCGTCAAAGAGGAATGATACCGGGTACATCGCTTCGAGTTCAGCCCCCATTAAATACAGTGGATCTTTTGATAGCACCACATTTGAAACGACAAAATTAAAGAGTGGAGGGATTTTAGGTAAAATCCCTAACATTTGCCCAGCAACAAACGGCGATAATCCGAGTAATGCCAATTGCCCCTGTGCAGAAGAGGGCATATCGGATATTTCCTGCTTACTGCGAGTGGTTACTCGGTTAATCTGCTTTAGCCGTTCAATGGGTTCATCAAGGTCAGTGCCTAGAGGCACAACAAATCCGGCGACTGCATTACCTCCTTTGCCATCTTTACGCGCTAAACCCATTGGAACTGAGGCGAGTAAGGACGCGTCGGTAGGTTGTTCTACCTGTTGCTCTAACAAGTAACGGCGAATTGCACTGCCAACTACCGTTAGCAGGACATCGTTAACACTGGTGCCGGTTTGCTTCGATAGGGCCTTTAAGCGTTTGAGTTCAAGCATCTGAGTGCCCAAACGACGCTGTTGAGTGACAGGTTTGTTAAATAGGCTGCGAGGTGTGGTTAGCGCCATTCGAGCGCCACTATCAGGCCCTTGTGCCATTTTACTGAGGCCTTTGAGTAACTCTTTGAAACCAACGGCCTGCTCTGCAGCAGCTTTTACAGGTCGGCTAAAACGTTTCGCAAGAGAGGTTTTGGGGCGCTCAACATTAGCGGATGGTTTTTGTGCAAGAACCCAGGGCCCTTGGCTGCTCGCGTCTAGAGGGTCTGTTGATAACCATTTGTTCACCATTCCCACTGCGCCCATACCGTCAATAGCACAATGATGCGCTTTGAAGTACAAGGCAAAACGGTTGTTTTCCAGACCTTCTATTAAGTGGCACTCCCATAGTGGGCGTGTTAAATCCAAAGGGTGGGAGTGTAGGCGTTCTACCAGCTGACCTAATTCACGTTCCCCGCCTGGGTATGGTAAGGCAGAATGGCGAAGGTGGTAATCGATATCGACATCCGCTTCTGTCCAGGCAGGTGTAATACGAGAAAGTAGTGACGTATCTAGACGAAACCCAAAGGGTTCTGGCATAAAGGGGCTGTCACGCATCTTATCTGTCAGTTGTTGAACAAAATCTGGCGGCGCATCCGCAGGAAGTCGAAATGTGAGTAGTGCGCCAACGTGCATGGGGGTGCGAGTAGACTCCATACGAAGAAAAGTTGCGTCTAGGGTGCTAAGCGGTTTCATGGGTTTGTGTCCCTACATTGGATAAGTGCGGGCAGTGTATAGGAGGTACTGCTTTCTGCCGTCGTCCGGTTGGACGATAAGGATGTGGTGATTTGGCCATCGTGAAATGGGCATGGTTATAGGAGGGTGGCGATAACATGATAAAGAAGGTTATTGCGAGCGGGGGATGGTGTAAAATGCGCGCTGTATAATACGTACACAGCCGTCGAGGTTTGACGAAAATACATAATCATACTGGGCGGTAATATTGTGGCAATACTTCGTTATGGGGATCGAATTGCTAAACGTGGCATTATTCAGCCTGGGTGTTCGGCCATTGTTTATAATGATGCAGCTCAGAAGGTATTATTGACGCAGCGAACGGACAACGGTCGTTGGTGTTTGCCTGGTGGACGCTTGGATCCTGGTGAAAGTGTAGAAGAGTGTTGTGTGCGTGAGGTGTTGGAAGAAACAGGTTTAATTGTTGAAGTTAGAAAAATGGTGGGGGTGTATTCTAATCCCCACATGTTAGTAGAGTATGCGGATAATAGTGTGCAAATTCTTGGTTTGTGTTTTGAAGTGGTTGTGACAGGTGGCGTATTACGCTTAAGTGATGAGACAACTGCTTATGGTTATTTTTCATTAGATGAAATGGAAAATATGGATGTCATGGAAAACCACCATGAAAGAATCGTTGATGCAATGGCACAACAAATACAGCCCTTTCTTCGTTGACATAGGGTTCGGTAGAATAGGATTAGGTAAGTAACATGGCAAAAAAGTTTTACGTAGTATGGGCCGGAAGAGAAACCGGTATTTTTACGGATTGGGGAAGCTGTAAACGTTCTATTGATAAGTTTTCTGGTGCTAGATATAAATCTTTTCCTACTCGTGCCGAAGCAGAATCTGCGTTTGGCGGTACTGCAGGGTCAGGCGGGCGTCCTGCTGTTCGAAAAAAATCTGCCAATGCGACCAAAAGTGTTACCTCATTACCAATAATGGGTAATACGGATATAGAGATTTTTTGTGACGGTGGCTGTGATCCAAATCCAGGCAAAGCCGGTTCAGGAACTGCGGTGTATCGAGATGGTAAGCTTGCTGAATTATGGTATGGATTGTTTAACCCTAATGGCACCAATAATACCGCCGAGTTAAATGCGTTATATCAATCATTGTTAATCGCGGAAGAAGGTATCAATAACCAAAAAAGCGTGACGGTTTATTGTGATTCCATGTATTCCATTAACTGCATTAGTCTATGGGCATATGGTTGGAAGAAAAAAGGCTGGAAAAAACCAACAGGTGAAATAAAGAATCTTGAAATAATAAAAGATGCTCATGAGCTTTATGAACGTCTGAAAGATGATTTAACATTGCTTCATGTGAAGGCTCATGCTGGAATCGAGGGTAATGAATTGGCAGATCGGATGACTATGATTGCTGTTGATAGTCGAGAGCTTGAATACTGTAAGTATAGTGGTGATATGGATGTGAATGCGTTATTGCGTTTACGTGCGGGTTAATTAAATTGGGTTTATCAAAATATCCTTCAAAAGTGCATTTGCCGTTACATAACCCCGGTTGTGGAACGGTGTTGGATTATCTTGTTGTGAAATTCCCGTACATCGCAGAAAGCGTTTGGCGCCAACGTTTGATGGACGGGAAGGTGCACTGGTTGAATGGTGAGATGATCAATAGCAGTACATTATATCGATCACAACAATGTGTTTGTTATTATCGCGAGGTTGAAAAGGAGCCAGTAATACCTTTCGAAGAACATATTATTTTTCAAGATGAACACATATTGGTCGCCTGCAAACCCCATTTTCTACAGGTGACACCAGGAGGGAATTATGTGGATGAATGTTTGCAAAGTCGGCTTCGTCGTAAAACGAAAAATGATAATTTGCAAGCGTTACACCGGTTGGATAGAGAAACGGCGGGATTGGTGTTGTTTTCTGTGAACCCTGAGACTCGTTCTGATTATCATACATTGTTTGAACATCACAAAATTACCAAAACGTATCAAGCGGTAGCCGACATTGGTGCCGACGCTATGTTGTGCAAGCACTGGGTGGTAAAGAATCGAATGGAGAAATCGAATCCACGTTTTGTTATGCATATAGTTTCCGGTGAGACGAATGCACATTCGGTCATTGATTGTGTGGATGATACGGGAAATAAAGGATTGTTTGAGTTATCCCCTGTTACCGGAAAAACACATCAATTACGTGTTCATATGCAATCAATAGGCTATCCAATTTTAAACGATAAAGTCTACCCAATATTGCAGCCTAAAAAAGAGGATGACTTCTCAAAACCATTACAGTTGTTGGCAAAAAAATTAGAATTTGTTGATCCGATAACAAAGGATGAACGAGTGTTTTGTAGTGATAGAGAGCTGCTTTCTGTGAAATGTTAATGATTGTAGAGATCTTTAGTTTACGTTTTTCTCTCTATACTCGGAAGGGGATAATGCATTCCAGCTCTTAAAGGCATGATTAAAGGAACTTTGTTCTTGAAATCCTAGCAATGATGCAATTTCACTCATCGACAAATTACTATCCCTCAAGTAACGCTCGGCCAATTGTTGGCGAACGTCATCAAGCACTTCTTGGAAACCTGTGCCTGAATTGTTGAGTTTTCGCTGCAATGTACGGGTGCTCACGTTTAGCTGGTTAGCAATGTCTTCTATTTTAAACGTTTGGTTTTGCAAGGCGTTAGGTAAAGCTGACTTGAGTTGCCAGATGATGTCTCTTTGGTTTTTTTTAGTAAGCAATAGGTCATCAGCATGGGCGGATAAGGCAGAGAATAACGTGGCATCTCCCTCGGTTATGACTTTCTCCAATTCTTTGCTATCAATAGTGATGAAGTTGTAAGATTGATTAAATGTTAAGTTGGTATTGATGAAGCTATGATAACGTTGAATATTTTTTGGTTTGGGGTACATAAAATTGACGGACTTTATCGAAACTTCTTCCTTAGTTAGTTGTGGGAGGAATGTTTTAAAGCTCGCAAAAACACTGAGTGTTAACTGGAAGGATAACTCATCGTGGGGGGTGGGAAGGTAGAGTCGATTTGGCGTCCAAATATATTGCGTTTCCCCCTTGTTGTGTGTGACTTGAGAGATGCCAAGATTATGGTTCAAACTTTCATAACGTAATATTTGTTCAAGGGCTTGTCCAAGGTTGTGACAGCTTAATAACATCATCCCTAATACAGGAAGAGCTCCTAAGCTAACGGCTTTGCCGACTTCCAGCCCGAAATCTTCACGGTGAGCGACACCCTTTTTAAATAAAGCGATGTATTGCTCAACGGATACAGCGTTAGGCGCCCTTTCTTCAATACTGTTGTCCTTCAATCCGCACGCTTTACATACATCGACAAGTGACTGCCAGTACGGTAGAGCAACTTCTCCCTTAAAAGGTGATGTTGGCGTTAGAGAGCAATCTATTGGCATAGCTTCACAAGTTATTTGTTGGTGGACAGCATATTATTTAAGCATAGGTGTTGGCAGAAATGAATTTCTTTTGACGTCAGTACGCAGTTTAAAGCATGTAGCTCAAAACACGTTGATCACCAGACACGTTAATAACTAGGTACCGTGTTAACTACACATAGAAGAACAATATATGGATACAATATTCACTGATTGGCTGGCATTATATCAAGATCCGATGTTTTTGAAGTTTCCCATTGCGGCCATGGTGTTGAGTGTTGGTGCATTTCTAGTAACGGCGATACCCTGGACATTGTTGGCTTGGATTGACCCTCCTTGGGCTAGGCGTTATAAGATTCAGCAAAAACCTTTTCAAATAAGCGAGTTTTTTTGGGCTGGCCTTTTTAGGATTATGACCAATACGTTTATCCTACTGATACTTTTGGTTCTTTTTTGGCCGTTGCTGAGGCTTAGTAATATACACGGGGGTGAAATTCCTGAGTGGTATGTGTGGGTTATACAGCTAGTTGCTTTCATTTTTATTGATGATTTTTTATTCTATTGGGCGCACCGCCTAATGCATGAAAATAAGTGGCTGTTAAGAAAAGTTCATTCTGTACACCACCGTATTAGAAATACCTGTGCTCTAGATGGTATGTATATGCATTGGTTTGAACATGTTGTGATTAGTAGCCTTACTTTAGCTGCTCCATTGGCTCTGGGTTGTCACCTGTATGTTCTCTATGCGTGGGTAATTATTCGGGGAATTGAGGGTGCTGATGGGCATTCTGGTTATGATGCACCATGGAATTTGTTACGTTACTTACCGTTTTATGATGGCGCTGTTTATCATGACTTTCATCATGCGCGTATTAGAGGGAATTATGCGGGGGCGTTGCATTATGTCGATGGTTTTTTTGGAACCTATGTTAAACAGTATCTTGAGTATAAGAATAAGTGACACCCCACTACTATCGGGGTGTCATTGTTTGATCGTCTTAGTTATACAATCTTACATTTCAGCATTATGATAAATATTCTGAACATCATCCAAATCATTTAGCATAAATAGAAACTTTTCAAACATTTCCATATCGTCGGCAGCAATAGGGGTAGTGTTTTGAGGGATAAATTGGATTTCGTCGACATCAAAGTCTATCTCACCAAGGGTATCCAATAGAGCTTGTTTGGCTTTGAAATATTCGGTGTTTGGCGCAAATACGGTAACTTTGCCCTCTTCACTCTCAATATCCGTTACATCAACGTCCTGTTCCATCAATGCTTCAAGTACGGCATCTTCATCGTCACCATTAAAAACAAGGATAGCGCTATGATCAAACATATGGCTAACCGTGCCTTGGGTGCCAATTTTGCACTTTGTTTTGGTAAAACACTGGCGTACGTCACCAAAGGTGCGATTTGGGTTGTCCGTTAAGCAGTCTATGATAACCATACTGCCACCGGGACCGAAACCTTCATATCGAGCCGTTGCGAAGTCTTCGCCACCGCCACCTTTGGCTTTATCGATGGCTTTATCGATAACGTGAGTGGGTACTTGATCCTTCTTCGCTTTATCGATTAACCCTCTTAGGGCCAAGTTTCCTGAGGGGTCTAGGCCACCAGCTTTAGCGCATACGTAGATTTCTCGGCCATACTTGCTGTAGACTTTGGCTTTCGCGTCAGACGTTTTGGCCATGGATTCTTTTCGGTTTTGGTAGGCTCTGCCCATTACGATGTCCTGTCAGTATTGATAAAGAGAAGAATAATGGCGCAAATTTTACAGCTAAGCCATGAAATAGGGAACCCTTAGGGGTTCTGATAGAGGTTTTCCATGACATACTTTCTAGAAATCATGCTGCTCCTAGTGATTGTACCGATAGGCGTATTCTTTTTGGTGAGGAAAAAGAGCCCGAAAGATGCTTTTGAGGAGGCGGAGAAGGTTCTTGGGGTTGCGATAACTGCCAGTGAATACTGCGATGCAAAGGGTATTAGTGAGGAGGCGCTGATGGCGATGATTGGGAAGCGAGAAATTATGGCTTATGAGTCTATGGGCATGTTGTTTGTGCAGGGTACTGATGTACATTAAGGGGTGTGTGTGAAGGTTGTTAACCACCTTCATTTATCTTGTCCAAAGCCTGAATGCGTTTTTGCTCAGCCTCCGTGAATAATGATGTTTTTAGTAAGTTAAGTTGTGATTTAAAAGCTTCGTCACCTAAGCCCATTGCTTGTAATGATTGGCGTTGCTGGCTATAGGTAGTATAACGGTCTTTCCACTCCTGCCTTTTTACTTCTAGCGTCACTAGCCGTTGGGCGGCTTCCGCTCCATAGTGTTGAGTCCATGTGTCTTGAAGTTCGTAGATACTAGCGTTGCTTTCTCTTAGTGTGTTTATTTCTTCGTTGATGGCCACTCTGCTTTGTTGTTTTTTTCTCACATTAAGGTATTGCTCTGGTAGTTGTTCTTCTACTACTTTGAGTTGCGCTGTGCGTTCTGCATCGGAGAGTGATGTATCACTGGATAGTTCTAAGCGGGTAACTGTGTACAAATCATAAGCCTCTTCTTCTGCGAAAAAAGCGCTTGCGACTTCAGCTCCGAGGTACTGAATACGTAATTGGTTACGAAGTTCAAAGGCTTGGCGATAACCTTCAATGCCACCTGATTGGAGTTGATATACGCCTTGATTGATTTGTTCTTGTAAGGCATTTTGGTAGGCAAGATATTGGGTGAGAATTTCTAGAGCTTGACCTTCCGCTGGCTGTGGTAGGTAATCAGAAATTCCTTTGCGAAGTAATATAATAAGTTCTTCTCGGGAAATTTCGCCCTCAACATTAAGGAAATAGTGCAGCAATTTTTTAATGTCATTGTCGATAATTAAGTTTCCCTGATCATCTACACGTAAATTTCCATGTATACGTGTTCCTTGCAGTGTTGCGAAGCTTGGGACGGATGGTAGTTTTCCTGAGATATCAATGGGGGTGGTTAATATCTTGTTGTTGGACAAAGGCGTTATTGTATTTTGATGGTTGATAGTGTTTTTTGTTGCTTGTGGTGAGGTTGACTGTAGTGAGGTTGAATAATTATCACTGTTATCATCGGTCACAAAAAATATTATCGATGTAGATATAATAAGTAGAAGGAGGATTATTTTTATTTTTTGAGACATATCAATCTAATCTGTCTTGGGTTTTTATGCATGTTTTATACACGTTGTTACGTCAGGTAGGCGTAACAACGTGAGTTTCAAGAGCGTCTTTAATTACAGTCCTTCACCTTTTAAACGATTAGCATGGTCCATGATAACTTCAACAGGGTCATGAGCCAGTATGCTAGTTAAGCCAAGTAAACCATTTGTTGAATCTAAATGGTTGAAATAAAAATCATCACGAATAACTTTGCCTAAATGTGATGTGCAGCTGGCAACAAGCCCGTCATTTTTTCGGTTGTATTCTAACCCGGTAACAGCGAACAGAAGGTCTGCAAGGTCAATAGGGTTGGTTAAATGCAAGGTCGATTGAGAGTTGCCAGACCAGCTGTAGTAACGGATTCCGTTATATATATAATCCCCTTCACCACACGTATCACTGGAAATAGTTCCGCCTGGATGAGCGGCATTAAATGCATCCATGTTTTCTGTGCTCATGGAGGCTAGTGCAAGAGCAGCGTCGTTTGGATTATCGTTGCCGCTCATAAAGGCGATCACACTTGATAATAGGGGAACGATACTAGCGAGTAACTGTTGATTTCCTGCAGCTATCGCATCGGCAAACTCAACGCCATTATTGACGCCGGAAATACCTGTAACCGATGCAACCAAGTCTGGTCGAACGGAAGCTACATACCGAGAGGTTGGTGATCCGTGGCTGTGGCCCATCAAGTTTACTTTGCTTGCTCCGGTAATCGCTAAAATATTTTCGATTTGCGTGATAAGTTGTTCACCTCGTGCTTCTGGTGAATTAGTCGGAGATACCAGGGCGACGTGTACGTCGCCGCCTTCATCTTCTAATGTCGCGGGAACTTTATACCAATAATCAATAACACCTAACATAGTATCAAATCCTAAAAAACCGTGGACTAATACAATAGGATATTCTGTTTCTGCATAATCATTTGCTCCACCGGAAGCATACAGTGCGGTGGTAAAACCAGTGGATAGGAAGATGAATAAGGAAATGATGCGAGTAATTGTTTTTTTAGCGGTTTTTGTTTTATTCGCTTTCATAGATCAAGCCTTTTTTTTATTGAATGCTTTTTATGATCCTTGTTAACGGGGCATCTCTAAAATTATTCACCTTTTAGCGGTGTCCTAATGTCGGTCCGGTTCCTGTTGGGCCGTATACTTATTGTTAAGTACATATGCAATCTAATTCATACTAAAAAGGTTGTCTAAAATTAAATTATGTGGGTTTCCAATTGTAGGGGTAATCTATTTGCCTAAATGATGACTTTGCAGTCCGCATAAACTGTTTTGTATTCAACCGCTTATTCCAGTCGTTTTGTTTTTTGTGAACTGGTTTTTATAACATTGAATTTAGCGTTATTAATTCTTAAGTTCAAAATGATCTACCGTGATACCGAAATTGAATAATCCAAATGGTCATTTAGGTTCTATTCATTGGGCGATCTATTACCAGTAGTAATAAAAAAACAAGGATTGTTATGTGGTGTACCCACTTTCCAAACAGTAAATAGATCGTTGTGTCAGACGAAGCTGAAACATGGGCTACATTTTCCCCAGTTTGATTAACAGGGATTGAATCATTCTTTGATATTTTACCGTGAGCACTTATTACGGTGCTAATACCAGTATTTCCGACACGAACTAAAGGTATGTGATATTCAACTGTTCGAAACATGGCAATGGATAAGTGGCTTAATGCACCTTGTGCTCCAAACCATCCATCGTTGCTAGGGTTGATAATAATAGTTGCTCCAAGGTCTTTGTAATTCCTAACAAGGTCACTGAATAAGATCTCGTAGCAAATAAGAGGTGCTAACCGGTAGCGGTTATTGAACTCGAAGATTTTTGGTGTTGTTCCTGGAAGGTAATTCCTAGATCCAGGAAACCATTGTTTAATCCAAGGGATCGTATTTTTAAAAGGAAGGTATTCAAAAAATGGGACTAGATGTTGTTTGTTATATTGAGATAGTTGGATGCCTTTAGGTGATATGAAATGGGCAGTGTTGTAAAAACCACTGGATGCATTTTTGTTGTTTACGTAACGGTAACCAGATACCAAAATAAGGTGGCTATCAATTTCATTTATATAACGCTGGATTCGATAACGATCGTAGCTACTATCGGCCCAAGAGAAGGATGTTGGAACCTCTGGCCAAACAATCAGATCAATGTTGTTATTTTTTAATTCTAAGAGACGTTTTGAATGCAGGATAAGTGCTGATAGTTTGTCTTTCCCTGTTGTGTTTGGTTGAATGTATCCAATAGAGATAGCATCATTTTTAGTCGTATTTGTTGATTCCGATGCAGGTAAGCGCAACCAACCATAACTAAGAACAAGACATGGGATTAGGAGCGCTGGAAGCACAATACGGATATGCCTGAGAAAAAAGAGCTGATTCGAAATAGCGGGGCTCTTGCACTTTCTATCGGATGAGAAATATCGATAGATATTTACGCAGGCTACATTAAACGCTACGTATAAGAATACTAATAACGGTACTCCACCAATATCTGCAAATTGAATAAGTATTGGAAAGTTATATAGCGCGTTAATAGGAGAGGCGGGAATAAGGGATGGCGTTAGTGCTGTACATACGGTAAATGTGAGAGGAATTTTTATAAGGTTGAAGCGTTTGCTCCACCATTGGTAGTAGTGGGTTAAGAATCCCGCAATGCAATAGGGTAGTGCGAGCACACAGCAAGTTAAGGTTAACAACAATATACTGGGTAGTATCGATACGTCAGCAAAGCGACTTAATGCAGGTGCTAACCACCATACGGCCCCTAGCCACCAGAGTAGTGCCCAGATAAAGTATAGCGTCGCACTTTTGAAGGCTGAAAGTTTGATGCTGGCAATCATGATGGGGGCAAGTGAAAAGCATACAAGCAAAGGTAATGGGCGCCCAGGAAAGCTGAGTGCAATCAATAATATAGACAGGGATAGCCAAAGCAGTCGATCTAAAATGAACGTAACTCCCGTTACCTGTGTGATCTGACTATAGAATAGTTAGCATGTAGGGCACTTTCCACTTTAGGCTTTTTATTTCTAGCGTTTTGCATCAATTGTTAGTAATAGTGGGACAAAGAAAAGGAAGTGAATCACCAATGCAAAGGTGATGGTCATCGATGTTAGGATTCCGGTTGCGGCATTTGGGTAGTAGTGACTAAATCCCATGACGCCAAAGTTTGCCACTAGGATTATTGAGGTAGCAATTAAGGCAATACCAACAGTTTCAAAAGCAAACGTCACTGCTTGCTCGGTATTGAGGTTCTGCTCTCGTTTGGCGCGCACGTATTTACTGAGAAAGTGAACGGTATCATCAATAATTATGCCCAGGGTCATGCAGGTAATGATAGATACCACTAACCCCACTTCACCAGAGATAATACCCCATACGCCGAAAGTCATCGCAGCAGGCAATAAATTAGGAAGTAAGCTGAGCAAACCATAACGAACCGAACCTAAGGACACGATGAGTAATGCAGAGACTAATGTCAAAGCGATGATTGTGCCAATAATCATCGAATGAACGTTAGCAAATGTAATGTCACTGAATAACGAGTCCATGCCTGTGGCTGATGCCTGCATATAATCAGGCCAGTTAGTACGTATCCATTGGTTTATGGCATTACGCAGCATAACAATTTCATCAGAATGTATGCGTTCAAAGACTATTTCTAATTTGGTTTCGGACTTGTTCATATCGACTTGTGTATCGAGACCGAGGCCAAAAGGTAAGCCTAGTTCGTACAGCAGAATGTATTGTGCAATAAGCTCTCGGTTATCGGGGATAGAATAGTATGCTTGATCCCCTTCATGCAGGCTTCGGTTTAATCGTTTAACCACATCAACAAAACTGCGAGCATGCGATACTTTGGGTTGTGCTTCAACCCAATGAATCAGTTTATCTAGATGCTTAAGGTATTCCGGTTCGGCGATGCCACCAACACCCTGAGCAGGTACTACAAATTGAAGTCGTTGCAATCCGCCCATGTTGGTCACGTAAAAATCTAATGCTCGTCGAACGTCAAAACTTTCGTCAAAATATTCTGTAAGAATATCGTTGACCCGGTTCATTGGGATAAAGCTAATTAATAACGCGACAGTAATGCTCATCCCCCATAATAATTTTTTGCGTTGTTTGATAGTAAATTGAGCTAGGTTTTTCATGTAGCGTATCTGGCTATTTCCAAACTGATAGTTTGGTCTTGGTAATAACATCATAATTGCCGGTAATAGTGATACCGAAAGGCAAAAACCCAGCATAACACCGATAAATACGGCATTGCCGAGGTCGTGAAATGGGGGGGATTCTGCGAAATTCATCATTAGGAATCCGATGCCTGTTGTGATGCTTGTGAGCCATATGGGGGAAAAGTTTAAACGTAAACTTTCCATCATTGCTTCTTGTTTGTTTTTATTGAGACTGCATTGTTGTTGGTACGAAACGAGTATATGTACACAATCAGCAACGGCGAGGGTGAGGATGATGGGTGAAGCCCCAGCAGAAATAGGTGATAACATGCAACCCAAAAGCATAAAAATACAAAAGGCCAGCCCAATGGATAGTACAATCACTAGTTGTGTCACGATAATGCTATAGGCGTTGCGCAACAAAATGATGAGGCAGATAAGTACCAGAGTCATCGCGATAGGTGATGTTTTTGTGAAGGTATCTAACGTTGCTGTGTTGGTTGCCGCGGCAATGGGGACATCACCGAGAAACATGATTTTTCCCCCAGGGTATTTTAACCTAAGTTTGTCCGCTGCTTCATTCGCGAGAGGCATGATCTCCAGTGCTTGAGTTTGTGCTTCGTCAATGTTGACGGTGGCGATGATGGCTGCAACATTGCCCGATGTAGATATGGTTTGACGTAAGAGCGCTTTTTCATTGAGTGCAATATGTTTTATCTTTTGTAAGTCATCGTTAGATAACGTTTCTGCCTGGGTGTAAAGATAGTCCGTGGATAAGGTGTCGCCATTGATTTTCGTGTGTTGGAAGTTGCTGATAGAATCCACCCGACTAACATAAGGTAATGTCCAGGCAGTTTCAGTAATTTCTTCGATAGCTTTGAGGGATTCGGTGGTAAAAATATCACCCTCGTTGGGTGCAAATACAAATATTAGAGATGTATCGGGTGCATAACGACTTTCCATTTGTTGCAGTGTCTGAAAGTCAGCATTGTCATCAGTGAAATACAGGTAGGGGCCGCTGTGGTACTGAATTTCAGTAAACTGCTTGGTATGTGTTAAAAGCCCTGCTAGCAGGAGTGCAATTACCAGAATCCATCCGAAAATCCATTTTATTGGGTGGTCAATAATGTTTCTAGAAACTGCAAGATAGCCTTGTTCAAACGCCTTCATTGTCTGTTCAAACCTATTCATTAATAGCTCCGCATTGTTTACTCTGCATGGGTGATCCATTAACATTAATTGCTTTACATTAGTAAAGAGACTATAAAATAAGTTGGCGAGTGTAAAGAAAAATCAATTGATAGAATACGTGAACATGAGGGGCCAATCGATATGGGGATATCTCACAATAACAATTACGTAATGGCGAAAATGCAGTGGCTTTATATAGATGAATTGGTGGCATTGGGTTATGAGGCTTTGCGCGAACGCAGTGGTAAAGATACGGTGATAGAGCTAGCAGGACCAGATGGAAAGCCTTACTCAATGTCACTGCTGTCCCACAGTTTGACATAAAAAAGGCCTAATTCTCGATAAGTGTTACAATGCAAGTGCGAACAAACAACGTAATACAAAAGGAAAATTAGGCCTTGGCACATAATAA
>MAAL01000066.1 GCA_002163245.1 Gammaproteobacteria bacterium 42_54_T18 | reverse complement strand
TTATGTGCCAAGGCCTAATTTTCCTTTTGTATTACGTTGTTTGTTCGCACTTGTATTGTAACACTTATCGAGAATTAGGCCTTTTTTATGTCAAACTGTGGGACAGCAGTGACAGAATACATATGCAGCAGATGTAGAAAAAACTCCTTACGGCGCAGAATTTAATGGTAACGACGATGGGTCTATTCCCGCGTGGCAGGGAGGACAAAAAAATAAAAAGGAATTTGGTGAAAGATTGTTGGAAGAAAAACCACTATATACCATTAATTCTTCGAATATAGAGAAATACCGGTCAATATTACCCGGTGCACTTTCTGCACTAATAGAACAGTATCCAGAAACAATGGAAGTACCGGTATTTACCAGCTACCGACCTGCCTATTATTATGATTGGATATATGATGCGATTCGTAAAAACAGAGATAGTGCCAAACTTATCAAGGGTGGCAGTGCCGTTGTCGGTGCGTATCCTGGCATACCTTTTCCTGATCCAAAAGATGGCTATGAGGTGTTGTGGAATCACATGTTGTCATTTAGAGGGGTATCTTTAAACGCAAAGTCCTGGGAGATTGTGGTTCAAGAAAATAGGCGTTCTTCAGTTATTAAAAGTAGGGTTAAATTATCGTCAGAATATTATAATAAAGATCGAGATAAATCTAAGGAGGACCAAATACATACTTATTACCTGTCGACAGTTATTTCTCCCCCTAAATTATCCGGTAGTTCGTTGTTAGTACATGAGCGTGTAAATGGTAGTATTATTCCGCGGCAAGCCTGGGGTTATCTCGCTGGTCAGCGTCGTGTTGTTCGTATTCCTAGTATTGATTATGACGCCCCTATGCCACGATCAGAAGGGATTCGTTTTGCTGACGAAGTTGATGTTTATATTGGTTCGATAGATCGTTATCAATGGCGTTTATTGGGAAAAAAGGAAATGATAATCCCATACAATAATAAAAAGTTATATGATGAATTACAAATATCTGATGGTCCAAATGAAGTTATTTTAACAAAATCCCATATGAATCCCGAAGTATTACGATACGAAAAACATCGTGTTTGGGTTGTCGAAGGGTTGTTAAAAAAAGAAAAATCTCATCCTTATAAAAAGCGTATATTGTATCTTGATGAAGATAGCTGGAATGCTGTTCTTGCAGAGAATTACAATAGGAAGGGTGACCTATGGCGAGTCAGTGCATCCTATGTAAAACTCTATCACGCTTTTCCAGGAATATTTAAAGTGGTGGATGTGCACCATGATCTAAAGGATAAAGCCTACTATGCTCAAGGGGCCTTGGGGAATGAAGGTAATGTGTTTACTGTTGGTGATACAGTTCTGCCGAAACGAGGCTTTAAACCTAGTGCATTAAGGCGTCTGGGTCGGCGGTAGTATTGATGAAATGAAAATAAAGCCCTTTACAATTTTTAGTGATTTACAGGTTTTTTCTTATTGCTGATTGGTATTTATGGCTTGCAATTGCCTTAGGTAAAATAAACCAAGGTCAATAGCTAGGAGAACTATGATGCAAACTTCTCGTTTAGATGATTTTGCGGAGCAACACCATTTGGTTGGGTTAACAAATGCAACGCTGAAAAAATTAGATAGTGGTGATTATGCATTAGAAAAAGCAGATGCATTTTTGGCATTTCAGCAACGTATTAATAATGAAGTATTAACTCATGCGGTGATCACCAACAATCCTTATACCCATTGGTTCTCCAATGCAGAGTTGAATGATGCGCAGGTTAAGTATTTTATTATTCAATTCAGTGTATTTTCAAATCAATTTTTGATAGCGCAGCTTCATAAAATGCTCAATGCCAATACGATAGATGAAATGCGAGCATCGAAGGAGATTCTTGCTAATGAATTGGGAGTATTATTTAATAACAAGAGGAAAAAGCCGGAAAAGGGGGGCTTGTCCAGTGTGGAAGGCCGCGATTTTGGTGGATTAGAAGGTTCGATTGAAGGAGGCCGTTTTCATTTTCGGTCGGCTCATTTTGAGCTCCTTGTAAGAATGGCAGAAAAACTAGGGTTGGATTATAGACTCTTGGGTAAGAGGGGGCGGGGGAAACCCAGTACGTTATTTTTTTGTGATGAGCTTCTTCGTTTATACGGGAGTGAAGATTATCAAACGGCAACGGCTGCGTCCTATGTTGTGGAACATTGGGCATCGGCTGGATTTTGGGATCAATTAGTGGCAGGTATTAATCGTTATAAGATCAGTCATAATATTGAAAAGTTACCTCTTGCGTTTTTCTCTTGGCATAGTCGGATAGAAGCTAATCATGCTCATCATACCCAGGAAGAGCTGGAGAGCTATTTTTTTAGCTTTGATGTTGATGAGAATGCGTTTATCCGCATAGGTAATGAAATGCTGGATGGGGTTTATGCTTTTTGGAGTGGCCTTGATCGGGATCGTAAACGTCTACATTAGGATGCAATAGGCTGGTTTCAGAGGATTTGATAGAATAAACTGAAGCCAGCGATTACTGGTGTGATCGAGTACTTTAGCAGCCCCAAATTATTGGAACAGGATACTAGGGACGTGGTTAATCATGCTCTAGATGAGATACGCCGCTCAATGGAGGAGCAAATTCAAGTGCTACGACGAATACCTGAGAAAATGTCACCAGAGTTCTATTTTTGTGACTTTCGACCGCATACCCGTAATGAATTGATCAATCATCTTCGTTATATGCGTAGACAAACACAGGGCATCATAAGAAAATACCGCATTTACGGATTTGATAAGCAAAGGACAAAACAACACTATGTTAGACACCACCGCGATTATACTTGCGATTACGGCATTATTCTCTTTTCTCAATCATCGTTTTATTAAATTACCCACCACTATTGGTGTGATGGCGATATCCCTGGTGATATCGGTGGTATTGCTGATGCTTCAGTACGCAGGCTTTAGCAGTGTTACACAACAGGCACAGACTTTTATTCAGCATGTTGATTTTGACGAAGTGGTCATGAAAGGTATGTTAAGTTTGTTATTATTTGCTGGGGCATTACACGTTAATATTAATGATTTACTGGAACGTAAATGGGCAATTGGCCTTATGGCTTCCATCGGTGTGCTAATAACTACGTTTATAGTGGGGTTTGTTAGTTTCTATATCTTTGCTGCATTTGGTTTTTCAATACCGCTTATTTATTGTTTTCTATTTGGATCGCTCATTGCACCTACGGACCCTATTGCTGTATTGGGTATTTTGAAGCAAGCCAAGGCGCCTAAAAGTCTAGAGATAAAAATTACTGGTGAGTCGTTATTTAATGATGGTATAGCGGTCGTTGTTTTTGTTGTGTTATTAGGTATTGCACAAGGTGGTGAGGATATGACTGTGGGTCATATTGCTTGGGTGTTTGCAGAAGAGGCTATTGGTGGTGTGATATATGGTTTGATGTTGGGGTATTTAGGTTATCAAATGTTAAAGTGGGTTGATAATTATCAGGTGGAGATATTGATTACTTTGGCGTTGGTGGTGAGCGGTTATACTTTGGCAGGGCACATTCATGTTTCGGGACCATTAGCGATTGTTGTGGCCGGCCTTATGATTGGTAATAAGGGTCGGATGCTCGCGATGTCTGATGCATCTAGAGAACACCTAGATACATTTTGGGATTATCCAGGGTTGTCTTTTTTTGCCGTTTTGTTGACAACAGGTATATCCCGGCTAATGTATCAAGGGGAGATTCATGGAGATAGTCAATGGCAGTCGCAACACTTATTAGGGAGGTGGAATACCAAGGGCGCACATTTGATTTTTACTGCGTAACGAATACCAGTCGCAATGACTGCATTCCTGTTTTTGCACCCAGTATGTTTCTGTTATATCTTGCCAAAAGCGGTGCCGCGCTCAATACGACAAAGTCCTATGCAAATGATCTAGCAACTTTATTTTCGGTATTAGAGAGATCAAAGGACACCCTAGGATCTACCAGCGATTATCGATACCTGACCGAGAATGAAATGTCAGGTTATCTATACGGTTACTTGAAACAGCAACGGGGATTATCCAACTGTTCATTGGAGCGACATATTGTGACGCTCTCAACTTTTTATAAATTTTCTGCTGATGTGGGCTTTATTGAGACTGCTCCTAGTTTCTCTTTTACTTACTGTGAAGAAACTGCTGCAAATAACACGGTTTCCGCCATCTCCGAAAAGTTACATAAGGTTTACATTGACGAAGACCGCTTTAAATCCGATGTTTTGGGTCAGATTAATGATAAGAACCCCTTTATTCGTGAACGAAATGAGTTAGCGCTAAAATTAGGCTATTACGCTGGATTTAGAACTCACGAATTAGTTCGTGCTAATGGCCTAGACAATTTGAATGTCGATACATTGCGTGAATTACTTCCAAAAAAAAAGCAATGGACGCCTATATCAATAGAATTACAGGTAACCGGAAAGGGCCGGAAAGGGAGAGGAAAGAAAACTCGAACAGTGCAAATAAGTGTCGAACTCACAGACGCTTTGTACCGGTTTCTCTGGGGGAGAGCCAAGCATATAACTACCAACCTTATGTGCACAAATAACGACCGACCTCTAAAGGATCCTAGTTTTGGTAGTTCGCTATTTTCTCTCTGTAGAGACAGGCTGTTGGAAACAGATATTGATGAACGAGAAGCCTGGAAGATTCGTCACTATCACACGTTAAGGAAATGTTATGCGACTAACAGTGTTACACATTGCGTGAATAGTGGGCTCGACCCTCGGGTTTTCGTAAAGCAATGGATGGGGCACGAAGATTACAAAACCACTGAGATCTACATTTTCTACGATGCAGTTCTGCATCAGCGGCCGGAGGTCATAGCCTCCCTTTCTTTAAACAGTACGGTTTACGGCGCTAGATATCAGGCGTTGCAAAAAGCTAAAGGTGATTAATGGATGACCTAGACACTATAGCTGAGGGTAGCAATACAGTAGGCGAACGTTCCCTAAATAATCTTGATTTGGCCGCTATGGCACCCTCTTCTATCAGCGCACTAAGCTCCCACCCGCACCAAGTCATTGTAAGGGGAAGGGGCAAACCTCTGGATGTGCGTATTCCGGAAGGGCTTGAAGATATGCCTCTATGTCAAGTTTATATAGATTATCTGCAATCAGTGAGATTTTTGAAACTTGCAGCATCTACTCGTGACCTGGAGGCGAGGCATATCCGAAATTTTTTCCTTTTCATGAGTAAAACCAGTACCGGTAATAGTGTTATTCCGGTAAATATCTTCGCGCATTACACTCAATGGTTGAGAAAAAATACAGATATACAGGGTATTTCTGTTACCAATAAAGTAAATGCAGTAATTAAACCGCTGAAAGAATTGTGCGCTGCAGATAAACACTCAGAAAAAGATTGTTGGCACGAGGGTTTCCATCAAATGCTGGCGCATGCGCCAGCATTTAAAACAAACCCGCAAAAACCGATAGATTCACTTGTTAGCCTGTTCGCCAACTGTCCTTTTGACAATAAGAGCATGATTGAATCGCTGCGCCTTGTGTGTTGCTATGTGATTCAGCTATATTCGCAGCAACGAGATGAATTGCTCGCCAACAAAAATATTGACCAGGTCATTGTTGATTTCGAACATTGTCCGACTATCGAAGTTCCGATGCATCATGCATCAATTAGCCAGATGTCACCAAATAAAAGCCTGAGTGCATTAGCCTACGGTCCCTTGTTAAAAGCAGTACGGGATAGTGACGATGTACTATTGGTAGAGCGTTTGTACGTATCGTTTCCACAACCGAGCGTTATAGTTTCACCGACGTTGAGTGAAATGAAGGAATGGCTTAATCGTTGGCTTAAAAAGTCTGATAAAAATCTGGTAAGGAGTATGTTCAAATACAAAGAAAAATTTTATGCAGGATCGTCAATTACGACTCTCACGTATGCGCATCTATTGCGCCCGAGCGATGTGGAAGTCTTTTGTATGCAAAGTATATTTGCGTCTGAACGCATCCAAGCTAGTAGTCTGGAAAAACTTTGCCTAGATAATATAGTTGTTAATAAATATGGAGTGCAGACTGGCTATGAAAAAGGTCGTCGCCGCCGAACCTCTGCTACAGCTACCTATAAACGCGGTACATTATTACATGATACAGTTGAGACATATAAAGCCATGTTATTAAAAGCCCAGGATAGACTTGAGGCCGATAGCAAGCAATTGGTTCTACCATTTTATGAGTCGGTGGACAGCAAAAATGGATACTTATCTCAGAAAAATAGCGCGACATCGAGTTTTTTTAGTAGACTAATAAATGAAGAATCATACCTTCATGTCAAATTAATGAAAGATATTGGGGAGGATGCGATTCCGTTTCTTTGGTTAATAGAACAGGTAATTTCCAATAATTCTAGAGTGGGAAGTGAGTTATCTATTTATGATAAAGCATTAAAAAAATGGCATGAAGAAAAGATAGGTGATAAGCCTACGCGTAAACATTTTGTGAAAACGAAGAAAATTGGAATTGCACCGGGATTTATTGCTAAAAGTCGTGAAGAAATGGATAGTGGAGTGTATGTTTCAGGACGAGGCACGGACTCGTCCTCAACAAGTGATACCATGGTCGAAGCGGAGCTAACTGCGCACAGTGAAAAAACAAAAATCAATACCTACAAAAATCGTTCAAAATCGCCGGAAACTATCTCTTCAATGCGAAATTTTGCAGCACAAGTCGGTGAAGCGATGGAACGGGATGCCGAAAAAATTCGCACCTTTATGCGCCGGACGAAGGTTATCAATTTAGAAAAGGCCAAAGAGCTGCTGGGTATTACCGATGTAGCTGATGATTATGAAGCATTGATTTCTGAACTAGTTGTCCAAGGGAGTGTAATTGGCTTGATGGGTGAAGTTCAGCTTGATAATGAAACGATTGTAATTACCACGGAACTTACGGCAGCGCTAATTATTGCACAGATTCGACATATAGATACTGAACTTTCACGATTGCGGTTAGATGATGAGAAAAAGGCGCTTAAGGTGTTGTTTCACAAGGCTTACCTGAATGCAATATTAGACGAATACCCGCAAGGCCTCCGTGTTGCTGGGGAGGAAATGGCGAAACAATATGATTTTCCGTTCGCAAGCCTTATATAGGATATTGGAATGAGCAACATATCTCAGCGTTACAGTACACCCGAATCCGTCGCTAATAGCAGAAAATCGTTGAGGAAAAATAACATTACCGACGATGTCTTCTATGTCACTGATATTAAAAATCTGAGGGAGTTAGAGTTTGATTTCAATATTCCAGGGGTGAATGATGAATGGAAGATGCGGTTTAAGCTGCTATTTATTGAATGTTGCGGAGGATATGATGATAGTGATAAGCAGTCGTTGGTTGGTAATGGTAGCTCTATATCATCGAAACATTTAGCCCTTAGGCGTTGGGTAACTTGGGCATGCGAAAATTTAATTGATGTGCCATTAACTCAGTGGAAAGAAATTGATTTTAGAGGTTTTCTGCGTGACGCATTGAGAAATAATATAACATTGAGTGGAAGTGATAGTGAGAAAGAGTTGCTCGGTATGAGATCAATTTCAGTCATAACAGTTTGTATGAATATATCCAGGAAAGGATATTTAAAAGGTACTTTGATTGACGGTGTTACCTGTGCTCTTCCGCCCAATTTTTTGCAGACCTCTTTGGAAGATGTTTTGATTGAGAATGGAACGTCTTTTTATGAATGGACTAAAGGTGGTAGTTGGGAATCGATCCCTATAACTGTGACCATGATGTTATTGGCTAATGCCATAGATTTACTGCGTAGCTCTACAACCAAGTTTCTAGTTGCATATTTTAATCAACAACGTAGTGAGTTACGGGTAGGAATGAGATCACTTTTTGTCAATTCTTACTTTAGCTACTTTTGTAAATACGGAAAAATGAGAAGCACTTGCCAGGAAAGCAAAGATGCTTTTATTGCTCTTAAGGCGTCAATTGAAGATACAATCGGTAATAAGGAAACAGGTTTCCCATTGTCACATGAGGTGATAAATGAACATTGTAGAAATGTTCACGATGCCTGCATAGTTATCATGTTGGCGCTTACAGGTGTTCGAGTTAGCGAGTTAACAAGCGTTTGTTCGGACGACTACAAGCAGGAAGTTGATGGTACTTGGGTATTTAACAGCGAATTGATAAAAACCAACTTTGGTTTATCCGAAGTTCGGACGATGAGCGGTCTCGTCGCAGAAGCAGCCAATACACTGGTAGACTTAAGTTATGTAACGAAGAAAAACCGTTTAGATGGTCAAGCTTTGCCATTGTTTGGTCGCTATTACAATAGGGACGACTTTGATACCGATAGTAATATTCGAGATGTGCTACGCAGTACTTCTGGAGGTAGTTTTCGTTATAGGTTGAACAAATATTATCAACATTTCTTGGAGGGTTTTGAGGGTGACATTGAATTGTTGTGCCCAAGCATTCATCCGCATCGCTTTCGTCACTCCTTTGTCGAGTTTGCTCTTCGACGATTTGATGGCAATGTTATTGAGGCTATACGCCAACATTTCCGTCACCATGCAGGTAGTTATTTTACACACTGTTATACGGACAACAAACTTTCTGAAGAGGTGAAAAACAGCCTTGAAAGGGCCTATATAAGGGAGCTGCTTGAACGAATGGTTGATGGTGGCGAAAGTGATGATTTTACAGGCCCAGCAGCTGCTTATGTAAAGCGAATCGCCAAAGCCATTAACTATCTTGATATTTCAGAGGTGGACGCTTTCATCGAGGAGCTGAGTGAAGAAAATGAATTACTGGTCGCTCATGAATACGGCTTTTGCCTGGTTCGAAAAGAAACGCGTCATTTAGCAAAGTGTCTTAATAAGAAAACTCAAATTCCCATCTTGGAAAATGGTTGTTTTGAATTGTGTTCTGGTTGTGCCAATTCAATGCATAGCAAAAAAGGGAACGAAGAATCGATAACACGCATTGCGGTAAGCCACCAGAATATGCTGGAAAATTTTCCTATAAAGGGGACTACTGCCCATAATGTTAGTGAGAATACGGTTAAGAGAGCCCGCATCATTCTAAATGAAATGGAAGCATGATATGGATCAGTTTTCTCTCGACAAATTCAAAAAACCAGATGAAATACCTATTGTTCCCAGTTGGGTTCTAGACGGCCCTCCTGTTACGCTAAAGCTCTATGAAGCAGTACAGAATATGGTTCTGGAGAAAGAAGTGCTAATTAAGTCATCGGCTAAGAAAGTTTTGGGTGTCAAGGATCGACAGCTTGTGAATAGCCAGATTGCTGAGTTGGCAGGGGTAGATAAATCGAACTTACGAGAGGATCGTCAATCACTGCTATTAAAATATATAGAACAAGAAAACATCAAGCTTGATCAGCTATGGAAGAATACTTCTGAGCACCCTAAAAAAGGACAAAAACCATCCAAATCTGATCTGGCGCGGGATAAATCAATTTATGAACGACAGCTAAGTGAGATAAAAAACGAAAGGTTAGTAGGATACTTCCAGGAGGCTCTTTCGTCTGAGGTTCTTAATGAGCAGAAATATCTGATAGCCAAATACAAACAGCTCGAAATTGATTATGAAAAAGCACAAACAACAATTGCAAATTTGAGGAAACAGAATGGCGAGTTGTTGAGATGTCTGAATCAGTAACTTCATGAGAAATGATTACATGGTAAAAGAATTAGAGGCTCTTTGTGGTTTGAATAGAGTCGATGAACAATATTTGGGGTTGTGTCGCCCCCCGTGGTGTTTGAAAGCAGCATGATAGAATGCCCTCTCCGTATCTACTAAGCGAGCAAACCATGATCACCCTCAAAGGCAGACACACTCTTCAACCAATCATCCTTCAGTGTATCCGCTGGTATTGTTTTTACGCTCTAAGCTATCGTAATATTGAATAAATGATGGCAGAGCGTGCTCTTAGAATTGATCATAATACTCTGAATCGATATGTTGTTCACTACGCGCCAAAGCTGGAAAAGTCCTTCCATAAAAAGAAGAAACGAGCAGGCGATCGCTGGCGAATGGGTGAAACCTATTTAAAGGTTAGGGGGCAGTGGCGCTACTATTATCGAGTAGTTGATAATGAAGGGAAATAACAGTGGCCCCCTAAGGGTGGCGTTGTTTGAATTATGCTTTCTCCATTCGATGAGCACTGACGGGTACCCCGTTGTAGTCGGTCATAAGGGTATCGGTAACCCTGAAACCATAATGCTCGTACAAGCTAATCGCTGCCGAATTAGACGTTGCAGCGTATAGAGTACCTTTACCTTCGATTCGATCCAGCATGTACTCTAGTAAAAGCTTACCGATTCCAAGACGTCGGGAATCTGGGGCGACAAATAGAGCTCTGACTTCATCGTTAAACAGGGCGCAATACCCCAATATTCTGTCTTGCTCATATACGTAGATATTTGACTCCCAGAGAGTACGACTTCTTCTTTGATCTTCATCTAGAGGTATTAGCGTAAATCGCATACCTTCATCTTTGAGTTCGTCCAATTTCGAAGCATTGTATATTCTGTGTATTTGTGGTTCATCGGCAGGCGTAAACTCGCGAATGGTCATAAAAGCAGTACCTCTTTGGGTTAATATTAAATATGCATACAGTGAGGAGAATACGTTACATAGTCCTATACCTCAGTATACGGCATAGGACTATGTAACGTATTGATAATGCATAGAATACTAAAATTCATTCTGGAGTCCGATAAAGGAACGTGTTTTTGCTAGGGATATGCGTAGAAATGAATCAAGAGTATAAGCTCGAATTTTGAATGCATCACAACTCTAGAAAGTTTACATTTTTTATCTAGAAAATCTAAAAGTTGAGCTTTATAATGCGCAGCCTAATTAGATTAGTTTATCTGCAGTATATGAATGTTTGAGTAGGATGTAGATAAATAGTTCCTACTAGCAGGGAAGTTTAGCTGAGTCGAAAAAGCACTGACTCTAGGTTTTTTAGTGTCTGATATTTTTATATGTATGGAGTATGGAAGTGAAGGATTTACTTACCACGCATTCGGCTAATTGCTTTGAAGACCAAAGCAAAGAAAGCTTAGTGATTAAGAAGAAACGACTGAACGTTGAAGTAGAATATGAAATATACAAAAAGCTGAAGCTTATGTGTTATTACAATGATATCTCGATCAGTGATTTCACCAGAGTTCTAATAAATGATGCTTTGAAATCTAAATCTTAGACCAGGTATTATCGACCTAAATACTTCTACCAAAACTACGGGATATTGAGCATGTCAACGGCAGTAGCATTCATTGATATGTCTGCTCTTCAGCATAACTATAGTTATATTTCAAAACTCGCGCCAGATAGTAAGGTTTTCAGCGTTATCAAAGCAAATGCATATGGACATGGTCTAACAGACATTGCAATGGCTCTAGTTGGTCATACCGATGGTTTTGCTGTAGCAAGAGTGGAAGAGGCGACAGCGATACGCACAGTAGTATTCGGTAAACCCATTTTAATTCTTGGTGGTTATTCATCTAAGGAAGAGCTGGAAGTAATCTTGAAGGGTGGTTTCTTCTTTACGATTCATAACTGGATTCAGATAGAATGGTTGCGTTCTTTCTTAACAGAACAATCGGAGACGAATATTGTTTGTGGCCGACAGATTTGGATAAAGGTCGACACGGGTATGCATCGCTTAGGGTTTCGGGATAGTGATATTCCTCATGTGGTGCGAGCCCTGCGGGTCATGGGTATTGAGGATAAGATAAATCTTATTACGCATTATAGTTGCGCCGATTTCCCTGCCAACGTACACAATACGAAACAATTTTCGAAGTGGGAGTTCACAGTTAAAGACTGCGCAGAAGACGTTGGGTATAGTACAATCTCGAACTCTGCTTTGATTTTTACACAGCATCAATACCACGCTGACTGGATAAGGCCGGGGATATCATTATATGGCAGCACCAGCTTTATAGACGATAAATCAGAACAGTTAGTCCACTCCGTCGAGTGTCTACGCCCCGTGATGCACTTTACTAGCAAGGTTTCTTCGGTACGCTATGTTTTGGAAGAGCAGCCAATTGGTTATGGCGATGAAAATATTCTCGACCAGCCAGGGTGGATTGCTTCCATTGCTGTAGGCTACGGTGATGGCTACCCTCGAAGTGCTCGAAATGGAACACCGGTCTTGATTAATGGTCAGAGAGCGAAGCTATTGGGGCGGGTGTCTATGGATACAATCACCGTTCAATTGACAGATGGGTTCCATGCCAGTGTTGGAGATACGGTCACCCTATGGGGGCCAGGTCTAAGTGTGGACGAGGTGGCGATACACTGTAATACTATTTCCTATGATTTGCTCTGTGGAATCAGCGAAAGAGTTCGTCGGGTGGTGGTATCAGGCTAACTGAGCGCTGATTCAACTCGATAATCTGCTATACGGGCTTTGTCTATTTTTCCGTTACCAGTCAGCGGAAACTGACTCACATGAATGACCTGACTGGGCACCATATAGATCGGCAACTTCTCTTTTGCATATTTCTTTATTTCCTGGGCAGTAAGGGTGCAGTTTCTCTCGGGTGTAAAATAAACGACGATCTTTTTATCAGAATAACTTTCACCATGAAGAACCGTGTACAACTGAGCAATTTTAGGGTGGTAGGATAGAGTGTTGGTGATTTCTCCGAGTTCTACTCGGAAGCCCCGAATTTTGATTTGGTCATCGCGTCGACCAACGAAGACGAGATCACCAGTGGGCAGCCGGTACGCTATATCCCCAGTTCGGTAAAGTGTCCCTACATTGGTCAACGGGCCTTGCATGGATACGAAAGCTATTTGGTTTTTTTCCAATTGGTTTCGATAGCCCTTGGCGACGCCCATACCTCCTATGTACATCTCACCAGGAACACCGCTAGGAACCAGATTTCCATTTTCATCCAGCAGGTATACTTGGGTTTCATTAATGGGCTTACCGATTGGAATAAATTCGGTAGTCTTGTCAACAGTATCGATCGAATAAGTGGTTGCGAATGTTGTGCACTCAGTAGGGCCGTAGGCTTGGGTCAACTTCAAATGAGGGAATTGTGATCTCACTTTCATTGCGTGCTTGATTGATATCTTGTCGCCGCCAACTATCACACAGCTGAGCTGAGCGAACACGCGAGGGGCCTCATCGATTAAGAAGTCAAACAGAGACGAAGTAAGGAACGTCGTGTTGGCTCCGTATTGTTCGATACAATGCATTAATCCTTTTACGGTGGGGCGAGCGCCTGAGTATACTACCAAAGGCGCGGCATTCATGAGGGCGCCCCATATCTCAAATGTCGCGGCGTCAAACCCAACATTGGAAATGTGAAGCATGCGGGTGTTTTCGTCGTACTCGATAAAGTTGGGGTTGTGATTGAGTCTGACAACTCCACGATGGTATACCTCAACCCCTTTGGGTACTCCCGTAGAGCCTGATGTGTAATTGATGTATGCAATTGTGTCGCTGTAGGCATTTACCCCAAGATTTTTGTCGGAGACAGAATCCATAAGTGTAAGGCAGTGATCCCAATACAATGGTTCGACGCTAGGTGGGAGTTCACGCTCACAATCACAAAGACGTAAACGGCATTCACAGTCTTCAAGCATGAATTGGATTCTTTCTAGAGGGGTATTTTGATCAATGGGTAAATAATGGTGACCCGCTTTAAGGATCGCTAACAAAGCGATGATCATGTGAGGTCCTCGCCTTAGATCGATCGCGATAGGTTGGGGGGCGGAGCCGACTTTTTCCAGAATGACTCTTGCCAGCTGATTGGCTGACCGATTTAACTCTGAATATGTCAGATGAACCTGATCACTTAGAACCGCCTGGTTGCCGGGTAGCTTGGATGCGATAGTTTCGACAAACTCGTGGATGGTACCTCGTGAGAGTCCGGTGTCATGATCTGATCCGCTTTCTAATACCAGGGCTGTCTGTTCAGCCTGCGATAGTATCTCAAGCTCTGAGAAAGTCGTCATGTTATTTACGTTGAGTAGCTGAATAATGCGCTCGACATGAAGGTGTAAAGGTCGATAAGGGGAATTGTTTTTAGATCGAAGTTGCACGCCGTTGTCATGAATATGGAGCTCACATCCGCTGGAGTGCAAGTCGGGTTCAAAACCACCGTTTGTGCTTCCCATGAAGACTACAAACTGTATACGATTAGATGCATCAGGGGACTTGCCAGGTAAGTGGTTGATGGAATCTATACAGGTATCCAGCCGGAGATCGGAGTCTATATCCAGCATATATTCTACAGGGGAAGTAGTGCCGTTTTGGTACCAATGGAAGACAATATTTGCGTGTCGAGCAGGCTGGTAACGATAGAAAAGGCAGGCTAGTACGCTGATGTAATAAGTGGCTTTTTGCCTTTCGTCTGCGAAGCCTTTATTTTGTAAACAGGTGAGTGTTTTGGTATCGATTGAATCCAACTGGGATCACTCCTGATGTTTATCGTCGTCAACTATTTGCTGACCATGAATAATTGATTGATAGATGTCGCTCTAGACATACTCTAGGGGAGCGGATTATAGTTAGTTGGATACAACTTTCCAGAATCTACTCATTTGAGTAAAAAGTATATTCGCACTGTCAAGGTTGCTAGTATTTGCAGCCAATAAACGATTCTCTACAGTAAACAGACGATGATGAACGATACTGAACTGCTCGCCCCGATCCGTCCCTTGGCCGGAGTCGAGATTATTATGTCTTGCATGCATAGCTTAATGCGTGGTACATCGCAAGCGACCCAGGTGCTGCACACTTCCTGTATATTGCCTTTCGACGCTTATTTGGACGCGTCTCAGAAACTACTCACGGAGTTTCCAATTCTAGGTGCCTGTATTCGGGAATACGAGGGGAAGGCTTGGTTCTTCTCGGGAGCTAACTGTAGGGATATACCCTTGGTAAGCGAGATGGTATCGGATAGTCATGAAGAGGAGCGCTGCATTCGAACTGCAGTCGACGATCCATTAGCCCAAGAAAGCTCGCTTTGGCAAATTAGAGTGCTTACTGTTAACGGGGAATCCACGACCAAGATAGTGATGACATTTCACCATGCCATTCTGGATGGGCATGGTTTATCTGTTGTAGGGACACGCTTTCTTCATTACCTGGATAATTTTCAACAAGGCGGTACCGAGGAAGTCGCCATACGTAAATTTCCACCCTCTATCAATGATTTTCTCAGTGAGAAGTCATCAATTTTGCCCCATGAACCAGTTGCTCCATTACCTTATGAAGTGGCAGTTCCGATAAAAAATAGAAGAACCGCCTGGAAATCGATGTTGATAGATCGGACGTTAAGAGAGTGTATTGAAACCCGGGCGAAAGAAGACAACCTTCAATATAACTCGGTTTTAAGTGCAGCGCTGATTAAAGCGATCAGCGATAATCGATTGTATGAAGAACCGATGGAATTCAAATCAGCAGTATCCTTACGCATTTATGAAGATATGGAAAGTATCGAGACCTCCAGTCTGGGATGTTATATGGGTATCTCGAGTATGCGGCAGGTGGCCCGGAACAAAAGTGTTACGGAGATCGCAAAAGCTTACCAAATTGGACTGGTAAAGGATTCACTGAAAAGGTGTTTCACTAAAACCCACTACTCTTCACAGGATATCTACCGAACAATGGCAACTAGCTTAGAGTCGGAAGAATTCACAGGGGGAGTAGGGGTCACCAACATAGGGGATATATCTATTCCTCGTGACTACTGCCACTTTGAGCTACTTGATTATTTCACTACAGTAAACCGGATCGGTGGGACGTACATGGTGGTCGTACACCTGTATAAATTTAACGATATTGACACGATTCAGTTTGTCTACCCTGAGCCGCTGACTTCCGAAGAAAAGATAGATAAACTCATCCAGTCCTTTCGGTATCATGTGACCTATGCAGACCGTAGTGCGGGCTTTGAAGAGAAAATAGAAAGCAGTAGTACATATAGCTTTTAGTCGTTATTATTGCGCCACACTCCTAGTGTTCTGGTTTAATGAACCGGGCTCTTTAATAAGAGACAGTCTCGGTTAATTATTGGAGTGTCATCATGGGTTCAACTACAAAAGCGGTATAAAACGCCCATACGATGAGTTTTACTTTTTAATCTTCGCCGATGATTATGATTTATCGCTACACCCTCTGGTCTAGAGGACTGTGGTGGTAGGTGGCAATTTATTGGTGGGTCGTGCAAGTATAATTTTGAATTCAAAAACACCAAACCTGTAGAGTTCTGTCCTTATAAAAAGATTCCTATCATTTCGTTATTTCTTAATAACTTAAGTGGAATTAGTGGGCGTTGATTTGTCGCCGGTTTAATACGAGGATTTAGAAAATTAATGTGTCCGGCTTGGTTGACTAGAACATCATCTCATTACCTATGAGGCAGGTATATCATACTAATGAAGATGATTCTAAAGGCGCCTTTTAATCTGTGTAGAGAGTGCTCGGTGAAGTAATGCTATTCACCGAGCATAGCTTTTAAACGAGGGTGGAGTTCTTCTGAAGATTCAATGCAACGTTAGTGAGAGAAGCTAGACTCAACTCATCGTATATGGATTCAATCTCGATTTCTAAACCGAACTTTTTATCCAAGGCATTGAGGATCTTAATAACCTGGAGTGAGTTCCCGCCTAGATCAAAGAAATTGTCTTGTGGGTTACATTCCTCTATTTTTAACACATCACACCATAGCTGTTGTATATCTTTGCTAAGTTTATTCATTATCTTATCCTCCCGAATATTTCGAATAATCCAATCGATTCATTGTGCATATGAGACACCCTATAACCATCAAACAAATAGCTTTCGAATGGCTTGGTAACCACCAGGGTTTCCAGCGCGACCAACGCTCGATATGCTTTGTCAAAGTCGTCAACTTTATAGCACACGTGATAAACTTGACTCTGATTGTCCTTGATGAAATTGTCGATCGGGCTTCGCTTGGAGCGATCTAGCACCTCAACAATTTCTATGACATCACTTTTTACGTTAATCATCTTCGTTGCGAGGATGTTGAATCGTTCAACAGTTTTTTTGTAAATGGCTGTTTCAAACCCCAATAAACTGAGCACCTCAATTGTACAGTCCGTATCAGTGCTGGCAAACGCGATGTGGTCTACACCACTGACCTTGTTTATGAGTATATCCGCGATCCGCTCTTGATAATCGTCCGCATCTGGGTCAACCATCGGAACGGTCATGCAGGCTCCTCAACTACATTGTGTTTATATGAATCCTGTCCAGAAACCAGAACACATTTATGATTGATGAGCGAAGCCTCGCCTCCGAACTCTTTTAACTCGCGAGAGAAAGGGTATACCTGTACGCTTGTAGGAACATAGCGTTTTGCAAATCCTAACCGCATACTCTCCGATTGACCAGAATGAGGGTAGGATGCGTGCATAAGCGTTGACCAGAATATGATGAATTGCCCTGCTTTCATCACCATGGGTTCTGCTTTACTTTCGTCGGGTTTCCAATCTGGGTCAATCTGAAGCTGGCGGTAATCGTATCCGAAAAATCCGCGTCGAATGCCGTCTTTCTCTGCATTGTTTATCATATCGGCATCGTAGTTCATGTCCTTCGTTTCGTCATAGTTCATCTGAGTATGAGTACCAGGTATGAACTGAAGGCAACCGTTTTCGATAGTGGAGTCCGTCATTGCTGTCCACACCGTAATAGTGCCACCAAAATCAGAACCATTTGGCCAAACAATCTGGGGTTTCTTATCACCTGCGACATTTGCAAAGTTTGAGGCTTGGTGCCAATCTGTACCTTCGTCACCAGGGTACTTTGGAAAGAACTCCGTACGCCAGCAGAGTACATCCGATCCTAGAATTGAGTTTACGCGATTTACTATTTCTGGTCGCTTAGTCAACTCACTGAGCAAATTAATGTCAAAGTGACGGTCATAGTTCGCTAAGTTGGTTCCCCCACTGACAGCTTTTTTTGTGGAGTAGATAGCATTCTTAGTGTTAAACAGCTTTTTACGAAGAGTTTTTAGTAGCTCGTCCATTTCAACGGGAGAGGCCAATGTGAAGGGCCCAATAAAGCCCTGTTTGTGGAACTGTTCTAACTCGCTATCAGATAGCGCGTACTTTTTTTCACCTGTATTTATATTCATACTTTACCTCTTACATAGAGTAGATATAGCGGGTAGTCCACTTCGGAAGTAGGTACACCTGCTGAGTTAATGTACTAGAACATGAGCAAGACGGTTCCCTATATCGGTTAAAGCTGGCGATATAGACTCATTCATGACTGGATACTCTTTCACGATCATTTGGTTATACGAAAACTCCATTGGCGACTGTGTCCAACATGTGCTGGTCAGTGGGGTCGTCGCCATAAGCACTAGAACGTGACAAATCAATACCTTCATCAAGAGCGTACTCAAGCATGTAGGCTCGCTTTCCCCCGCCTATGCAAGAAGGACCTACTACTTCACCCGTGAATCGGCCAGATACCACTTCGGGTTGCGTGCATAGGTAGTCATCAATGGGGAGAGTTATAGTGGCTTGTTTAGCTAAGATGGCGAAAGAACCAGATACGATTACTATCTTGTCGTTATTGGCTTTATGTTGTTTTAGCTTGGTGACGATGTGATCGTTGAATATGTCCTTACCACTAAGGAATTTCTCGGCCCATAAAGAAACAAGCCTTTGCATACTTTCTATAGTGATACCTGAAAATATTCTGAAGTATTCTCGATTAATATTCACACGAATAACATCCCGGTTCATGTGTTCCTGAAGTGAGTCAATGAATTCGTTCAGGCCGTTAACCGTCCCAGGATGGTGGTTTGCTAAATAGTTAACAAAGCTAATCATACTTTTCTCTTTAATCAATGTTCCATCGAGATCGAAAAATGCTGCTCTTTGCATCAGAGTCTTCCTATAAACGTAGTTTTTGAGTATCTATTAAGAGGGGCAAACACTATCTATGTATTCAGACAAGCAATTCCACAGTAGTTGAGGCGCTTCTAAGCTGATGCAATGTCCACAATCAAACTCAAATAAAGTATCTTTCCAAAGAGGCACCTCCTGAATAGAGTCGTAGTACTGTGAGGCGATAAAGCCATCGTGTGAGCCGCGGATCATCAATACATCATGGCGAAATTTACCTAGAGCACAGAGTTCATCCTTGATACCTTCAGTCTCCATGCCCAACCCCAGAAGGGATCGAAACCGGGTATCAGTACGTTTTAAATCGGTTAAAATCCTAGAGGCTAGCCGAGGTTTATCTCTGTATATAAAGTGATTGCATAGAGCGTCAAGTTCTTCAGAGTTAAGTTCACCTTGGAAAAGTAGAGGCATAACCGGGCTTTCGAGAAAGGCTTGGCCAATCGTATGCTCGTTAATAGGAGGCGAAGAAAGTAGACAGATGCCACTTGCACTTTCAATTATGTTGTCGTTTTCTATCAGGGCATGGCCACCTATACTTTGACCTACCACCACGAAGTCGTTAAACCCAAAATGATTGATGACGGAGTAGGCAAAGCTGCCGATTCTACTGATCGATACGCCATCAAGAGCCCAATCAGGTAAAGGCGTATCTCCATGCCCCGGAAAATCCACAGCGATTAACCGGTACTTACCGCTATTTCGTAAAATTAGTTCAGAATAAACTTTCCTTGATGAGGAGTTTCCATGGAACAGAAAGACAGGTAGATGATCGCCGCCTGTATCAGAAATAGCAGCGTTACAACCGTCAACCGTTATCTTCGAGTGATGCATGTTTGTCGTTTCCATTACAGCGCCAACAGGCCGTTTTCTGATTGTTTATCTTCAATAGCTGAATCAATATTCGCTTTATAGTTAACGTTTAGATAATCAAAAATAAAGTTGTGATCTAGATGGCAGCATTCTAATTCAATCACACCATCTGGACGGAGCAGCGTATAGGTATCTTGTAAGTGTTGTTTAATGATGGATTTCTCGTCTGCCTCAATAATCAATACGTCAATGAAACCGTAACTGAGACATTGCTCAACCACTCTGTTGGAAGTTTCTCTATTGATATCTGATTCATTAATTAGTAGGGAATGCTTAAATTGATGAGGTTCTTTTTGGTTGGGTTTATGCTCAAGAATGTAGTCACATAACGCAGAATCATAGTGGCCAACTCGATCTGGATGACCGCCTATGCTACCAAGCGTGTAAGTGTAACCTGAAATGGCAGCTGGAAGATTAAACCTTAGATTAGAGCGATTGCTTATTACCGGAGCAATCGCATCGATGAACTCTTTAGCTTTGCTTACATCAGCAATATTCTTGGTATTAATATCAGCGGTGATCATCCCTGATCTGTTGGCAGGCACCCGCTCTTCTTCATAAAAGTTTAGCAACGCTCTGCTTGCGTAGCCACGATAGAGGTAGGTTAATCGCCATAGAAGGTTGATCGCATCCTGAAATCCCGTATTCATTCCAGTACCACCAATAGGACTAAATAGATGGGCTGCGTCGCCCGCGATAAATAGCCGGCCACTCTGCATTCGGCTGGATACAGCGTTGTAGAATGGTGCTCGGGAGATCCAGTTTGAGTTGTGTTTTATTAAGGGTGTCTCTGTGTACTTGTTAACGTAGTCAACTATATCGGCAGATTGAACGGGGCGATCCGGGGGAGGTCCGTCATACTTAACGACAACTCGAGTTAGCTCATTAGATATCGGTACCAGTATGAAGAACGCATCAGAAAATACTTGATATTGGACAGTATCTCTCGGAACTTGCTGCTCTAGTTGGAAGTCGCCCAGAACAAAGTGCATATCGTACTGAGTGAATTCCTCATCTCGAGAAATATAGGAGCGAACTTTACTATATTTTCCATCACAACCGACAACATACTCATATTGCTCCGATACTTCACCTTCCTCAGTCTGTAGGTGCGCTACCACACCACTACTTTCTTGTTGAAGGCCAATCAGCTCATGGGACCAACGCACGTGTATCTTTAGTGAATTTATCAGCTCTTGCTCTGTGACCCATTGTGGCTGGGTAATCAAATAGTTTCTGGCTGTCGATAAATGGCTAAAGTTAATTGATGAGAACCGGTGGCGGTTCCAATGGATATCTAGTCGCTTAATCTTACAACCACTATTGCCAATTGGATCGTTGACTCCGCACAGCTTGAATGCACTTTGCGAGCTAATGTTTATCGCTAGGCCCTTGCTCTCACTACTTGGGCCAGTTTTTTTGTCCACTATATCAAACGGAACATTATTTGCGGCTAGACCATTGGCAATCAAAAGACCAACAGGGCCAGCTCCGACGATCAGAACGGGTTTACGCTGACTCGTCATGCTTCTGCATTTCCTGGCAAAGTTGCAGTCTGTTTTGGTGGGGCTTTCTGAAGATTTTCCACGAGCAACTTATTGAGTAGGCGTTTTGCTCGCTTAGCTTCAATGTCATCTAGCTTAGATTTTATGATGAGTGTTACATCAAGACCAATAGCAGCTACCTTACTGCCGCATTGCATGACGTCCGTGTTAACGACTACGTTGAATTTTGTTTTTGAACTCATGTCCACTTCATTAATGGTGACATTCAACGTTGCGCCTACAGGAAACAAGTAACCGACAAAATCAGACCGATAGGAATTAAGTACCAGCCCAAATTTTAGCTTATCCGTTATGTAGGCCAACTCGAGTATGCAGATGGTTGCCTGCCTGACTGCTTCCATCAAGGGCATGGCGCCGATATGAAGGCCGGTGACATGATCAGACAAGCGATCGATTTTGTCATTAATGATCAGGTCATACTCATGGTGGAGTTTGCTCTGTACCCTTGGGTTGGATATAAGTGCATTGTCTTCAGTAATTTTATGAGTCAAATCGCAGGCCGCAGGTACCCTTGAGGTTACGATATCCGTTACATTATGTGCATCAAGATGTTTTAGTAGATTGCGCCGCACATTTGTACTTATACCCTGCCCAAGGAGAATAGTGGAACCTTCAAGTCGGTGCAGGTTTGGCTGAGATAACATTTCATAAAACTCAGTAGCAGTTACTACGCTCACTCCGTTAGAGAACATATGATAGTCGTCACCAACAATAATATAGTTACACTGTTTCATATCTTTTCATTCCCTGGTAAAAGTTATAGTTTGTATTAATCTACTGAGTGACGTGAAACAGCCGAAGGGTAGCGCTCCCCGAATATGTTCTCGGGCAGGAATATGAAATCTAGCTTTGCTGTAATATGCGAAGGTAGAGCAATGTTCAACGAATCAAAATTTTGCTTCATATACTTTATACGGCGCGTACCAGGTATGACATGTATATTATTTTGCTTAGAGAGTGTCCAGGCTAACGCTATTTGGGCCGGGGGTTTTCCAAGCTCCTCTGATATTTCAATTAGCGTTTGTAGCGTCCGCTTATTCTTGATAATGTTCTCGTCGTTAAAACGTGGGATTCGTTTTCTAAAATCGTTTTCCGTCAGACCATTGTCAATGGTGTCTTTATCTATGTTGCCAGTGAGGAATCCGCGGCCTAATGGACTAAATGCAACAAATGCTATATCAAGATCGTAGCAAGTATTAAGCACGTTTTCTTCAACATCTCTAGTCCACAGGGAGTACTCACTTTGCACTGCTGTGATAGGAAGAATACGGTGTGCATCTCGAATCGTCTCAGCATTCACTTCACAAAGTCCGACATTTTTTATTACACCTTGCTTTATCAGGTCATCGAGTACGCGTAAAGGTTCCTCTATAGGTACGTCAGGACTTAATCGGTGCAGATAGAACAGGTCGAGGTAATCGACACCCAATCGATTCAATGAATTCTCGCAGCACTGCATTATGTAGTTATAAGAACTATTAACCGAGACTGTGAACTGGTCATTCGGATCGCGTACGATTCCTGCTTTAGTGCTAATAAATAGATTTTCCCGTTCCTGGCTTCCCAATTCTTGAATAAACTCTCCGATCAACGTCTCGTTCTTTCCGCGTCCGTACATATCGGCAGTATCAAAGTGCTGATAGCCATATTCATAGGCTTGGTGCAGAGTTTTCAAAGAAGCTAGGTGATCACTTTCTCCGTAGAACTCACTCATACCCATGCAGCCCAATCCGATTGGTGGTAGTTCTCTGGTTCCAAGCTGTCTTTTCTTATTCATACTAATCTCCGGGTTCATAGGGATTCACGGTTGATGAATCACATGTCGTGCATTGTTTATCTGCTATCGTTTGCATCCAAAACATATGGAAGAGAACTGAGCAACGGAAACAGTGACCTAATAAAATTTCAGCTATCATATTTTCATAGGCTCAATTTTCAAGTATTTACTCAATTGAGTAGATGCTGGTAGCAATCACTGCGGATATGATTAGATAAGCATTATTGTCAGTTCTGATTTATACGAGTAGTAGTTTTAATCACAATGAATCCATTAGAGAGTGAAGAAGAATCGATTTATCCGTATCGATGGATAGTTGCAATAGCGGCCTGTGCTGGTTCGATAATGGCCACCATGGATACCTTTGTTTTATTTGTATCTGGGCCCTACTTGAGAGGTGTGTTTTCAGCTTCAGTGTCTGAGATTTCATGGTTAACGACGAGCTATGCGACTTCTTCGCTGGTGATGATGTTGTTATCTGGTTACGTAAACCAGGTGCTAGGAAATAAGAATGCATTCATGGCCGCTTTATGTACGTTCCTTGTAGGATCACTCATGTGCGCTTCTGCGGATGACCTTAATACACTTGTATTTGCGCGCATCATTCAAGGGGCAGGGGCAGGAGTCATGCTGCCGGTAGAAATAGTAATTCTTCGAAGTATATTTCCACCACGCATGCACCCTTTGATAATGGGACTATATGGAACAACGGTTATGGCGGGGCCTGCTATGGGGCCAGTATTCGGTGGAATCATCATCGATAATTTTCACTGGAGCCTGATTTTTCTCATTAATATTCCTATTGGATTAGTTAGCCTTGGTTTGATCTATACCTATTTACAGTCAGATAGCCTAACTTCTAATCGTGTCGCTAAGAGTATAGATTGGGTAGGTATCGGTTTGTTGGTGATAGGTATCTTTACTTTAATTCTTCTACTTGAGCGTGGGAATAGAACCTATTGGTTTGATGACGCTTCTAACCGATTACTGATATTTTTATCTATTTTTTCTCTTGCGTTACTTGTTGCCCATGAGTTAACCGTTCAGTCACCTGCGGTTGATTTTGCGGTCCTGAAGTATCCGGTGTTTGCTTCAGCGTCATTTCTGATTTTTTCGATGGGATTTTTAGTATCTAGCACATTGTTTCTACTCCCGATTTATATGCAGGAACAATTGGATTTCAGTCCCACTTACGCGGGTGCTGCAATGGCTCCTAGAGCTGTTGTTATGGCCATAATATTTCCATTTTCTGGGCTAATTCTCAATTGGGTTAAGCCTAAGCATGTCATCCTAGCTGGTTTAGCCATGGGGTTGATAGCATCGTGGATGATGTCATTGTTTACTCATGAAACTGGTTGGGGGGATATGGTTGTACCTCAAATTATTTTGGGTATTGGTATTGCGTTGGTGCTGACACCGCTAAATATTGTTGCGCTTATGTATGTCCCTAAATATAAGCTAGGTGCGGCTTCTGCATTTGAATCTACCTGTAATCAGCTCGGAGCAACACTCGGTATCACCATCTCAGCCGCAATCCTTTCCTATCAGGAGAAAGCGAATTGGGGCCTCCTTAGACATAACATCACATTGTCTAGCACCGTGCTGTATAAGCGTTTTGCAGGTGTGGTCGAGTACTTTCAAGCTACAACAGCTAGTCGATATGAATCCATGGAGAAGGCATTTAGAGCTTTGAATGGACGTGTTACGGAGCAGGTTCTGTCTCTTTCGTTCATGTATATGTTTCAATTAGTCGCCGCAGCTTTTGCCATTATGATTATGGTCTGCATTCTAACTAAGCTAACGCCACCTTCGCAGCAGAGTAAACCTTAGATATGAGCATACTAGCTACAGTAAAACGCGATTTGCGGGCTCAAGTAGTAATTTTCGCATTTGTAGTAATCATTGTGTATTCCACTTGGAGCCTGATAAACATTAATATCGTTTCCACGAACAATGCCACTGTCGAATGTATCGTGACCGACATTGTTTCGGAGACAAATGGTACAATCAGAGAGATTGATTTCGTTGAAAATGGGTATGTAGATCGTGAACAGGTCATCGTCCAAATCGAGAATGACTATCAGGTTTCAGAAGTATCAAGACAGAAAGCAGAGCTTGAGTTAGCGGTATCTCGTTATAACCAAGGTTCGAACAATCATAAAATACTGATACTTGAAATTACCTCAGAGATCGAAAATAAGCGAGCCGAAGTCGATGTAGCACGGCTCCGTTTACAATCATCATCTCAGCTTGTTAGTGAGTCACAGAAGAGTTTGATGAGTATGGAGATAAATCTGGAGTATTTTTTAGAGACCTACAACAGAAATCAAAAGCTACACGAGAAAAGAATTGTGTCAACGGATAATCTGGCTCAATCTAAACGCAATTATAAAAGTTTTTTGTCTGATAGAGATGCACTTCTTGAGAATATAAAATCACTCAAATCCCAGGCCAGTATTAATGATATTGCATATCAAAATTCACAGCGAAATTATGAATTGATCAAAGCTACCCTGGAAGATCGTATCAGCGCATCAAAGTTCAGTGTAACTTTGTACCGTAATGCAGTGGAAGTGGCGCGCTCTGAATATCGGTTGGCTATGCTGGATTTGAGTCGGACAAAGATTGAGGCGCGTCGTGCAGGTATGGTTACAAACAAAACTGTTGCCTCAGGTAATTATGTGGAAATTGGGCAACCCATTGCCAGTATTGTTTCATGTCAGGATTCAATTTGGATCCAGGCCAACTTCAAGGAAACTCAGATTGAGAATATGCGTGATGGACAAGAGGTAGATATTAGAATTGATACTTACCCTGGGGTTACATTCAAAGGCTATGTAGACAGCATTTCTAATGGCAGCGGCTCGTTATTTAGTGTACTACCGCCTGAAAACGCAACAGGGAACTTTACAAAAGTTGTCAAACGCTTCCCTGTTCGGATCCACGTGATTAACGATAAAAGCCTTTATGTGTTACGTGCAGGTATGTCTGCCTATATAACTGTCTATACCGACAGTTATGACGTTCCTGAACAAGAGTTTGCCAAGATGGAAGCCCCTTAAAGGTTTTTCCTCGCTTGATTGGAAAACCCTTTGTTTAGGCATATATAAATTGAGTTTAGACTCTTCGACTACATCTCAGTATGAGGTCTTTCGGTGTCATGGATAAGTATTCTGTCGAAGGCACATGACCTGGCACCCGGTCGAAGGTAAGGTGTTTCAAAATATGAATCAACGCAATCTGTCATTTCAGTTAAGATAGGATTATACGCTGATGCATGTAGTAGCTTTATCGCAATGACAAACTGGTCTGGCTACACTAACCCGGACACTCAATTTCATTTAAACTATGAATAGAAATTGAGGAGAAAGCAGTGAACAAGCGAACAAAGAAAGAATATACCACAGAATTCCGAGAAAGAGCTGTTGGGATGGTGATCAGCTCTGATAAGTCTACGGTTCAGATAGCCAAAGAGAAATCAGTTGCAGTCGTAAATAATGAGCCAAGCAACGAACAGCTTTTTGATGAGTTGAAGCGCCTTAAGAAAGAGCTTGCAGAAGTTAAGGAGCAACGAGATATATTAAAAAAAGCAACGGCGTACTTCGCGAAAGAAAGCCGCTGAAGTACGCATGGATAAAGGCTCAAAGAGAATTCAAAATTCAGACAATGTGCTTTATGCTTCAAGTTTCAACAACAGCTTATTACGATTGGTGCAAAAAGCCGAAAACACCAAGAGCACTAGAAAATGATGTATTGACTGCTCTTATCAAAACCATCTTTGAGGGGCAGCGTTATGGCTGCGGAACCCGTGTAATCAAGAAGGCGCTATATCGGCAGGGGCACCAAGTCAGCCGAAGGAGAATTGGGCGATTGATGAAACAAGCGGAGTTGCGCTGTAAAACAAGAAAGAAGTTCAAAGCAACGACAAACTCAAAACACAATCATCCAGTAGCACCGAATATACTGGACCGACAATTCACGCAGACTAAACCAAACCATGCGTGGGTTGGTGATATAACTTACGTGTGGACGGCAGAGGGTTGGTTATATTTAGCAACGGTAATCGACTTGTTTTCCCGTCGGGTAGTTGGCTGGTCAATGAGCAGTAGGATGACTGCTGATTTAGTTAATGATGCCTTACTCTCAGCGATCTGGCGGAGAAAGCCTGGCAAGGGGCTGCTTTGGCATACAGACAGAGGGTCTCAGTATGCGTCACATAGCCATCGCGACTTGTTGAAAGATTATAGTATCGTTCAAAGCATGAGTCGTAAGGGAAATTGCTGGGACAATGCTGTTGCAGAAAGTTTCTTTCACACATTGAAAACGGGACAAGTTAACCACAAACAATATCAAACTAGGAAAGAAACACAGCAGGACATTTTTGAATATATTGAGGTGTTCTATAACCGCCAACGACTTCACTCTACGAATGGCTATTGGTCGCCCGTAGATTACGAAGAGATGCAGAAAGCAGTGTAATTTGGTGTCCGGCAAAGTGTTGACAGATCAAACCTACTAGTGATAATCAAACAAGATTCTACTCAAATGAGTAACTTATTGTTTCTTCTACTGAAGTAAATAAAATAGATGCTTTTATTATTGTATTTCATTGTTGGAAGTGATTACTGTTATGCAGAAATATATTTTGATAGTAAAGGGTGGTGCGTCAACTGAGCGCGAAGTGTCTTTACATAGTGGTGCTACCGTTGAGGAAAGTTTTGTACGGCAAGGAGTTCGATCTAAATCAATAGACGTGACCTCTTTTGACGATCTTTATGAGTACGATATGTCTGGTGTCGCCTATGTGTTCATTGCTCTGCACGGCGGATTTGGAGAGGATGGTTCGCTTCAATATTATCTTCAGTCGTTGGGAATCCCTCACAATGGCGCTGGAGCATTGGGATCTGCTATAGGCATGAATAAGTTTTTAGCAAAGAAGATAGCAACACATTGCAACGTTTCTACACCAAAAGGGTTTTACCTAGATAAGGAATCTATTGTTCCACCATTTCAACAAATTAAGGAGAGCCTCGGTGTTCCAGTAATCATAAAACCATGTAATCAAGGGTGCAGTGTTGGTGTTAGTATGGCGGACAATGAATCGACATACCTTGAGGGCATTGAGTTATGCAAGTCCTACAATGACGATATTCTCGTTGAGGAGTTTATTTCTGGGCAGGAAGTGGCGTTGTTTCATCTTACAGATCATACATTACCTGTCATTAGCGTCAGTTATACTCAGCCATTTTTCAACCTTGAGGCCAAATTCAGTTCAAATGGGTCGACTACTTTCGATAGGGCATATCTCAGCGACTTAGCAGAAACTAATATAAGAATCCTAACTGCGACTTTGGTAAGCTATTTAGGCATCAAGGATTATTGTCGAGTTGATTTCATGGTTCAGGGCGATGATGTATATTTTATAGAGATTAACACACTCCCTGGACTTGTTGAGAAGCCTGCTTACGTGGAATACTCCCATTTGGAAAGTATTGATGAGATAATATGCACAATTGTGACATCTGCTCTAACGGGAGAACAATATGAATCCCTGCTAATAGACGCAGCGGTGAACTAGATAGGGAATGGGCGTATAACGGTTTTGTCGCGTTTAGCGATGTCATATCCTCACGTGGTTATAGGAGTTATTCGCCCATTAAGGAGTACTAGGATTTAGTATAATTCACACCATGTATAAGCGGCCAAAACCCAACATCAACCACCGCGCGCCAACCGTGCTCGTATTAAGTTTGCCCCACCACAAGATTCCATGACAATCGTACAAGGCGTTAAATTCGCCACATAATCAGGCAACTTGTTGCGATTGTTTCGTTTTTTTAAAATTGCATTGCCTGCTTGGTTAACGCCATGTAGTTGAAAAATGTTCTTAGCAATATCTATACCCAATAAGAAAATATTCATCATCGAACCTCCCGGTATGCTATTCAAATTACCCAGTTTGATAGTATACCGGGAAACTTTAGCTGGCTGAATCATGGGTGAGATGGGATGGTTCATTACATTGGAACCCTATATCTAACTGAAAAGGCGTAAATCCTAGGCTGTCGTTTCATCTGGCGAGTGACCAAGGAATCGTGCAAAGTTTTTTGACGGCTCGAATATAATCTGACTGTGTTCTTTTCTTTAATTTGCGCATGGTTATGTCGCCGGTCATGCGTTGGCGCAATGGGCTGACTGCTTTATAGAGGTGAGCTTCTGCGTAATGTGTCATGGCCTTTCTCCTTCGTGATAGAAGTCAAAGGTATGGCATTCTTGTCAGCGCGGAGAAAGGGCTGATTTTGAATAACTCGATGATAATTTGATCTAACGTCACCGTGATGAACCTGACGCTGTTTATCGCAGAACGGTTTAGTTTAGTATTTATATTGCTGCTACTCTGGATGTCAGCGTCGGGGGCAAGTTCTTTCACTTAGCGTCCATACTCCGCCTACTAATCTGAATGAGAAATTTTCGAAAGCGGTCATTGGTGAAAAGCACTTACTTATATTTAGTTGAGCCAAAAATTCTATGCATTGACATGGCCTAGATGAATACTTATCACCAAAATACACACATTTAACTTCATACTTATTACCGTTCCATTGTGCTTCAAACCGCTAAATCGACCCTCTCCCATTAGAAACGAATGTTCCCGAATTTATTCATGGCGAGCTATCCTCTACCGTTGGGAGTAATTATAAATTCAGCACTTTTAGCTTTAGGTAAGTTGGACGCTGAACGAGCTGACCAATCCTTCATGAAGAAGAGTTGTTCCAGTTCGCCTGTTACTACTCTATATGGAGTCCCATCTGACCACTTACGAGAGTCATCGGTATCCTTAGCTTTTGCAAAAATGACTACAGGAATTCGACGGGAATTCCAGCCAGTTCCTTTGGCGGCCAATACCTCTATTTCACGTGCTTCGGATTTACTGGCCTTCAGAAAAAATGTCATTCCTACGTTATCTAATTTGAATTCATACTTTTTAGCGCCAAATTTATTAATCACATGTTTAGATGTGTTCTCACACTGTTTACTGAAGCAAACTCTAAAACCGCCTTTACTAAAGTCGTATTGATCAATGTAGATTTCCCAAGGGAATGCCAGGAATTCCTTAGATAGCTTTTGCTCTTGGTTCTCTATTTCGGTTTTTAACTGTTGACCAAGGTCAGTCTTCTTGAAAGAGTTACGCTCATGGCGGTAGTTGGCTGACAACATGTTTACACTTTTTGAGCCTGAATTTACTTCACTTGCTAGTTGGTCTGCGCTTGGGTAGGGTTTTCCGCTAATTCTGTGATAAAGGTTTACTAGTTCGTCTGAATATTTAAGCCAATAGGTTTTTGATGCAAAAATACTTGTTTCGTTTGCCAGGCCATACAACGGGTAACTCTTTTGATTATGATTAGAATTCACAGGTTGCTGTTTGGTAGATTTAGGCGTTTCTCCAGTATGATTAATAGCTTGACCAGTTAACGGATTATTCCAGCATGACAGGCACTTGCCATCTTCTGTGTATATATGCTGGCCGTTCACTGTGCACCCGCTAATGCAGATCATAGTTAAAGCTAAAGCTATTGTATGAAATTCACTCATCATTCATCCCTAAATGTCATTGAAAATTCGGTGGATCATAACATGAAGGTCTTACATTAGGGTAAAATCTAATTGATTCGCAGTATATAATCTCAGTCTGGCGCAGCCGAAAATGCAACAGAGAGAGTCGGCTTCAGGAGGGAGCTTTTGTGATACATGATCAATAGCGGCTGGCTTGGAAGTAACTCTACATATCGCTGCTATCTAATGAATGCTCAAGAAGGTCTATTGCTTCGTGAGGGTCAGCATCCACTGCTCGGCAATATTCTAGCAATTCCATAATGTCAATTCGACGCCTATCCTGCTCAAGCTTGCCTATCACAGAGTGGTGGCGCTGCAATATCTCGGCTACAGCCCTGATTGATAGGCCTTTGGCCTCACGCTTTTGTCTTAGCCAGGCACGAAGATCTTTGTATTGTTTAGAGTAGGAGGATGGTCTCATTGTCTCGATGATAGAGACAAGGTAGAATGTCGCGAAATTCGAGACACAACCTGATAAAACAGTACATGACAAAAATCCGGATAAAACCTGAGCTTCTCACACTACTTGAGTCTAACAAACACAAGGCTTTTACCGTGTCGGAGCTTACTGATGCGTATCTTAAACTACCAAATTGCCATGATTTAAAAGACGTGGCCGCAAGGCAGTTTGTAAAGCGAAACCTGCAAAGGCTTGAGGCTAAAGGGTTATGGATAAAGTTGGGCATGCTGGTTCGCGAACAGAGACCTATCGGCTGAATGATAGCTTTAATAAAGGCTCTGTTATTATCTGCAAGCCTCACCGTCCGAATGGCCAGGCTAGCGAGATCGTGCCTGCAGATTTTGCTATAGGCCTTGAGGACAAGCTTAAGGCTCACAGGTTAGAGCTACTTTCTACGGTCGGAGAAATTGAAGAGTACGAGCTTATTGGTAGCGAAACACCTCAGCGGCGTGAACATATCCAAGAGCTATATAATCAAGCAAGGGATCACTACTCCAAAACGCTTGGTCGCATACGGGCCCTAGAGTCTCTAATTTCACATTGTTAGATCACCCCATATGAAATTACGTCAATGGCAGGCAGAGTGCATAGACAAGGCACTTGAACAGTACCGATCGGGCAACACGCATTTTATGTGCCTCGCCACACCTGGCGCGGGTAAAACAATGATGGCATCTACTCTTGCCAAAAAATTGTTGGAGATAGGTAATATCGATCTTGTGATTTGCCTATCACCTTCGGTAATTGTCTCTGAGGATTTCCAGTCAGAACTTGAGGTGCAAACGGGAAAAAGGCTGGATGGTAAGCTTGGATCAAATGGGTGCTCATTGACCTATCAAGCAATGCTCAGCTTGGGCAGTGATTTCTGGGCACTGCTTTCAGAATTCCGCGTGTTTGTGATTTTTGATGAGATTCATCATTGTGCAGGCAGTGGTGCGCAAAATGCAAATGCCTGGGGTGAGCGAATCATTTCTCAAATTCAGGGTAAGGCCGCATTTACCTTGGCGCTTACAGGTACACCATGGCGATCAGACAGTATCCCAATAGTATTGGCGCGCTACTGTGAGAGCAAGCGCATTCGTTGTGATTACAGCTACGGATTAAGTAAGGCTATAAGCGAGGGGGTATGCAGAACTCCTAGACTGACATTAATAGATAACGACCAAATCATTTTTAAGCAGGGAAACGAACGGTGTTTCTACGGCTCATTTTGTGAGTTATTGGAGCAGGCTGATTGCAGCTATCAAAACTTGGTAGAAAATGAAGATTTAGTAGCCTATATGATTGGCAAGGCTAACAAAAAACTAAATCAGCTAAGAATGCACGTCCCCGACGCGGGTGGCTTGATTGTCGCCACATCAGTTGCTCACGCCCGTCAGATACATGGCCTGCTAGAAACCCGGTTCAATGAAGTTGCCGATATTGCTACCTACTTGGAGGATGATGCGATATCTATCATCCAAAACTATAAACAATCATCAACAAAATGGATCATATCGGTTGGCATGATTAGCGAAGGTACCAATCTGCCAAGATTGCACGTGTGTTGCCACTTAACTCGAGTTAAAACCGAACTCTATTTTCGACAAATATTGGGGCGTATTTTGAGGGTTAATGATCCAGTTGCAGGAGAGGGATTTCTTTACATGCCAGCAGAGCCGACATTAAGCGAATTTGCGCATCGCGTTGCAGAAGATATCCCTAAAGAAAATGTCGTTAGCTTTGATTCTATGCCTAACCCCAAATCAGGTGAACCTAAATCATCCGCTAAGGTGCTTGAGCTAGATAGCCCGCTGGAGTTATCGCTAAGTGATTTCACAAATCATGAGAGCAAGTCGGATACTCTTGCTTGCGGTGATTCCCTTTTGGCGAGGTCTTATGAAGCTACTCTGAATATACCAGGGCGTTTCAAAAGTGAGGTGCTGTCGTTCACTGGGACTGTGTTCGCATAGGGTAGAAGCATACCTAGGGATCGATACCAGTATCCGACAATATTTTTGTCAAGTTGTTTGGCTAAAAAGTCATTAGATTCCGTCGTTACACTTTTAGCTTTTGTATGCAATTTAGATCGAAAAATTTGAAGTGATTAAACTCCTCCCAACGCAAACACAGGAAAAGTTCTACTTAATGCTTGATGGATTTCTGGCATCATAAAAGAACAGTTTTGATAGGCATTGATTAATAGTGCTCAGGAAGCAACATCACTCCCCCATTACTCTCACTTCTGAAGAGTACTGGTATATCTATGTGGTAATACTGATTCGATGGAAGTATCTGAGTTCCCACAAAAATTAAAATAGACGAATTAGGGTGAAATGAGAATTAGAAAATACTTTCTAATTGTTGTAATGATGGTTTCCGTAAATGTATTCGCTGGAAATAAGACCAAAATATTCAGCGATATGGAGTATGGCTATTTGTATCATTACCCTTCTGATTGGCATGCCAGTATATATCGTTCAGGTGTCGTGCTTTCTCAAGTCCAGAATAGAAGAGGTTCTGGATTGCAGGTTAGAGTTCGTTCGATGTCTACGAAGACCAAAGGTTTTGTTCGACAGTACCTTTTGAATGTTAAATCAGGCCTAGGCGCAACATTATGTGATGAACAATATGGTGTTAATAGTGGTATTGACTATGTGGTACTTGAGCTTTCTGCAATTAGAGGTGGTGTAGAGGATTCTTTATATCACAAGTTAATGTTTCAAAAGAATTGCATCATAAAAACCGCAGAAAGACGGAGGGACGCATGAAACGGGTAATCTCCAAGAAGTGTGGCCCTGGGAACATGCGGATATTGACCCATTTAGACATTACAAAGGGCTTCGGCCGGGAGGGATTACAAAATGAAGATGATTGATGACGCAGTTGAAAACTCGTTCTTTGCGGGGAAGTACGATGTACCTGTAATTAAATGGGATGTTGTGGATGTAGGGGCTGGGGCAATTATTTCGGTTCGATTTATATCTAAAAAATCAGAATATCGCCAAGGCATCCGCATGCAAACTGATGGGGTTATAGTCGTTAACGGAGATCAATTCCCTAGTATAGAGCTTTGGGAAGATACTGCTCCAGAACGATTTGATATCCGGGTCGAATCTCTCGACGGGAAATTGCATATATATAATCACTGCTGTCCCACAGTTTCATAACATCGACAACTGTTTGTTTTTATCTGGCTCGTCATCAATTGGTGGCGAGAACAAATCGTACAAATTTCTTCGATCAAAAAGGTTCAGCT
>MAAL01000083.1 GCA_002163245.1 Gammaproteobacteria bacterium 42_54_T18 | reverse complement strand
GCAGCTGGACAAAGAGAGCATTGAAGATTTTAACAGTCGTTTAACCCGCTTGCCGTTTCCACCTTCTCTGTCGCCGGGTTATAAAATAGATGACTTCGAAATCATTGAAGAGTTTTACGCCAGCGCCCGCAGCCAGCTTTATAAGGTGAGGGATTTGCAAAGTGGCCGTATCATGGTGATGAAAACGCCATCCGTGAACTATGAGCAAGACAATCACTATATAGACCGCTTTATTCAAGAAGAGTGGACCGGTAAGCGCATTCATAGCCCCTATGTGGTGCAAGTGCTGAATATAAACCGTGAAAAGCACTTTTTATATTATGTACTGGAATGGGTCGAGGGGATTACCCTGAAACAATGGATAAAAGAAAACCCACAACCTGACCCCACTACGGCCATTAATATCGTAGAGCAAATAGCAAAGGGATTGGCTGCATTTCATTCTAACGACAGCACCCATCAGGATTTACGGCCGTCAAACATCATGATAAATAGCGAAGGGAAAATCAAGATAGTGGATTTTGGTTCAGTGTTTGTGGCGGGGGTGGCTGAAATATTTGTGCCTATTCGCCACGAAGGTGCATTGGGAACTGCAAGTTACGCTGACCCATTATATTTACAGGGTAAAAATTCAGGCAGTCAGGGAGACTTGTATTCTTTGGCCACCATTGCTTATGAGATATTTACCGGGGCCTTGCCTTATGGCGACAAAATAGAAAATTGTGTTAGTGCTATGGATTATGATCGCTTGCGTTATCAACCGGCCAGCCAGTTTAATGCCATTATTCCTGTATGGTTTGACCGGGCATTAGAGAAGGGGTTGAAGTTTGATTTGCTGGAGCGCTATCAAACCATCGCGTCGTTTGTGGGGGATTTAAAATATCCCAATAGTGATTTTTTACGAGATGACCCTAAAAAGGAATTCACTAAAAGTCCGCAGTTATTTTGGCAAATTATGTCGGGGTTTTGGGTGTTGATGCTGTTGGTAATGGTGGTGTTGTTTTCGTCTTCTTAATATGTGCGCTTAAACATATGTTTTGTTTTAGCTTGTCTGGTTGGCCATGAGCTTCACCAGTCACTCAGCGTCCTTGCTGAAAAGCCTGGTGAAGCCCATGGCCAACCAGACTTGATAGCCATTTAAGATTAGCCAAAATAGAGCTTGGTAATATTAGTAGTTATTGGGCGTTTTCATTCAATTTAATAATGCTGGCGCAGGCTTCGGCAGCTTCGGCGCCTTTCACTAAAAAGTGCTCGTTAAAAAAGGTGTTGTGTTCACTGCAATTGTGAAATTGATGAGGGGTCAGCACCACTGAAAAAACGGGCACTTCAGTTTCCAGTTGCACTTGCATTAATCCACTCACCACCGACTGAGCCACAAATTCATGGCGATAAATACCGCTATCGGTAACCAAACCCGCAGCGATTACTGCGGCATATTGTCCGGTTTTAGCCAGTAACTTGGCCTGCAATGGAATCTCAAACGCGCCGGGAACCACAATGACATCAACCTCGTGATCACACAGTTTTGCGATTTCAAGTAGAAAAGATTTTTTGCATTGGTCAACGATGTCACGGTGCCAGCTGGCCTGGATGAAGGCGATACGCTTGGGACTGTTTTGATTAGTATTGCTTGAAGAAACCATTTTTCACCCTTAGTTTATTTTTACCGGGCGAATAGTTGGCGTAGCAAAATAGACAGTATAGGGCAAAGCCCATGCTGATCTGCGGGAACAACCATATTCTCATAACCAGACTTTAACTGTCGGCTTCGGAATCACACCGAATCTGCTGTCCTTGCTGAATTTCAGCAAGCGCCCGCGGGCTACACGATTGCTCGTGATTACCGCCGGTGGGGAATTACACCCCGCCCTGAGAACCCAACAAGCTAAAATCGATAACACTCACTTGAAGAGGTGGCTGATACTATCAGCTCAATTTACAGCTGTAAATGAGTTAGCTCATGGAATACTCTGTACCATATTGCGGGGTTAAAGCTGGGAATTAACACCATTGCCCCCTGTGACGGAATAAATTTAGCAAAAGGAGTTTGTAATATATGGATACCAATACCCCCTTCACCGGCAGTTGCGCCTGTGGTGATGTTCAATACCAGTGCCAGTCGGCCCCCTTAGCCATGTTTAACTGTCATTGCGGTCAGTGCCAGTTAGCCAGTGGTGGCAGCTTTGTCTCGGCGGCCCTAGTGAAAGAGTCTGCTCTGAACTTTATCTCAGGTAAGGCAAAATATTTTCGCAGCTTGGGTGATGCCGGGCGTTGGACAGACCGCGGCTTTTGCGAAAATTGTGGCACCCCCATGTTTGCAAAAGGAGAAATTGCCCCAGGGCTTATTTCAATTAAGCCAGGTACCTTGCACGATAAAACCTTGTTTAAACCCACCATCGATACCTGGGCCAGCAGGGCCCCTGCGTGGTTGCATTTGGACGGAAGCATACCTAAAGCAGATAAAACCCCTAACCTGTTAAATCATAAGGCTAACGGGTAGTACTGTTAAGGGTAGTGTCGTCGGCTTTATGAATAACATGCTGATGGGGATATTTATTAAAAGCGGATATAAGCAAAATGCCTACACCCGATATTGATGCGGGGTAGTGCCGGTCCAGCGTTTAAACGCCCGGGTAAAATTACTCTGATCGCTAAACCCCAGCGCCAACGCCACCTCAAAGATGGGCTGTTTCTTTTCAGTGATAAGTTTAATGGCCAGCTTATGGCGACAGGCATCCATTAGCTCGGAAAAAATAGTACCTTCTTCTTTTAATCTACGTTGCAATACCCGCGAGCTCATGGCCAGACCCTGTGCCACTTTTTGCAAGTTAATCTCCCCGTAGGTTAGGTTCTGTAATAGATATTTTTGTACTCGGGTGGAAGTCAGGTCCGCTTTAAATTCCGACAGATTTTCATCAATCCATTGATCCAGAGAACTGGCCAATTTTGAGTTGGCAAAGGGCAGCTCTATCTGGGTACTTTTTTTATCAAACACTGCGCCGTTGTATTCACTATTAAAGTATACCGGACAACCAAAAAACTCTTCCAGTGGGCCGGTACCTT
>MAAL01000038.1 GCA_002163245.1 Gammaproteobacteria bacterium 42_54_T18 | reverse complement strand
TATCAACAGTGGCCATCTTGGGTACTCAAGTAGGCGTGCGCCTATTAGCCGTCATCAACAGCCAAACGTTTTTTTCATTGATGAAAATTGCGCTATTACTATCCGGTGCACACATTGGTTATCAACTGGTGTTGGCACTTTAAAAAGCTAAATTACAAAAGTTAGAAGGAAACCGTTATGAGCTTACAATATTCCATCAGCAACCCTTACACGGGTGAATTAATCGGTGACTACCGGTACGCCAATTCTGATAAAATAAGTGAAATCATCGCTATTTTAAAGACAGGGCAACTTACCCAGAAAAAAACAGCCGCCCATGAACGTGCCGATATCTTAAGGAAGCTCGCTGGCTTATTAGAAGAAAACGCAGAGGAACTGGCCCAACTTATTACCAGTGAAACTGGTAAAACCATCAGCGATAGCAGAGTGGAAATGACCCGGGCCATCAATGCCACCTTGGCCAGTGGTGAAGAAGCGCGTCAGATTAGTGGTGAGGCACTAGACAGCGATTGTTACGCCCCTACCCGAAATAAAATAGGCATTGTCATGTGGCGCCCATTGGGCACCGTTTTGTGTATCACGCCGTTTAACTTTCCCATTAACATTGCCATGCATAAAATTGGCCCGGCCTTCGCGGCGGGTAATAGCATTATGTTTAAACCCGGCCCACAAAATACCGCCACTGCCACTATGTTAACTCAGTTATGTCATGAGGCGGGCATGCCAAAAGATGTATTGCATATGTGCATACCCGATGTACCCGATATGGCAGCTTTGATTGCCCATAAAGATATTGCCGCCATTAACTTCACCGGCGGTACCGCAGCGGCGGATTCCATCGCCATGGCGGCGGGTTATAAAAAATTGTTGCTGGAACTGGGCGGGAACGATCCGTTAATCATCATGCCCGACGGCGACATTAAGGGCGCGGTAAATGCTGCCATTAACCAGCGATTTGCAACCGCTGGGCAACGTTGTACCGCCGCCAAGCGCATCTTTGTGCATCAAGATGTATACGGTGAGTTCAAAGACGCATTAGTATCAGCCAGCAGAAAATTGATAGTAGGTGATCCAAGAGATGAAGATACCTTTGTGGGCCCAGTGATTAATACCCGTGCCGCCGATGAAGTAAAGCAACGCATCGAGCAAGCAGTGGAACAGGGTGCCAATGTATTACTGGGCAATAAGCGCGAAGGCAATATTATTTATCCAACAATCCTGGATAACGTAGCCGACAACTGTGACTTGATGGTGGAAGAGACCTTTGGCCCGGTGATGCCGTTGCGCAGCTTTTCAAGTATTGAAGAGCTGGTGCCGTTAATTAACAATTCGGCCTATGGGCTGCAGGGAGGGGTATTTACTCAAAACTTTTCAGTGGCCAAGTTCTTGTTTGAGGAGCTGGACTTAGGCACCCTAGCGATGAACGATGGCCCAGGTTTTAGAACAGAGCACTTCCCGTTTGGTGGGGTAAAGGCCAGTGGTGTAGGGCGTGAAGGCATTAAGTACGCGATTCGTGAGATGAGTTTTACCAAGGCACTGGTGATCTAGGACACATTAGCCCCCTTTTAGAGGGGGCTAATGACACCTGGAAGAAGATTAGTTATCAGCTAAGCCTTCGCTCATTCCCTTCTGTTGTAGCTGCTTCATGCGCACCAATAAATACAGCGGAAACCCTACCGCCACCCCTGGCATCATGGCCAGTAACAGGCACCACCAACCGTGTTTTACCTTAAGGGTCTTTTTTTCATAAACGATCCACACCGCTAACACCAACCAACACAGCAATACATCGGCCGAATAACCCGATGCATAGGGGTTAACAAAACCCGCGGCAAAGGCAGCCACAATGTCCGGGTTTTGTATTAGCGGTGGTAGTACCACTGCGCAAAATATACCTGTAAATATAACGGCGATGCTGGCCATGGAAATTTTAAATAGCTTATCGTTCATCTTGTTTTCACTTTTTATTGTTGTATTGAATCGGGTATTAACCACGCAGCTTGATGGCTGCGGTGGGCCAGTTTTCATTAGGAATGGCTCCTAATAACTCATGGAATAGCGGCGGTAATTCACCAAAAGATTGAAAGGCTTGCCAGCGAATAGACTTCTTAAACTGTGGACCTATTTCGGTAAACACTGGGCCTAAAAGGTGAGTTTCAAGGGCCTGTTGATTTTCATAGGTTTCCAGCAGTTTGCCACTTTTTTTATCCGGAGCAATATACCAGTCGTAATTAAGCGTACCCGCTTCATTACTTGCCACGTAGTCAGAACAGGCCTGAGCCACACTAAGAAAGGTATCTAGTTCGTGAATGTCAAAATCTACCACCAGTTGAATGCTCTCTTTGCCCATAATATTTCCCTATAATTTTAAAATGAATCAGGCAAACAGTTTTCCATAATAACAACATTAATGTAAGTCCAGGGAATCTAGGGAAAGAGGAGGGAAAAGGGATAGGTAGTAGA
>MAAL01000155.1 GCA_002163245.1 Gammaproteobacteria bacterium 42_54_T18 | reverse complement strand
ATTTTCCTTTTGTATTACGTTGTTTGTTCGCACTTGCATTGTAACACTTATCGAGAATTAGGCCTTTTTTATGTCAAACTGTGGGACAGCAGTGGAGTAAAATATAGGTTTCGATAAAGCGGCATTTATATGAAGTAACCCAAAGTTGTTGATTAAAGGGTAGCGGGGTATTGCGGTGGTTTTGTTACAAATCGCTCTATTCAGGTGACAAGCCACTATTTCAATACTCCATATCAGTCTTTGTTGGTGCATGCACGGTCCATTAATGTGCATGCAGCCATCACCAGCCACCAAAATACGCAAAGAATCATAGAGTTAGCCCTATGGCATCATTATTGCTTATGGGGATGTCAGGTTAAAATTTTATATTTCTGGAACGGTAAAAATGACTGACACTAGCTTAAGAGCGAATTTTCTCTCCTTTACGGGTAGAGCCAAAATATTACATACCACCTGGTTTGCCTTTTTTGTGACCTTCTTGGTCTGGTTTAGCCATGCGCCTCTTTTGGTAGCAATTCAAGAGTCCATGGGCTTATCTGATCAACAGATCAAAACACTATTAATTCTCAACGTAGCCCTTACCATTCCGGCACGAATTATTACCGGTATGTTGGTGGACGTTTATGGTCCACGAAAAACCTACACTGCGATGTTAGTGTCAACGGCAGGCCTTTGTTTCTTCTTTGCTACCGCAACAAGTTTTGAAGTGCTAGCGCTAGCTCGCTTCTTAATGGGGTTTGTGGGTGCGGGGTTTGTTATCGGTATCCGTATGATCAGTGAGTGGTATCCAGCCCGACAATTAGGGTTGGCTGAAGGTATCTACAAAGGTATGGGTAATGTAGGCTCTGCGGTCGCAGCGCTTTCTTTGCCGACAATTGCAGTAATGTTTGGTGGAGATGATGGCTGGCGTTATGCCACTGCGTTAACCGGTGTTATCGCACTGATTTATTCAGGCATCTATTATACATCTGTAAGAGATACTCCAGTAGGATCTACTTATTTCAAACCTAACAAATCTGGTGGATTAGAAGTTACTAGTAAGCGCGATTTCTTTTTCTACCTGGCTATGAATGTTCCTATGTACGGAGCACTTGCGGTATTAACTTGGAAAGTTGCTGGACTAGGTTTGTTAAGTGACTTAGCTGCAAATATTATATACGGCGTGTTAGTTGCTATCTATACGTTTCAAGCCAGCCAGATATATAAAGTTAATCGGGAAATTTTTCATAAACCTGTTGAAAAAGTTCTGCAATATAAGTTCAAACAAGTCGCTATCTTGAGTATCGCCTATGCCGTAACTTTTGGTTCTGAACTGGCGGTAGTCTCCATGTTGCCATTGTTTTTCAAAGATACCTTTTTGATACCTATTTCCTTGGCCGGTATGTTTGGCGCGTGTTTTGCTATAACTGATGTACTATCTTGCCCTTCAGGTGGTTTTATTAGTGATAAATTTGGTCGTAAAACATCATTGGTTGTATTGCTTTGTGGTGCCTCCATCGGTTTCTTTGGTATGTCGCAAATAACTGGCGACTGGCCCATCGCGATGGCTGTAGCTGTCATGATGGTAAGTTCCTTTTTCCTTGGTGCAGCTGCTGGGTGTGTATTTGCTGTTGTACCCTTAATTAAACGTCGTCTCACCGGGCAAATCGCCGGTATGGTTGGAGCTTACGGTAATATTGGCGCGGTTTTATTTCTCACGGTATTTTCTTTGGTCTCACCTTCCGTATTCTTCATGACTATTGCTGTCGGCATTGCCTTTGCCGCTGCTGCTTCAATGTTTTTAGATGAACCTAGCAGTACGATGGCCGAAATTATGCCAGACGGGACTGTACAGTTAATCGAAGTGCACTAGCCCTAAGCGTCAGGCCCAATTAAAAAGGAGGTTTTTCTCCCTATTAATTGGGCCTTCTTGATGAACGATCGATACGGAGAAATTAATGTCAGGACTGCATGCTGATGGTGAGCTAACCTTTACCGTGGGCCAGCGCTCTGTCGCAGGGGTCAAACCTGACAATGAGGATGCTATCGGCATTCGGATTCCTAAAGGTAATGTACTCAGCAATAAAGGTGCTGTAGCAGTGATTGCTGATGGTGTTAGCGCGGCAGAAGCGGGTAAGGAAGCCAGTGAAACCTGCGTACATAATTTTCTGTCAGATTACTATTCCACGCCCGATTCCTGGAGCGTAAAGAAGTCCACTTCACAAGTGCTCACCGCATTAAATCGCTGGCTTTTCGGGCAAGGTCGCCACTTTACCGATGCAAAAAAAGGGTACGTTAGCACTTTTAGTTGCATCATATTTAAATCACACACAGCTCACATCTTTCATGTTGGTGATTCTCGTATCTACCGCCTACGCAACGGTGACCTGGAGCAAATGACGCGTGATCACACAACATTTATTAGTAGTGATAAATCGTACCTGTCTAGAGCGATGGGCCTGGATGTAGCGCTGGATGTGGATTACCGTAGCATTGGGGTAGAAGTTAATGATGTCTTCTTCTTAAGTACTGATGGTATTCATGACTTTGTTAAGGATGCGGATATACGTGCTTGTTTAACGCTAACATCTCAGCACTCTACCGATGAAGACTATGAACAATGCTGCGAAACGCTGATTCAGCAAGCGCTTAACAATAACAGCGGCGACAACCTTAGTTGCCAAGTATTGCGAGTTGACCAGCTACCGATACAAAGTATGCAGGACGTTTGTCAGAAGCTTACAGAGCTACCTTTCCCTCCCGAATTGAGTCCTGGCATGATTTTGGATGGCTATCGTATTGAAAAGGAAATACATGCTAGCAGCCGAAGTCAGGTTTATGTGGTAAGCGATGTAGCGAGCGGTAAGCTCTATTGCATGAAAACCCCTTCTGTAAACTTTGAAGACGAACCAACGTATATTGAACGCTTTATCACTGAAAGCTGGATAGGCTGTCGAATTAGCAATCCTCATGTTGTTAAGGTGGTTGAAGCAAATAAAGCTAAGACGTTCTTATATTATCTAACAGAGTTTATTGATGGCGTTACCTTAGCTCAATGGATAAAAGAAAACCCTAAGCCTGCTGTTCAAGATGTTATTTATTTGGTTGAACAGATTGTCAAAGGTTTAAGGGCATTACATCGTCGGGAAACTCTGCACCAAGATATTAAACCCCGTAATATCATGATTGATAAAAATGGCGAAGTAAAAATTATTGATTTCGGGTCCTGTTTTATCAGCGGTATTGCTGAAATTGCCACACCATTTGAGCGGCATGGCATATTAGGGACGGCCGGTTACTCTGCGCCAGAAGTGGTATTAGAAGGAAAAAGTACCACGCAGTCGGATATCTTTTCGCTTGCGGTGATTGTTTATGAAATGCTGACGGGCGAGGAACCCTTTGCAGGAAAGCTGAATGAGTGCCGCACTGCCAAGGCTTATATAAAAACCAAATATATACCATGTGACGAACTTAATCCGCTAGTGCCTATCTGGATCGACGGTGCGGTAAAAAAAGGTTTGCGTTATGACCCCGCTCGCCGCTATGGTGATGTGTCAGAGTTTCTGCATGAATTGCAGCATCCCAATCCAAAATATAAAAAGCGTTATAACAGTGCTTTACGTGATCATAACCCATTGTTGCTTTGGCAGGTTTTGTCGGGTGTATTGTTTGCTGGATTGAGCGTTTCATTGTTTTTCAACTTCAGCTGAATACAGTCGTTTTCGGATTTCTGTTGGATAAACACCGCTCCAGCGATGGTAGCTACGACTAAATGAACTTAGGTTGTTATAACAAAGCAGTGCTGCAATATCGGTTAACCGATAATAGGTATTTTTGAGGTATTGATTTGCCATATTAAACCTAACGGAATCGAGAAGGGCTCTGTATGAGGTGTTGTGCTCACTTAATTTTCGCTGAAGTGTGCGTTGGCTGTAGTTCATGGCAGTCGCTATATCGTTAATGCTGCTGCTACCATTCGCCAGTGAAAAACTGATTACCTTTGTTACTTGATCAATAATACTTTCATTATAAGAAGATAATGCGCTATTGATTTTTGCGTTTATTTGTCTAATAAGGTTCCCAATATCCTGATCCAAAACTGAACTGTTTACCGACAGAGAAAGGGTTCGACAGTTAAAGGCAACGGGGCAGCCGTAGTAGCGAGAGTATTCGGAAATTCGATTTTCGTTTCTTTCGCTGCGTAAAAAATAGCAGGCTCTGATGGGGTGAGATTTTCCCAGCATACCTTGAAGTATGGCTACCGCACTTGCCATTGCGTAATCTTGATATTGAACGGATTCTTGAATGTGGGGGAGTTCCACATCAAACGTGATAGTTAAACATTCTTGCTGTACCTGGATATCTACCCGATACCCTGATACCAATATCTTTAGGTACTTAAGGATAACCTCCAGGGCTTCAAAGACATTGTTACAACGATTGAGCAAAGAGCTTAAAGGGGCGAGGATCATCATGTCTTGTTGTCGAGCAAGCTGCATGGCGATGTCTGGAAAGTCTAACTGATTAGCTGCTGCTTCCAGAAGGTAGATAAATTTGTCGAACGGAATAAGTAGGCTCTCTTCGATAAATATATCTTTATCTAAGCCGACAGATTCATAGAGCTTCGAGGGTGAACCTCCCTTAGCAAGTACTATCGCGCTAAACCCTCTTAGAAAGCTTGTATTTATATAAGGTGTATTCATCGTAACGCTCAATCTTGTATGCCTTGCTTTTGGTGTTAGCGTGCTCAATATAATGGCATAAAATGATAAGCAAGTGGCATTAAAAGATAAGAGATTGATTCTAAAAACATTACATTAGCTATCACAAAACAATAAAAGCGATCAGTTTTTGGAGATAGAGTATGAATGCTAAGGTTTCAGCCGAGATAGTTAGCCAGCCGCCTGTAGATTGGACCCATTTCGCAGAAGGTATTGCTTGGGGCACCATCGTACTTTTTGTTGGTGTTGTCATTGGTTACGCTGGAATGATTGCTGCGGTCTTCACAGGCACAATAAGCCTTCCTGTGGGTACCTTGTTATCAACGTTGTTGCTGTATTTAGCCTTCACAGTTGCCCATGAAGCAGGTCATGGCAATATCGCCCACGAAGTGAGGGGGATGAAACCTGTGGAGCGACTTATGGGGTGGAGTGTAACCGTACCTTTCCTTATTATTCCGTTTGGTTTGTTTGCCAAGATACACGACTATCATCATGCATTTACCAATGACCCTGATCGTGACCCTGACCATTGGGTGTCTGGCAATAATTTGCGGGGAGCTAACTTTCGAGCGCTGACGCTTGCGCTGAATTATCTCTATCTGGCTAACACTCGATTTAAAGATGATCCAGTGATCGCCCAAACGCAGAAAAGCTCGTTGCTTTATTACGGCGTTACTTTGACGATAAGTTTTGGATTAATTGCTTCGGGTTATGGGGTTGAGTTACTCATGATTGGTATCATTCCTGCTTTTTTAACGAGTTATATTCTTGGAATGGTATTTGATTGGATTCCGCATATGCCAACACGTCAGCAGGGGCGTTATCAAAATACACGTAGCTATTTATTTCCAGGTCTAAAATATCTGACGCTAGGGCAGAACTATCATCATGTTCATCATTTGTACCCTCGTGTGACCTGGTACAACTATGAACGTGTATTTACTATCGTACGACCGGAGTTAGAAGCCAAGAACGCACCCATTGAGCATTTGTTTTCAGGGAGGTTGTTTTCAGATAAATTACCAGGATTTGGGAGGTCCCCTTACGCGCAAGAGCCTAGTAGTGTGGATGGTGTTAGCAAATTTACGTTGCATGTGGAAAAGGTCCACCAGGAAACTGCAGATTCGGTCGCCATTACTTTCCAGCATATGAATGGGAAAAATTTACCTTTTAAAGCAGGTCAGTATGTCACAGTAACGAAACTGTTAAATGGATCGTCAGTTACCCGCTGTTATTCAATTTGTGAGTCACCTCGTGCAGGGAAACTAACTATAGGGGTAAAGCGGGTAGAAAAGGGGCTTCTCTCAACCTATCTTAATGATGAATTATGTGTAGGTGATGAGCTAACCGTTGCAGGCCCATTCGGCGACTTTAGGTTTGACCCCTATACCGTAAAGCCTGCCAAGTTGCTTACATTGATAGCCGGTGGCAGCGGTATAACCCCTATTATTTCGATAGCACAGACAGCCCTGGGAACTTGCTCAAAAGCTTGTGCTGGCACAAAGGTTCACTTGGTTTATGCCAATCGCTCTATTGGCGATGTTATGTTTTTACGTCAGGTAAATAGGTTGCTGGAAAAGTACCCTGATAGATTTAGTGTTACCAATATCTTTGAAAAAGCACATGCAGATTGGGAAGGTGAAACTGGGTATTTAACGGCAGAGAAGTTGATAGACATGTTTGCAACGGATGAAGATATTTTGAATGGGCAATATTTTATTTGTGGCCCAGAGGTGATGAAAAATATCGTGGTGGGCACACTGCAAAAACTTGGGGTTGAAAACGAACAGATATCGGTAGAAGAATTTGGCCAAACCATGCCTAAGCCAGAGGGCCCCATACATAAAGTGAATGTAGTGCTAGCTAACGGTTCTTGTCATGAGTTTGACGTTGCAGAAAATCAAACCGTATTGCAAGCCGCTTCACAAGAGGGTATCAAAATTCCTCACGCTTGCGGTGTTGGTCAATGTGGTTGTTGCATGATGCAAGTGACGGGGGGCGTTAGCGAATTGGTTTTAGATGAAACACCGGGGATTTTGCCAGGAGAATTGGAGCGGGGTTTAACGTTGGCCTGCCAGTGCCGACCTAAATCCGCATTGTCGTTAAAGGAGGATATTCATAATGGGTAGTATATTAGCACAACCACTGAGGTTGCCTTGTGGCCATGAGGTCAAAAACCGTTTTTTTAAATCTGCCATGAGTGAGGTGTTAGGAACAATAGATCATCAGGTAAGTAAAGAACTCGTCGGGTTATATCGACAGTGGGCTTTGGGCGGTGCTGGTGTGTTGATAACGGGTAATGTAATGGTGGACAGAACCGCGTTAGGAGAGCCACGTAATGTTGTTTTTGACGAGAAAACGGATGCATCAAAAGTTGCCATGTGGGCATCAGCGGTTACCGCCAATAATACGGATTGTTGGGTGCAACTAAACCACCCAGGAAAACAATCACCGAATGCGATTAACCCAGATCCTGTTGCTCCTTCTGCGATTCCTTTGGCGAAAGGTTTGGATGCGTTTTTTAATGAGCCAAGAGAGTTAACCGAGCAAGAGATTAAAAGTATTGTTGAAAAGTTTGCTTACGCTGCAGCATTTGCAAAAGATGAAGGGTTTACCGGAGTGCAGATTCATGGAGCCCATGGTTACTTGGTAAATCAGTTTCTGTCACCACTTCATAATTGTCGGGAGGATGAATGGGGTGGCTCCATCGAAAATCGAATGCGCTTTGTTAAAGAAGTGTATCGAGCTATTCGTGCAGAAGTTGGTCCTGATTTTCCGATAGGTATTAAACTAAATTCTGCTGATTTTCAGCATGGTGGTTTTACAGAAGAAGAATCCATACAAGTGATTATTGCACTGGATAAGCTAGGAATGGATTTGTTTGAGGTCTCTGGTGGGAATTATGAATCACCCGCTTTTGTGTTGAAAGAGAGCACTCAGAAGCGTGAAGCCTATTTTATCGAATTTGCCGCGAAGATGAGGCAACTAATTGATGCGCCGATTGTTGTCACTGGTGGCTTTAGAACGGCTAAGGGAATGGAGCGAGCTATCTCTTCGGGTGAGGTGGATATGGTTGGAATTGCTAGACCGTTAACGTTACAACCTGATCTTCCTTTGAGAATCATGAACGGCCAGAAAGTGGAAAATTTAGTAAAGCCACTGACCACTGGCGTGAGTGCGTTGGATAAAGCCGGTATGCTGGAGATTACCTGGTATGAGCAGCAGATGGCGCGGCTTGCAAAAGGCAAGAAGCCTGCACCGAATATGAATGTTTACTGGTCGCTTTTTCAAACGCTTGCCAGCAACGGATTGCAGGTATTTCAGAAGCGTAGAGCGTAGTTTTTTTGATTGATGTGTGTACAGCTTATTTTTCTCATTTATCGCCCTTTGGCCTGCCTCTAAAGCAGGCAGTTGCTTATCTATTGGGTTATAATGTGCGCATTGAATACGCTCTGTACGGCCAACGTGCAGTGAAACACACTAGGTATGAACAAGAGGTTTCCTTTGAGTCAATTTCGTCCCTGTATTGATTTACACCAAGGCAAAGTAAAACAGATCGTAGGTGGAAGTCTTAACGATCAAGGTGCAGACACTAATTATGTTAGCCCTTATGACGCAGCTTATTATGCTGAACTCTATAGAGACAATGCCCTAACGGGGGGGCATGTGATTGCTCTGGGGCCTGGCAATAAGCAGGAAGCTTTAAACGCACTAGCCGCCTGGCCTCAGGGTTTGCAGTTTGGTGGTGGGGTAAATAATGAAAATGCAGCGGAATTTCTGGAAGCTGGAGCATCTCAAGTCATAGTTACCTCCTATTTGTTTGAAGGTGGCCAGTTATCCTCAGACCGGCTGGAAGCAATAAAACGGGAAACCGGTGTCGAGCGATTAGTGTTGGATTTAAGTTGCCGTCGTACCGAATCTGGTTGGAATATTGCGACAGATCGTTGGCAGACAGTTACTGATACGCTCATTGATCAGCAAACCTTAGTTGAGCTGGCGGGCCATTGTTCAGAGTTTTTAATTCATGCTGCCGATGTCGAAGGGCTACAGGCGGGTATTGATCAAGATCTTGTAACGTTGCTAGGAGATATTGCGACCATTCCGGTGACCTATGCCGGAGGCGCTCGATCTATTGATGATCTAGCGTTGGTGAATCAGCTGTCGAATGGCAAGGTAGACCTGACAATAGGCAGTGCGTTAGATATATTTGGCGGCAGTGGGATTACGCTTGATGAGTGCATTAAGTGGAATCGAAGGTAGGGCAAGTGAGTAAAGACTTTGAGCTGCCTCAGGCTCCCGCGTTTCTTCTAACGTTACTCGAAGGTTTAGCCTTAGATAACGGTTTGGGTATTGATGACCTTCACCGGATATTGCCTAGTGATGATGCTGCCAGTATTGCAATAGAGGAATTAGAAATTGCAATAGAATGGTTTTTGGAAAGCACCAAAAAACCTTGGTTAACGATGGGGTTTGCTGAACGCACTAATTTTCAACAGTTAGCATTATTTGGGCCATTGATCGCTAGCTGTAAAACGGTGAAAGAGGCGATTGATCTTTTTCAACAATACTTACCTTTATTACACCCGTTAATGGGATTTAGGGTCGAACTTACCAATAAAGTACTGTGTATTCGGTATGGTAAACAACCCCCCATTTCTGTTAAGCCCTTCTATCCGGAGATTGTGCTTGGAGCGTTGCCTGTTTGGGCGGAGCGCTTAACAGGGCGGAGGTTTGATGCCCATTCCGTATGGTTTCGTCATGCCGAGCCCTATTATGCGGAGAAATACCGTGAACATTTTGATTGTGAGATATTATTTAATAAGCCCTATGACGCGTTATGGGGCGGTGTGGATTTTTTGGAGTTACCCGTTTTATCCGCTTCACCAAAATATCACGCCAAAATAAAGGAGCAAGCATCAGAGCATCTTCAGTCGATCGAAACAGTTTCTGCGGCCATTAGGTCCCTCATTTTATCGGGATTGCCTGAGGAAATCTCGGTAGAAGAAGTTTCCAAAACGTTGAACCTTAGCGAGCGAACGTTGCAGCGTAAGCTGGCAGAAGAGCAAACCAATTTTAAAGCCCTAAAGCAAACAGTAAGAAAAGAGGAGGCGATTAGGTTGTTAGAAACAACAAAACTTTCTATAGAGCAAATTGCATTCAACTTGGGGTACGAGCAGCGTAGCAGTTTTTCTGCTGCATTTTTGCGCTGGACAGGTATAACTCCAGTTAAGTGGCGTGAATAAAGACCAGAAGGTCTAATGTTGTAAATGTTACCAAACGGTTACAAAAATTCTTGAGTTTGGCGGCAAGTCATTCCCAATTGACGGCAGGTAGGTTAACCCCGTCATCTCATCTCGTTTACTCTTAAATCTCTTCAGAATGCTCGGCTTCCAATAGAGGTCGAGGTGGTGTGTATTTGAGGTGATATGAGTATGGTTGAGAATAAAAATGATAACAATATCAGACATTTGCCGATTGTCATTGTTGGAACAGGGTTTGGCGGCCTAGCGCTTGCTGTAAAGTTAAAGGATGCTGGCATCGACGATTTTACGCTTTTTGAGAGAGCGGAAGAAGTTGGTGGAACTTGGCGAGATAACACCTATCCAGGTTGTGCGTGTGATGTGGCGTCAAATCTTTACTCTCTGTCCTTTGCGCCGAACCCCAATTGGTCTCGTACTCATGGTACTCAGCCAGAGATTTTTGAGTATATGAAGAATGTGGCCAATGATTTTGATTTATATTCTTATATTCGATTTAACACGGAGTTAAAAGAAGCCCGTTGGGATACTCAGAGTGATAAGTGGTATATCACAACCAATCAGGGTGACTTCACCTGTGATGTACTAACAACGGCGACGGGCCCTTTTGGTGAGCCGGTAGTGCCAAAGCTTGAAGGCGCAGAGTCCTTTAAAGGACACTCCTTCCATACCTTCAACTGGGATCAAAATTATGATCTCGCAGGGAAAAAAGTTGCGATCATTGGTACGGGGGCAACGTCCATTCAGCTGTTACCAGAGATTCAGCCGTACGTTGATATCTTGACGGTATTTCAGCGGACACCAAGCCATGTGCTACCTCGTATAGACTTTTCAACATCTGCTGCGCAGAAAGCAGCGTCACGTTACGTACCCTATTTTCAGCGCAGTATCCGCTCGATGTGGTATGCCGCTTATGAAGGTCTTGTCGGATTACCTCAATTTGTTGATTCACGTTTCTTAACCGTTTTTGAGACGGCAGCGCGGTACCATTTGAATCACCAGATAAAAGATTCTGCGTTACGCGAAAAGCTAACGCCAGACTATCGTTTTGGTTGTAAGCGCCCTGTATTTAGCAGCAAGTATTTCCCTGCGTTAGAAAAAGATAATGTTGATTTGGTAACCGATGGAATTCAAGAGATTCGTGAACACAGTATTGTGGATGTAACAGGTAAAGAGCATGAGGTCGATGTGATTATCTACGCGACAGGGTTTCGGGTACCGCATCAGATAGCAGAAAAACTAACGGGGGATAATGGCCTGTCACTCTCTGCGTTACTAGAAGATAGACCAAAATCTTATCTTGGAACGTCTTTTGCGGGATTTCCCAATCTATTTATGATGTTAGGGCCATTCTCACTTGCGGGTAATCAGTCCGCAATTTTTACTCTCGAAATGCAAGCGGACTACATTACCAAAGCGATTCAGTCTATGCGCAAGAACGCGTTAAAGAACGTTAATGTACGAGATGATGTTATGAACGCGTTTAGCCATGAAGTCGTAGAAAGAGCAGCGCGAACGTCCTGGGTTAATGGTGGCTGTAAGAGTTATTACCAACACGCGAACGGTGGTAATACAGGACTATGGCCGAACTGGAGTTTTATGTATCGGTGGAAAACGCGCAAGTTTGAAGTAAATAAATTCCATATTAAACATGACTCGATTGTGGGAGAAGTAAAATGAATGAATGGAACCTTGTTGGCAAACGCGTATTAATCACCGGTGCAGCTAGAGGTATTGGTGAGGCAATAGCAACACGATTACATAGCAAAGGCGCGCTAGTTTCTTTGGTTGGATTAGAAGTTGATAAATTGGATAGTATTGCAAATACGCTCGGTGAAAGAGCGTTGTCATTTGAGGCGGACGTAAGTGATAAAGAAGCGATTAATGCAGCCGTAGAAAAAACGGTAGCGGTTTTTGGTGGTCTTGATGTTGTTATTGCAAACGCTGGAATTTATCACGTTTCTCCTTTATCTGAGGTCTCTTCTAGCGCAATAGAGCGAACGTTAGATGTAAACCTATACGGTGTTTGGCATACTTTGCACGCCACACTACCTCATATCAAAAAAAGCAAAGGTTATGTGTTAACCGTTGCATCAATGGCAGCGTTAACTCATGGACCGTTAATGGGGGCTTATGCTGCTTCAAAAGCCGCAGTAGAAGCGTTAACCGATAGCCTTCGTATCGAGTTAAGAGAGGAGGGCGTTGGTGTTGGTTGTGCTTATTTTGGCGCGATAGATACTGATCTTGTCGCGGGTGGTCATATGCACCCCGCGCTGTCAAAAATTATGCAAGTCATTCCTGATTTTGTACAAACCCCCGCGCCGTTATCAGACGCAATTGATGTACTTGAGCGGGGTATTCGACGACGCTCAAATAGAATTTGGGCACCAGGCTGGATTGCGGCAGCTCTTATGCTTAGAGGGTTCGCGCAACCAGTGCTTGAGTGGCGAATGGCTCGTAGCAATAAGGTAAAACAGGGAATGTCAATTTCTTATGAAGAAGCGAAAGAGGGATCGTTGCAGGATGCGAACTTAGGTGTGGCATTACTTGTATCTGAGAATAGTAATGAATAAACGAAAAAGACACTAACCATCCATTGAAATACGATTCTTCGACTTTTATATAAAATTCAGGTAATGCATATGAATATGTCTACAACGAAAACTCTCAGCTGGGCTGCAAAAAAATTACGACCGGCATCGGTAAATATTATCCCAAAAGCACTTAATATATCGGCAGATGAGAGTACGCCAAATTATTGGTTTTACGACAGCCCGTTTCTTACACAGTTTTTTTCTTCGTTCTCTGCCACTTTTCCGGGCGGTGAACAATATATGATTGATACTGTGCGTATGTTTCGAGATCAAGTAAAAGATAATAAAGTACTCTATAAAGACTGCGGTGGGTTTATTGGTCAAGAGGCTCATCACTCGAGAGAACATAAAGTGATTAATGATTTTATGCAATCTAGAGGGTTCCCCGTAGAAAGTGTGGAAAACATGATTGAACGTATATTGCCATTTTTCAAGAAAATGCGAAAGAAAGATCAGATGGCGCTAACTGCAGCAGCAGAGCATTACACGGCTTATTTTGGTGATTTGGTTCTGAGCAACCCAGAAGTTATTGAAAATGTACATTCGACAATTCGCCCGCTTTTTGTTTGGCACGCCATTGAAGAAATTGAACATAAAGCGGTAACTTATGACTTGTTTGATGCTACTGATGGGGAATACCTAAGTCGTATTTATGGCTTTGTATTAGCGAGTGCATTGCTTGGGTACTTGACGACTTACGGAATGGCGACATCAATGTGGGTTGATAGAAAAAACATGACAATTCGTGATACGGCTAAAGGGCTTTGGTGGATGTTTGGTTTTGGGAAGAATTCTGGGTATTTGATTAAATCGCTACCTTTCCTACTGGAATATTTTCAGCCAGATTTTCACCCATGGGATGATGACAATAGTCACCTTATCAGTAAATGGCGATCAGAGTTAGATAAGATAAATGTTGGAAAAGAAAAAGAACAAAAGGCCGCCTAGATTAGGCGACATAGAATGCTATTAAAAATAAGGCGTAAAGGATGAGTGGAACATTGACAATGACATTGGTTGGACAGTTACTAAAATGGGAAGTCGAGCGGCCAGATGACGTGTATTTGGTGCAACCCTTGCCGAACGGCGATGTGGATAGTTTTACCTGGAAGGCCGTCGCCAGGCAGGTAAAAAAAATAGCTTCATATCTCCAGTCATGTGATTTTCCTGCAAACAGTCAGATAGCAATATTGGGTAAAAATAGTGCTCATTGGATAATGGCTGACTTGGCTATTATGTTGGCAGGTCATGTGTCAGTGCCGCTATACCCAACGTTGGATAGTGAAAGTGCAAATTATATTCTTGACCACAGTGAATCACGTTTACTTTTTGTTGGAAAGTTGGATGTGGATGATGCTGCTTGGTCTGCGTATCAACAGGAGTTACCTGTCGATTTGCCGAGAGTTATGCTGCCGTTATCACCCATAGATGAGGTTGCAGAATCATGGGAAACGCTAGTTGCTAACTATCAACCGAGCAAATCAGAATTTATTCCTGCTGCTAAAGACCTTGCCACGATTATTTATACTTCTGGTAGTACAGGAAGACCAAAAGGAGTGATGCATAGTAGTCGGAGTATGTTTGCGGTCTGCGATGGTTTTTTGGACCTGATGAGCATGTCGAAAGATGACCGCATGTTGTCTTATCTGCCGTTAGCCCATGCTGCTGAACGAGCGATCATTGAAACCGCATCGTTATACTATGGTTTCAGTGTTTACTTTTCAGATAATCAGGCGACTTTTGTCAAGGATCTGCAACGAGCGCAACCGACGGTTTTCTTTTCAGTACCTCGTTTATGGCTGAAATTTTACACCTCGATTGAGCAAACGTTAACGCTAGAACAGTCCGGGATGTTGAAGCAGGATACGCCAGAGTCAGCTCAGCTTCGCCAAAAAATCTTGACACAATTAGGTTTGCAGGCAGCACGTATCGGGATCACAGGCTCGGCGCCTATTCCTGAAAGTATTGTTAATTGGTACCGCTCGCTGGGGTTGGAGTTGTTAGATTGCTACGGTATGTCTGAAAACTTTGCAACTTCTCATGTCAGTAGGCCAGGCCAGGTTCGGGTTGGGTACGTTGGTAGCCCTGCCAACGGAGTTGAGGCTCGAATATCGTCAAGCGGAGAGCTAGAAGTAAAAAGCCCAGGGCAGATGATGGGGTATTTCAAAGCGCCGGAAAAAATGCGCTTAGAAATGACGGAGGACGGTTTCTTTAAAACGGGGGATTGCGGGGAGATAGATGAGCTAGGCCGTTTAAAAATTACTGGTCGTGTTAAAGATATCTTTAAAACCAGCAAAGGAAAATACGTTGCGCCAGTACCTATTGAGCAACGATTAGGCGAGATTCCAGGGAATGAATCTGTCTGTGTGATGGGCTCTGGTTTCCCTCAACCATTTGCTGTGATCGTGCTTAGCGAAGAGTGCAGGGAGATGTTAAGTGACACTGATAGGAGAGGCACGTTTGATAAGCATACGGATAGCCTCTTGGTTGACCTCAATCAGACCCTTGCAGCCCATGAAAGGTTGGCATTTATTGTCTTTGTGCGAGATGTCTGGTCTATAGAAAATGGATTTTTAACACCTACGTTAAAAATCAAACGGGCAATCATCGAAAATGCTTATGAGGGTGGTGCACAGCATTGGTTTGATGCTCAAGAAAGAGTAATTCATCAGAATTCCTAAATTCTGACGTGATAGAGCCATTTTATGGTCATAGTGGCAAAGCGCTAGGCTTGCCACTAAACTGAGAGGATCCCCTGGGAACGTATAAAACGACACTAAGTGGTGCTTCATTGTGGGCATCATCACAACAATATGACACGGTTGATATGCAGAGTAACTCTGAATCAAACATTTTTAACCCGTTGATTTATCTATTGTTGTTTAGTGTCGCTTTATTATTTTGGCCAACTCAAGTACAGGCTCAGCCTCTACAACTCACTCAGACAGAATCCCCAATCCTTTACCCTGCTAATCTTTATCAAATCAAGCACATTCAAGGAGTTACGATAGAGCAGGTGATGAAGGAGGGGGCGCTTGATTGGCAACCGGTGCAGGATGCAGTTCCCAACTATGGCTTTATATCTAATAGTTACTGGTTAAAGACCTCAATTATCAATACCACATTAACGGATTCATCTTGGCTGTTGGAATTTAGTTATGTGCTGCTTTCTGATATTGATGTTTATCTGGTGCAAAATAAATCGGTAGTTGAGTCTTTTAAAGGGGGGAATGCAACCTCATATTCCCATCGCCATTATCGTGCAAATACTCATGTCTTCCCATTAGAACTCACACCGAATGTTTCATATGAGTTATATGTAAAAGTGGGAGGTGCTCATTCAGCACAAGTTCCTATGATATTTTGGTCCGAAGATACCTTTTTTGAATCGAATGAAATTAAAGTTATATCCCAAGTGTTTTCTATGGCTGTTTTTATAACGGTTGGTTTGTATCACCTTTTTGTTTTTTTTCTTACTTTGGAACGGATCTATTTAACTTTTTTCTTTCTACAAATTCAGGCAGCATTTTTCTGGGCAGTTTACTTTGGATACCCGCAGCGTTACCTATGGCCTGATGTTGCGGAGTTTAATGTACAAAGCGTGGGTATTGCTATTTCTATACAGGCGCTCAGCTCCGCCTATATCTCTGCCGATTTTTTAAATTTTGGTAAAAGTTCGCCTAAAATAAGTCGAACGTTTACTGCTTTTAAAGCTTTTTCTTGTTTTCTGATTGCTCTTTCTTTCGTTCTTTATCACCCTTTTCTTACACTTGTCGCTACCGCTATGGTCTGTTTAGTATGTAGTTTTAGTGTGTTTGCAGCGTTACAGAAAAAAGATATAGGGCTCAGCTATATATTGTTTGTGATAGGTTGGTGTGTGCTTTGTGTTCTTGCTACAGGGCTAGGTCTAGATAAGGCTGCACTTATTCAACCTTCGTTATTAACTGAAATTGCAACCCCATTAGGCAATACTCTGGTTACTTTGTTGTTTTCTGTTGCTATTGTAGAAAGAACTAACCAGATAAGAGCAGAAAGCTTTCGGTTGCTACAAGAGAACGTGGATAGCAAGATACAGGAAGAAAAAGCGAAAAGTAGGGAGAAAGCGAAGAGTGAATTTTTAGCAAGTATGAGTCATGAGATACGAACACCAATGACGGGCATTGTTGGAATGATTGGCTTGCTTAAAGACACGAAGTTAGAGGAGGCTCAGTTACGTTTTTTGAGAGTGATAGATTCATCTAGTCAATCTTTGATTCAGATTATTAATGATATTTTAGATTTTTCGAAAATTGAAGCCGGAAAAATGAATGTTGAATCCATTGATGTTGATCTGGAATCGCTCATTCACGATACGATGACTATCTTCTCATCACGAATGGAAGAGAAGGCGCTTAATTTTATACAAGTTGTGGACAAAGATGTGCCTTTTTCTCTGATGACAGATCCGGTTCGCATTAAACAAATGCTACTAAATTATTTTAGTAATGCATTCAAGTTTACTCATAAAGGCACTGTTCTGTTGCATGTTTCTGTTGAGGAAGGCGATGTTTCAGGCATATCCTCTGATGAGGTTAAAATCCGTTTTACCGTTAAAGACACGGGTATTGGTCTTACTCAGGATCAGATGGATCAACTTTTCCAGCAGTTTAGTCAGGCTGACAGTAATACGACTCGCCTTTATGGGGGAACCGGATTGGGTCTATCCATTATTAAAAAATTATCCAATTTGATGCATGGTGATGCAGGGGTTGAGAGTGCTTTGGGTGAAGGCTCTAGTTTTTGGTTTACGGTACGCGCCAAGGTGAGTAAAAATCTTACATTAAGAGATTCGACAAATAATGAAAAAGTTTGCTATGAGCAAGTGGTTTTCGTTGGACGAAACCTAGTGCTGCAAGAGTCTGTCGTTAATATTCTGTCGAGATTAAAGGTTGATGTTGTTTGTACTAATGAATTCCCCGAAAAGTATTTAGCTAAAGAAAAGGTGCTCATCCTTATCGATATTGAAAGCATGGTAAACGAAGACTCTGAGCAAGCCAATGGGACTTATGTTGAATTGATAAACTCAGGGGCAACGATAATGATTATGGGATATGCGGGATCCTGGTTGGAAAATAATAATTCTGAAAACGTCCGTTTTGTTGAAAAGCCAATTACAAGCTATCTTTTTAAATCTGTAATTTGTCAGCCACAGGCTGGAAACAAAAAAGTTTCAGATGCCTATCAAGATTTATCTCACAAACGCTTGTTAGTAGTGGAGGACAATGAAATTAATTTGATCGTTATTAAAGGGATTCTTAAAAAAGTAGGAGTCCTCCCGACAGTTGCTAATAACGGACAGGAGGCTTGTGATATTGCAATGGACAATTCATTTGATCTGATATTAATGGATTGCGAAATGCCGGTCATGGATGGTTACGAGGCGACAAGAAGAATCCGTAGCAGAGGCAGCGCTAATCAAAATACCCCTATCTATGCATTAAGTGCTCATGCGTTACAAGAATATCGGGATAGAGCATTTGATGTTGGTATGAATGGGTTTATTGTTAAACCCATTAATCGCGAAGAGTTGTTATCGGTCGTCAATGAGGTGGAGTGAATGATGACGGTCGTTATTCACTCCACTTCATTATTTCGTAAGTCAATGTTGTTAAGGTTTTCAAGTGAGTCCAATCCACCTAAGTTCTGAAGTAGAGGGTTTTTCGTGACAACCAACGTTCCAACGCTAGTAACTGTTTCAAGGCCGTTTAAATTTATCAGGTTTTTATTATTATAAATCAGCAAGGTGTCGGAAATGTTTTTTAGGGAATTAGCCCCCTCTAATGACGCTAGTGAGGGGTTTACTTCTATAATAAGGCTCCCAACCGAAGTTAAACGATTAAGTCCACTTAGGCTTTTTAGTGCGGCATTGCCACTACCTCCAATATCACTATTATCGTATGATCCTATTGTTAACTTTTCGCCAATATTTTCTATGTTTTTGAACCCTAGTAGGTTTTCTAGACGAGGGTTTTTGTTAAGGTAAAGAGAGCCTCCCAGAGATGTGAGTGATTCAAGCCCTTTGGTTGTAAGTAATTTAGCGTTGTCGACAATGATTACAGAGTTTTCGACAGTAAATTGAGAGGATAAATTCAGCCCTTTAAGATCAACTAGCTTCTTGTTTTCTTGCACGAGTAAGCTGCCACTAATCGATAAAATATCAGTTAACGCGTTAGTGGATTCAAAATCTGTATCATCAATTACCACGTTCCCAGTAATAGAACTAAAACCTTCTAATTGTGTTACGTCGTTCTCATTTCTTAACAATATACTTCCAGTCCACTCTGGAGCCACTTGTTCATCGTTAACCTTCACTTCCCATTCTTTAATATCCTTGGTTCTCCAGAGCTGAAAATCGCCGATCGTCACGATTTTTTGTAGCTGCACTTCAACTTCAGTATACAGATTATGATAATCATCAGAGGTGGCAATAAGTGTGTATTCCATTTGATGTGAGGGTACTGTTTTTGTTTCGATAATCTCATTGTTGTCGTTGTATTTTCTTACAACCCACACATAGCGGATATCACCCGCTGTCGGACCTGAAACGTTAAAAACTTGTTCATCCCCTGGCGCCAAAAACAGGGAGGTCTCGGAGTTAGAAAGGCCTGATGTTATTGATGTACCGCCACACCCAACTAAACAAGGGCCGAAGCCACCATAGAAGCCTTGCGGCTTGGTTTGGCGGCATTGTAGGGTGACTAGTAAGGGCTAGCTTTGTTTTTTATGTAGGGTTTCTGAGTGATTTTTCGGGAGACCTTGCCATTGATATCAATGATGCTGCGACTTATTCACGGGATCCATTCTTGTTTTTATAATCGATGCCTGCCATTCTTTTGAATTACCTTAGCAGTTAATAAGATCACTAAAAGGAATAGTAATGATAACTTTAGCCTCTAATGGCCCTTCACTTGAACCAGGGATATGGCACGGCGTTGATGGACGTGAAATATTATACCCCGCGGTAAGTACTTGTATTACGGTATCGTGTGTTGCAGGGGATAAAATAATCGGTATCCATCTTTTTTATCACAATCAAGCTGAGAAAACAGAATTAGACTTGGCGACATTTGCAAGAGAGGTTAAAGAGCAGGGCGCTGATGTTAAGTCAGTGTATATAGTGGGTATGTTGACTAGAAGTTGGCAAGCAGCACAAAAAAACTGGACGGGTTTGTTTGCTGATGATGGGACGCTGTACACTGCGATTCGACGGCATCTCGGTTATCAATTAGCTATGGGCATTTACGATACTTCAGCCGATGGTCCAGAATTGAACATCAAGGCGACTAAAGTGCAAGGGAGCATTTCCTATACATATACAGGTAGTGACGATAGAACGGTTAATATTCTACCTGCTTCATTTGAGCTGGATGTTTAGTAGTGTTGATGGCAGTTGAGTCGTTATCAATAGGAGAGTCGCCATTTACTTAGCGCCAATCACGCTGACGAATGACTGGCGCCGGTCTTTGGTAGGATTGTCAATTACTCGCTTTCACTTCGGTATTTTTTAACAGGCCAAACACAAGCCCTCTAAAATAATGTTTGAATTCTCGATCTGAGCTGTAACGCGAGTGCAGATGTTGTGAACGCTCTAATTCATCGGCGAGATACGTTTGAATGAATTCGGTACGTTGATCTGGGGTGGCCCTCATAAACGCGTTATCAACATTGTCTTGTCGAATGCGTTGAGCAATGGTTTCCATCATTTGGATGGATGTAGGGGAGGGGGCTTGGGTCGTGGTCATTTGAACTTCCTTGGCTATAGTGTACTTTACGAAGGGTGAGACTATAGCCAGGAAGTATGGTTCAAGGTTAATGCGAGACCTTATTGTTATTGAGAGGTGTCGCACGTTTTTGTTACTCTACGAGCTTATCAGGTATCATCAATTTACCGGTTCGAATGCGTTGTGGGTGATCCCCCACAGGGAAGCTGGCAATTTCCTTTTTCTCTGCAAAAGAAATCACCGACACACGATCTTGCTCACTCACTGATACATAACAATATTGCCCATCCGCACTTTCAGTCGCCCAATAGGGTTTTGCTCCCAAAGGCTTCTCTGATAATGGAATAGTGGTGTACTCAAACGACTCACGATCAACGATAGCAGCGTAACCGGACATCGTTGCAGCAACACACAGCTGTGTCCCTTGATGATTAATCGCCAAACCATGATGTGCAGAGTTTAGTTGATAGTCAGAGTAATCCATTGCCTGTATCTCTGGGGGAATCGGCAATTCAATCTTACGGGTGATTTTTTCCAGTTGCATATCGTATTCAAAGAACCCATGAAAAAAGGACACCTGCATATACACAAAACGGCCATCCGGAGCAACGGCCATTGGGCGTACCGCTTTATCAACCCAAGGGAAACCAAATTCTTCTAATTTTTCACCAATATCTACACGTTGAATCACTTTCAACGTTTCAGCATCCACCACCTGGAAAAAACGATCTCCCTTGATCCAGTCTAACCAGGGGCTTGTTGTTGGCACATACACTTTGCCTATGCTGGCATGAAAAATACGCTTTCCATCATGCGAGTAAGTGCTTTCGTGAGGTTGATCACCGGATTCAAACTCACCAATAAGCTTTCCTGTTGCGGTATCGATAGCATGCACCTTGCGTGCTGTCGACGCAGATACCAAGAACGTTTTGCCATCTGGAGATATAGCTGCGTGATCAGAGCGAGAACCTTCAACGGGGGTACGCCAAGCAATGTCACCGGAATTGACATCCAGGGCGATAACATCGGCAAAACTAGGGCGGGAGATAAAAAGATAACGCCCATCGTTAGATGGAAACATATCATCCACCATCTGGTCATGGCCTTCACCAATAACCTGGCGTATAAAACGGGAAGTGAACCAACGCACGATACCCGAATTCATTTCTGCTATGCGGGCTTCTTTGTCCGGTACTGCATTGAGTCTTTTGATGGATTTGAACGTTACAGGGTCATAAATATCAATGGTGCCATCCCAGTTATTGCCCACCACAATGACATCACGTAGCGCGCTTGTGCTGGCGCTTACCTGATCAGACGCGGGTAAAGGGGAAACAAGAGCCTCACCTTCAGCGGGAGCAGCTTCTATTGCGGTAGCGCTGGCTGGTAAAGAAGAAAGCAGTGATACCACTGCAATTAACGGGATAAATAATCCCTTCGGAAGTACTGGGGTTTTCATCATATACACGTTTGATCTTGCCTCGCTACGATTGCTATTAAATACAGTAGTGTCACAGGCACAGTGTAACAACCCTTTGTATGGACAAACAATGACCCTTTAGGGTTCTACTTCGATGTCTGTCCGGTTTGGTTAACACCTTATAAGGCTAAGACTGCTTATTTCCAAATATCATATTAACCGTCTTTTACTCAGAGTGATGTAGTCAATACTTAATAGGGTCTGCCCGTATGGGGAGAAACGAGTTCGCGACATGATTATTCGGGAAAAGTAGATGAAGAAGGTGTTTACGGTTCTATTCTCATTGGCGGTGGTGATGGTGGGTGTCTACTGCGTAATATCACTCAAAAAAGGTGGTGCCCTCGAGGTGGTGAAAGTCTGGGGCAGTAAGGGATCGGCGCCAGGTGAATTTCAATATATAGAAGATTTTGCTTTTGATAGTAGGGGGAATTTATTGGTGACGGATGCTTTGAATTCTACCGTGACAGTGTTCTCTACAGACGGTAACGTCATCCGTACCTTTGCAGGCAAGGGAAAAGACGACGAACATATGGAAAAACCAGAGGGTATTGCGGTTGATAAGGATGGAACAATATATGTGGCGGACTATCTCTCTGGCTTTATTAAAAAATATAACAAGGATTACCAGCATATTCAGACATTTTCTGGATTTGGTGAAAAGCCGGGATTAACCTCAGAGTCGGAATTTATGGATTTTTGCCCTAATGGACTGCTGTATATGGCTGAAGCAGGTAATCATCGTGTCAGTGTATTCAAGCCCGATGGTACATTTGTTCGCTGGTTTGGTGGCTATGGTGCAGAAGAAGGCCAACTTAATAGGCCGGAAGCGGCAAAGTGTGATAGCGAGGGCAATGTCTATGTCGCAGATCTGGCAAACCATCGGGTACAAGTATATTCCGCCGAAGGAGCGTTTATACGTTCTTGGGGGAAAGAAGGTATGGAGACTGGTGAATTTAGAAAGCCCGCGGGTATTGCGATAGACGGTAATGATAATATCTATGTTACCGAGATTGGAAATAATAGAATTCAGAAATTTGATAAATTTGGAGCCTTTATATATGCGTTTGGTAAGGAGGGTCGCTTACCTGGGGAGTTTGGTAATCTACATGGGATAATTATCGGTCAGTCGGGATATATATATGTTGCGGATACCGCGAATAACCGGGTGCAAAAGCTGCGTGAAATCGAATACTAAGCGAGCCTATCGTGAACAGTAAACGCCCTAATACCGTTGTTGGTAACCTACATAATAGCGTGCTTATTAATGTGCTTTTAGTATTGCTGCTCGCGCTATTTTTTATAGTTTCATCACTTAATGTACAGTTTCATCGGGATATTCTAGACAGCTATATCGAAGAGAAGCATACACTTGATCGCCTAGATGGATTGATCACTGGGGCCAGTGAAAGTTTGCTTCGATTATTAACGTTGGAGGGGAATGGAGATAAGGAAAAAGAGAATAGCCTTTCCAGGAGTAAAGAATTTCAGGAAGCGTTTGATCTATTTTATGATGCCACGATTAGACGAAAAGGTATCAGCGAGCAATCGTTGGCGCGAGAAATAGAACCCGTAATTACAGAGTTACGTCGGGACATTGTAAAAACGATGTCATTATATAATGCAGGAGATACTGTTTCGGCGATAGACTATTATACCCATCGCTTACTTGGTAGAAAAAAACAAGTGAGACGATTTACCTTGGATGGTGTGTACTCGATAAAGCATCTCATTAATGAAAAAAGGAAACAACTAAACGAACTTCAATCATATTCTTTTGCTCTTGTTGCTATTTTATCTATATTGGTTGGTTTGTTCGCTTTTTATATCAATAGAAAAATAAGTCAATCAATTATCGCGCCTCTCCTTACGCTTGAGACCACAATGAAAGCGCTAACCAACGGTGATTATCAACATAAAGCGGTGGTAATAAGTGATGATGAATTCGGTGAATTATCTATTACTCTAAATACGCTTTCTGATGAGATAAATCGAACACATCAATCGTTAGAATGTGCTAAAGATACACTAGAAAAAAAGGTGGAAATTAGAACCATTGAACTTAATAAAGCGAAAAATGCGGCGGAGGCGGCGAATGTTGCAAAAAGTGATTTCCTGTCGAATATGAGTCATGAAATTCGAACACCAATGAATGCGGTGTTAGGTATGTTAGGGCTGTTAACCCGTTCTGACCTGTCGGACGTTCAAGCAAAAAAAATTCATGTGGCCAACGATAATGCCAAATCTTTATTGGTGATTTTGAATGATATTTTGGATTTTTCTAAGATAGAAGCAGGAAAGTTGACGTTAGAGGTGGTGGATTTTGATCTGGTTGCATTACTGGGAGAGCTTGTCGAACCCTTAGCGTTAGAAGCGGATAAGAAAGGGCTAAAACTTATCCTGGATGTAGTCGATATTGAACCGGCAATGGTAAGAGGTGATCCTACCCGAATACGACAAATATTGGAAAACTTGGTGAGTAATGCGGTTAAATTTACCGAGCAAGGTGAGGTAATAATACACGGAAAACTGGAGAGCAGAGATGATCAGCGAATAGGTTTTTGTTGCTCAGTGAAAGATAGCGGCATAGGTATCGCAGAAGATGACCGCGCAGGGTTATTTGAGGCGTTTAATCAGGTGGATGGATCGAAGACGCGACGTTACGGAGGCACTGGATTGGGGTTAACCATCGTTAAACAATTGTGTGGGTTGATGGATGGTGATGTGACCGTAGAAAGTGATATTGGGAGCGGCAGTTGTTTTACTTTCGAAATTGTCTTAGAAGGCAGCATAATATCTGTACCTGATCAGATGAACCTGTCTTCCTCTTTACCGGTTTCTCGAATCTTATTGGTCGAAGCTAATTCAGGTAATCAGGTTGTTGTCCAAGAGATGTTAGAACAGGCAGGTTTGATGGTGACAATTGCGAAAAACGGTAAGAATGCCGTAAAAGCTTTGTTGATGGCGGAGGAAAAGAGCCCTTTTGGACTAATCCTTATGGAATGCCAGATGCCAGTGATGGACGGTTATGTGGCCACTCAGAGAATACGTGGTGGGGCAGCGACGGAGTGCTACCAGGATATACCGATCATTGCGCTTACGGAAAATGAGATGAGTGGTGATCGACAGAAGTGTTTGGATGCAGGGATGAGTGATTACCTTAGTAAACCGATTGAACAAGACGTACTCGAGGTGATGTTGCAAAAATGGATTTCACCTGGTCGAGGCCAGGAGCCCCCTCAAGTTGTGAATAAACCATAAGGACTGTGCCGTTATTGCGTGGAAGTATAAGGGATAGTTATAGATTGGGAGCGTTGACTGTACCTCTTAGACAATCATATTCTAAAATCCATATGATTTTAGAATATGATTGAAGGAACCATCTGCTTTCATTTCTTTTATCGCTGTATTAAAAGCTTTTATCTTAGCTTTCATGCCATCTGTTTTTCTTGAGCCCGTGATGTGCAGAGAATTTTTAGCAAGCACAGGGGTTAGCAGTACAAGTGAGTTAATATCAACCTTCGATTTTTTACTGGCCTCATAGTTTAGCCTTCCTGCGGCTATTACGATCATATCTACTCTGCCAAGGGATAGTTTCTGTAGATTTTGCAATGGGTTACCTACCACATGTTTCTGTAAGAAGTCTGCTTTATCAAATGCCTCGCTGTTGGCATATCCTCGTGCAACGCCAATCCTATATGGCTTGAGCTCCTCCAGGCTGCCCCATTTGGATATTCCTAGTGACTTATTGGCTACAAGCGCTGTTTCAATGGAGTAGAAACCTTCAGAAGGTATGTAGGTGACTGCTCTTTCCTTGTTGTAGTATGCCCCGAGCAAAACATCACTCTCCCCATCTTCAACCTGTTTGAGGGCTCTTGCCCAAGGAACAAAGCTTATTGTTGTGTTGAACCCTGCACGTTTAAATGCTGCTGTTGCCAATTTGGTAATTACGCCGCCTTCCTTTAATTCGTTACCATAATACGGCTCCCAATCAGTGGCTACCATCGATATATCTTTTGCATGGATTTCAAAGGATAAAAGAGCGCAAACTGCTATTAGCAATGTTTTCATTTGATAAAAACCTCGCAAGAAAATAGGGGGACGGTACTTTTGATCTACTGAGTATAGTTCAAAGAGTAGGGAGGCCAGGGCGACTATGAACATCTCTTGCGGAGTTACTCGATCTATTTTCAAGAAAGCCAATTGGCTGGGCAATGTCTTTATCTCCCGATAGCGGGCTAATCAGATAAGCACTAGTCACGGCATTTGCGTTGAACTGTCAGCATTGATTAGTTGTATTTACAGGGCGTCATACACCTGCACGGCCTTTTTTAAACTACACTTTTTGGGTTTTTCGTACCCGCGACGAATACGTTTTATGGCAATTGTTTCATAACCATCAACCTTTAGTTTTCTAATTTCGTCCTCGTTGTACCCTGTGTAGGGAGGAATTGCTCCTTTATGAACAAGCTTTGATTCCTTTGCTTTTTCCATGGAAGAGGAAAGAAATGCTATGGCCACCGCCACCAGTATAAGAATGCCAAAAGCTTCCAAAATGCCCATATTATTACCTCTAAATTGGATCTATATTTGTGTCTGGTGTGTAAGTACGCTGAGGGGTACGGCAAATAACCGTTCGCCAAAAGGCAACATGTTCTCAAAGGCGGCGGCTTCGTTATCTTTTCCCCAGCTTGTTATGGTGCTGTGTTCTGCTGCAGGAATTGAGAAACCCGCCATTTCCGCTTCGTAGTATCTACGTGCTGCAATGATGCCACTGATGTTGTCAGTTCCTTGGGAACTCACTAAGTGTGCGGCACCACCAATAGCAGCAGCTTCTTCAGTGGTTGCTCCTCTGGCACCAAAATCGTGTAACTTAAATTCTAACCCGTCAGTGCTTTCGGAAGTCTCTTCCATATACCGCTCTATGACTTGGCGGCAGTTCCAAGAAACGGTTGCAACGGTAGTGGGGTACCACACAGCACGTAACAAGGCGGTTTCAACATAGCTAGTTAACCAGGCACAATTTGGATCAGTGTTGATGACTTGTACCATTGCGTTTTTAACCGGTATAACGGTGCCTTCTGGTATAGCCTCAATCTCGATAGGTAAAAAGCCATCATATTCATTGACGATATAGCGCCAGCCGTCTTCGTTAAACGGTACGCCGTGGGCGTCAAAAATGATTTTTGCTTCATCAACGTCTGCGTTGGTAATGGGTTTGGTCAAATATTCTCTAATGAACATCTGCAACCCAAAGAACACCGCATTTTTGTATTGGCCGCCACGTGCCTCAATGTAGCTAGAGACTTGTGTGGTATTGGGTGGGTACTGTAAAAAGTGCGAAGCTTTGTAAGAGTCCGCGTTTAAGATGATATTGCTATTGATACTGCTCATGATGGAAATCCTCCAGTCATTTAGAGAAGATACAGGGTCTATCCCCGTATCTATGTGTGTAATTGTGTAGGTATTACATACCTGTCATTTTTTTAATGATGAAATAGTGATCTTCAAAAATCTGTGTTGGATCCAAATTCGCTAGTGGAACCCACATCGCGTATTTTGCATCATCGCCACCTTTTACTTTGGGTAAAGCCTTGTTTGGCTCTAGCTCCATGTAAAATGCGTGAGTAATTGTTCTTCCTCTTGCTGACCGGTGAGGGTCATCAAAAACTTCTTGCCCTTTGATTGATCCTTTTAATACAGGAGCGGGTACTTTTAACCGTGTTTCTTCACGTAATTCTCGTAAACACGCATCGACCAATCTTTCTCCGTGGTCAACGAAACCACCGGGTAAAGCCATCAAACCTTTTCCAGGTCTGGCTTTACGCTCTACCATCAAAATGTGTCCGCTTTGTACAATGACGGCATCAACAGTGACAAAGGTTGGAGGGTAGGGTGCTGCGCTCCACGCTTGTTTGTATTTGGCGACGAAGTCGTGTTCTCCTTTTATCTCTGCATAGATATCAGTGCTATAAAACTCTGATACATGTTGTCGTACATTTGTCGGCAACAATTGTTTTGCTTCGTTGCTGTTTATGTAGATTGCATTACTACTGTCATTTGAAGAACAGTCTTCTGTGAAGATTGCCTCTCTTATTGGGGTAGCACTAATACCTTTAAAGTTATCAACCTGAACGGCTCCCCATTGAGGGAACAAATTTAGGTAGTAGGAGCTTTGGTCTTTGCTATGTCCTATCAACCCTACCTTTGGCATTTTATGTGGTACACCGTGGTGTGCGGTCACCAAACCGTTAACCGTGGCCTGTACGTTTCGAACCCAAGATTCGTCGTTGTAGGCAATATCCATTAATGGCGCGATGTGAACTCGGTTATTGTTGTCGGCAGAAACAGCACCACGGATCATGCTTTCACGTTCTGCCACGCTCCATGGGTTACGAGCAGATCGTGGTTGATGAGCGGATCCACATAAGATGATCATTTGATCCGCTTGCTGCAAGCCGGCTTCAATTACCGTTAGGTGACCCATATGAAGGGGCTGGAAGCGACCAATGAAGACTAAAAAGTCGAAGTTTTTGTTGTTCATGTCAGCAAGTTCCTTGCTGTTGTGCCCCGTTTGGAGCTGAAATGAAAACCGGTCTGTCCGGTTTTGGTTAGTTGCAGTGTTAGTGAATGAATCCCATTCATGTGACTGGCTTGACCACATGGTGGCTTATTGCCACTATGTGGTCAAGCCCTTGATTTAAGAAAGGCCGGTAGAATTGAAAAGAGTGAGCGACTTATAGTCATGTTGCCACTAAGATAGGGGCAACATGACTATAAGTCGCTCGATTTCAGCTACGGTATCTCTAATGGCAAAGCAATTAACGGAAAAGCAATTTCTAAAGAACTACAACGTACATGACTTTGATGTGCCTCTGGTTACGGTTGATATGGCCATTTTTACCGTGAAAGAAGGTAAGCTCCAGGTACTGGTCGTTAAAAGAGCGCAGCACCCTGCCAAAGGGAAGTGGGCTCTACCTGGAGGTTTTGTTGATATGACGCTAGATAAGACCTTAAATGACACGGCTTATCGTAAGTTAAAAGAGAAAACAGGCGTTGATACGTCATACCTAGAGCAAGTGGAAAGTTTTGGAGGTGCTGGGCGCGATCCACGAGGTTGGTCTGTCACCGTTGCTTATTTGGCGTTAATTTCTTCTGATGACATTGTGCTGAGTAAGGATGAGAGTTCTGAGGATGTTACTTGGGTGCCTATTGAGGATATGGGAGAAAAGGTTGAATTAGCGTTTGACCATGATGCCGTGTTAAAAGCCTGTCATGGGCGGCTTAAGGGGAAGGTCCAATATACCTCGTTGCCAGTGAATCTGTTACCTGCAGATTTCACATTAACCGAACTACAAAAAACATTTGAGATAATCTTGGATAAATCGGTTGAGAAAAAATCCTTTCGGCGAAGAATCTTAGATGCGGATATTTTAGAAGAAACCGGCGAGATGAAAACAGGAAGTAATCGTCCTGCAAAGCTTTATAGGGTTAAGCCTGAAGGGGAAAGTCATTTCTTTGCTAGGAGCTTGGAAGGGCCGCGGTAGGCCCATATTCCCTTTAAAATCCAGCTCCAATCTAACTCTCGAAGTCGTTAAAACAAGTCTTAAAGGGTTCAATATTGGACGGATCGCGACCATATATCGCAAAGACTACACGATCGAAGACTCGGCTGAATATTCCATCGCCTAATAAGTGATTTGCAAAATAGCTAGCGATATCATCTGGGTTGTTTTTGAATACACCGCAACCCCACGCCCCGAGAATTAGCGTTTTTTGCCTATTAGCAGCAGCGAGAGTCAATACTCTTTCGGTTCTTCTTAGCATGACTTCTGGTAGTTTTTTCTTCTCAGAACCCTTTAAGGCGCCAGCATTAACCGCGGGAGACGTGATAAAACTTACCAAGTAGGGCCTTTCTAAAAACGAGCCGTCATCATCTCTAAATACAGGTACATTGGGGGAGTACTGCATATGATCTGAATACAAACAGGTCTTTCGGCCACGGTTGTGTTCGTACATTTCCATATTATTTGAGATACAGGGAAACAAAGCCGACGATCTGGCTAACGCTTCTTCTTGAGCCTGTGAGCCTCCTAAAAAACCGCCACCAGGATTTTTTGCAGATGCGAAATTCAAGCAGGAAACATCCTTAAGGTTCTCAGCGACAATAAGCCGATGTGCTGCCTCAAGACTACTTTCTGACGTAACTTCAAAGACAGTTTTGCTCCCTTCTCTGTCATGAATGACATTGTCCCTTTTTAGATACAATTCATCAAAATCAGAATCTTTGACATATTGTGTACCTTCAACAGCATTCGATATCAGGCTGATTAAATGCTGACTTTCCCCTTTTTGATTATGATAAAACCCTTGATCAATTACTTTGAGTGTTTCCTGCGCTAAAGACGCTCTTCCATTTCGATTATTCATATAACTCACACTGTTTCTGTATTATTCAACTGTCTTAGATTTTATCCACCTGAAGGTTTTCTCTCGCAAACGATGGCACAGGGTAGCAACGCTCTGTAGGCGTCATCAGGCTTGAAAGGTCGCCTTTCTTAATGTGTTTGCTTTGTTCAAGCACAAACCCTGTAATGTTTTCTATGGCAATAATTCCTTCACCCTGAAAGGGGGTCAGGTAATCATTCCGCAGTCCTAGTTGTATAGCTCTTCTTGTTTCCTTGTTGCCATATGGGTCATGGTCAGGATCCCATTGTAGCCGTACATCAGAAGCTGCGACCTCTCTATTCCATTCGGGCTTACTGAGCCCTAACGTATTGCTGGATGGAAAGGCCTCTGATAATAGATCATCAAAGTATGTTCTTTTTAAATGGATTGCCAATACAGTTTCTTGACCTACTTTACTGGCCCAACCACAACGATACATCATCCACAAAAAGTTGGGTTTAATCCAACTCATCCGTGAATAACTAAAATCCCCGCCAAAATAACCATTTTTTGCCGCATAAAGTCCAATTGACGGTTTGTATGCTTGGTACACTACAACTGTTTCATCGTCAAATTGTGCGAGAATGTGTCGACCTTCTTGGGGCCATTGTTCAGCTTGTTCTTTGTATTTTTCTACTAATAATTTCACTTTTATGCTCTTTATCTTTGAGTGAGTATTCTCTTTAGCTCACATGTTTTTCTGTATTCTCGCCCTAGTTTCCATTAAGGCGTAGCCTAATAAGTTCAGGCCTCTCCATTTATACGGCGAATCAACCATCGGGCTGTCTTCAGCTAAGCCTATTCCCCATATTTTATCGGCGGGACTAGCTTCTACTAATACACGTCTTCCCGTAGAAAGAAGGTATTCTTCAAGGGCCTTGTTCTGAGAAAATTTAGCTTCGTTTGCGGTTACGACAATATCAAAACGTTTATCGTTCCAAATACTGTCGTTAAACCCTTTAACGTTGCGACCCAATCTCTTGGCTTCACCTGGCGAATTGCTTTGTAAAATCAACTCTCTTATCTCTAAGTCACCAAATAGCCGCGCTTTTTCTGCCATCATGAAATGTTCGGCAGTCTTATAGTGCTTTCCGTCTATCTCAAATGAGGCGTTATACCATTGGCTAAAACAAGCTTTGCCTATCTGCCCATTTTTCTTTTCTTGGTGGCCCCAAAAGAATAAATATTTGGCTCGCTTGCCATGGTTTAGGTAGTCGAGTAAGTCTTTATTATTTCTGATGTTCTTTGCTGAAAGTTTCATTTTCTTTAAATTTCAATTTTGCGTTGATATAGTGTCTCTGTGCCACTATTATAGTGGCTTGTTGCCACTTTGTGTCAAGTGGTGTTTTATATTTGTTTTAAAATAAACATGTTGAGGAGGATTACGTCATGAAAACAGTAACGCTATACAGGCCAACTGGGCCGAATGAACTTGAGTTAGTTAAGCAGAGTGGAAACAAGCGTTGGCCACCCCGATTGCCAGGACAACCGATTTTTTACCCTGTTCTCAATGAAGAGTATGCAATATTAATCGCTCGCGACTGGAATGTTAGAGATAGCGGAAGTGGTTTTGTGACTCGTTTTGAGGTCGACGCCGACTATATTCAGCAGTTTGATGTTCACATTGTAGGTGGTCGAGTCTGTGAAGAGTATTGGGTTCCGGCTGGTCAGCTTGAGGAGTTTAATGATCATATCGTTGGAGAGATAACAGTCACAAAATCCTTCTACGCAGAAATTGGCGATAAGGAATAATGGCTAAACAGGAACTAAATAAGATGGATATTATTGAGCGTTATCAAGGATGTTTGCTAGGCCTAGCTGTTGGTGATGCCATCGGAACGACCGTTGAATTTATGGATAGGGGGTCATTTCCCCCCGTAATCGATATGGTCGGCGGTGGTCCGTTTGACTTAGAGGCAGGACAATGGACCGATGATACTTCAATGGCGCTTTGCCTTGCACATTCACTTGTTCATTGCGAAGGGTTTGATGCATCGGACCAAATGAATCGATACTGTAATTGGTGGCAATACGGGTATATGAGCAGCACGGGTGAGTGCTTTGATATTGGTATGACCGTGTCCGATGCTCTGGCCCGCTATATGGAAACTAAGAATTCGTTTGCAGGATCAATTGATCCATTTTCTGCGGGAAATGGATCTTTGATGAGGCTGGCTCCTGTTGCTCTATTTTATGGGCAGGATATAGGGTTGTTGTTGAAATATGCGGCGGAGAGTTCACGTACAACTCATGGGGCGGTTGAATGTATTGATGCGTGTCGGTATTTTGCAACAGTATTGAGGGTGGCCCTTTTTGCAGAAACCAAACTTGAAGTAATTAAAAGCAATTTATACAGCCCCGAAACAGAAAAGGTAAAAGCCATAGCGAGCGGTGAGTATGTAGGTAAGCCGGCAGGGGTGATAAAAGGTAGTGGCTATGTCATTGAAAGCTTAGAGGCTGCATTGTGGTGTTTTGCAAATACTGATAGCTATGATGAAGCCGTTTTATTGGCAGCTAACCTTGGAGATGATGCTGATACAACTGCTGCTATATGCGGACAGGTTGCGGGTGCATATTATGGCATTAAGGGCATCAGAGAAAATTGGTTGGATAAGCTCGTAATGAGAGATGAAATGATGGCACTTTCTATAAAGCTTTTACGAAAGCAAAGGTGCGGACTTGTAAATTACAGTTAGAACGGCAAGGATGCTATAGGCGTTGCGTTAGTTTTGCCAGCCTCTCAATGAGCCCATATAGAGCAAACCACGGTCTCATTGAGAGGCTGGTAAACGCCATATTTTTATAGGGTCACTCTCTTTCAGGTTTTTTGCTTCGATACCTGGCTCGATCTCGGAGAATGGATGTATGAGTAGTATTTCTCCTTCTTGCTCTTTATATGGGTACGGAGGGTGTTTTATCTCGCCAGTATGCCGGTTAACAAAAAAAGCTAAGCTGCCCCCGTCCCAACCTTCAAAATCAGGGAGGCCAGGATGATAGGGTTCACTGTTCATATCGCCGTAATAAAATCCAAAAAAATCTGTGTATTCCTCTACATAATCTTGAATAACATCGTTCGCGGAAACTTGTTCTTTCGCAATGTTGAGCGCCTCCTTAAACTGAATGTTTCGACTGTTAGCAAGCATTGCCTCGTATTGATCATTGGCATTTTCTACAGGACTTACGTAAACATTGTTGGTCTGATTTCTGGAGGCTTTTATTTCTGAGTGTCGTTCCAATATCAAAAACAAAATAACGAGAGTAGTAATAACCCCCGCAACCTTTAACCCTTCAGCGTCATACTGCAACAAACAAGCGATTATCCCACCTAGGATGCATAATAGAACTATAGGTTCTGGTTTCATGCTATTTACCAGTGAAGTGGGTGGAGCATAGGGCTCTGTGGTGAAACCGACTATGCTTATGATATAAAACTATCATAGTATAATATTGACCAAGGTGAAGTTTGTGTTTGATCCAGGGTTTAGGTTGTCACTCATCGATATTCTTGTGCTGTTATCCGGAGCAGGGGGCGCGTGGGTGTTGTATCCACACAATCCAAATCTAAGTATTGGTGTAGCATTTGTAGTTGCACATTTTTTTCTGTTTTGTAACATCATTCGTATGTCACGTATTCCAGAGCTCATTTGGGCATTTAGTTTTATTGTGCTCTCCTTGCTCTCTCTGAAATTTGAATTTCTAGCGTGGAACAATGTTCTTTATTTCAGTGTATTCGTCACACTGCTGCTTACTTTGAGGGAAATTAGGCGGCCTTGTTATCACGGTGTCTTATGGCGGCGGTTAAACCCACAGCTGCCTGATTGGTTTTCAGAAAATCTATCGATTCACAAACCAAACATCGAACCAACGCCACCACGCGAATACCAATGCGTTTTTATTTGCGGACCAGCCAATCAATCAGAGAACGATTCCACGTTAGACTGGATGGCGGATTCGAGTGATTTGAATGGTTTGGCTGTTGATGTAACTACCTTGGGAGCAGGCATTGCCAAATACTGTGAAGAATACGGGGTCGAGATTATTCCGTATGATGGGGGGCTTGATGACAATCCATTAGAGGAGAAAGAAAAATATTTTCTCTACACTGAAGTTTCTACTGATTCAGAACCATACTTGGTTGATATTCATGTTAAACAACAGTCCGGCAAGGAGGTTTGTCCAAAACAAAATCTTCTGTTCGCTGTGGCGTACGGAGACATCATCTATATTCATTCAACACTCATATGTTAAGTACTAAGCGATTAGTTTGTGTATTTGAGTAGCGTTAGAAATAGTAACGACACGCGTTCAAACAAAGCTCGCTCTTATAACCGATAAAAGCAACGAACAAACGTAACCCTTAAACAGGTTTCAAAAAGGCATCCACCTTAAAAAAGAAATACGCTTGACGACATTAATTAGGGGGTGCAAACTGGTCGGCGGTTACAGTGTGTCCCCGTCATCTCATATGGAGTAGGAACACACAATAACGTAACCTGATGTCATGAGTGGATGTTACTCCCATGACAGAAAGGTGTCTTCGCGAGTGCGCCAACACTCCGAAGACGTGGCGAGGTCCCGAGTACAACGCGACCCCGCAGGTGGAACAATAACATAGTCGTAGTCCCTGCTGGAAGCGTCGGGGCCTTGTCCATGGCGAACGCATCTAAATCATTGATTCTGTAAGGTGTCTATCTGATGTCAGAACCCTCCAGAGATAGTCCTTATCCCAGCCAGCTCTTTTTCGTTTACATTCAATCCCTCGTT
>MAAL01000143.1 GCA_002163245.1 Gammaproteobacteria bacterium 42_54_T18 | reverse complement strand
TATTATGTGCCAAGGCCTAATTTTCCTTTTGTATTACGTTGTTTGTTCGCACTTGTATTGTAACACTTATCGAGAATTAGGCCTTTTTTATGTCAAACTGTGGGACAGCAGTGATATATAATATATGGGATAGTGGTGAAGGAAAAGAGTCCCAATCATATACGTCAGGAATGATGATCGATACTTCAGTTGCTGGAGTGCGCCGGTATAGTTGTAATGACATCGGAAGTGAACCCGATTTTTCAAATCTGATCTTTGAGCTAACGATATTATCAACTTAATCCTGTGTGAACAGTAAAAAATGTGCGTATTTATCTTAGTTGTTTCTCATCATATTAGGGTACAAGTAACCTGTACCCACTGATTAAAAGTGCTCCATCTGATTTCATGGCAGTATTTATCATTTGAGTAAATGACTTTGTTGACGAAAGTATGTGTAGGTTTGAGGTTACATTGTCTTATGAGGTTGTACTTTGAACGACGGAAAATAAAAAATTAGAGCTATATAGCTCGTAGTGAAAATTGCCAATGAGTGTCTTAACATGTGACCGTGAGGGATCATGGCGTTCAAGAAATAAAAAGGAGCGCTCTCCCATATACGCCTTACCCGCTCTAGGTAATGACGAAGGCGGGCGCGAGTGTTTAACGGGTTATTTGCAACGCTTAGCTGGGAAGCATCATCTTTTCTGTGGCGATATGCCAAGAGGGTTAGTATCGGAATACCTGAAGTGGTGCCCAGAATGCTTAAAAGAGCAAATATTCCGTTTCATTTCATAGGCGTGTCGGAATATTTATAGCTATTGGGAGGTGACACCAATGGACAGTGGCTGTAAAGCTTTCGAAAGCGTTCTTCGGCCATAAGCGGAAGCTCGATCGCCTGTGATGAATATCTGCTTTGTAGTGTGAGTTCAATCGGTCGATGCAACGCTATTCTTCTAATATAAAGCAGAATTTTAAATCAAACCGATTAACGTTGCCGATTTTTGCTCATAATCTCAGGTACTAACGCTTTCTTTTCTTAGAGGAAGATATTGATTTAGACCGTTCCATTTCTTTGTTCGCTTTTTGAATGGCTTCAATCAACTCATCATTGAAAAATTTATCGAGTTTCATAACATCTCTCATGAAGTACATTTTGAAATCAGAAACACCAAATTTTCCTTTAGATACAAAATGGCTTACATAACTTGCTGTCATATAAAAATAAAAGGAACCAAAAAATATCGTTATTTGAAACCATAATGACTGATACGAATCATAGCTACCTGATGAGTTCCTCTGTAGCACAACAAAGCCAGAATATGAGTATAAAGCCATAATAACGAAAATTATAATCAGAGGATAAAGGTTAATTCTTTTACCTGCTATTTTCATTTTTCTGGCACCATTTAATCTAATAAAAGCCATTATTATAAAGCCTATTCCCGCGCCCCCAATATCTATTCCAGTGAAAATGTAAGGACTACCATCTGTTAAATATATAGCCAGCAACACAAAAGGTGACATAAACCCAACAACCAAGTCATTTTTTATGGATATAAAAAAATTCTTGAAAAACGACCCGTTCTTTCCTAGAGCTGAGTAAATTGTATCCATTATTTCCACAAAGAAAAAAAACCAAAAACCAACCGCAGCTCCCGAAATATAGGTGAACTTCAGCAATTCCAGTTGGCTATTCAGATCAAAGCTAAAGAGCAAGCTTAAATAATTAACTTTAAGAGCTATATCTGACCATATAAAACAAGTCAGCATAAGACTAAGGAATATTATTCTATGAACTATAATCATAATTTATCTTGTATAATACCTGTTTGAGAAAAATAATTAGGGGCTAGAATAGCTGTGACGTGTGTTTACGGTGTCAGTTTAAATATGTGATTCCAATTCGCCTCTACCATTACAAATCCAACATTGACCAATAGAACAAGTATATTTAAAACAAACCATCCCTTGACAGTGATCAGATAAAATTTAACTTTGTTTTTTCCAAGCGCTTTGCTCCAGGAACATTACTCAAGAAGTACAACGTATTTTTTACTTGAATCTCGCATGAGTAAAACAATGGCACCTAACAACATCATAAACCCAGGAAATATTAGGTCTATACCAGGATCTGGTATTGTATTTAATAGATATGGCAATGTGCTCTCAGAATAGAGGTATAATACGAAGCTTAGCAATGCCATGTTTGCAATAGGTAAAATCAAGGCGCTAATCTGTGAATGCCAATACTCAATGCCTTCTTTAACTTCATAAAAAGGATTAAAAAATGCCGGGTGCGTCCGCATGGAAAGCAACATGGCCCTTTTAGAAGGCCCATTTATAGATGCCAGAAAGAAACTAGCCATTTTATTTTGCTGGTAACTGACAGCTAAATGCAACAACCCAATTAACATGCACGTAACCTCCTTAGAAAAAGTATAGTCACCAATCTTGATACCCTTATCGTTAAGAAGTGATGCAATAAAGCCCAATAGTGCTAATGATAAACACCATTTCATTGACTGATTCAAAACTGAAATATAATTATCAACCCTATCATTTTCTAGGTTATTCATATTGCTTTCCATTTCTCACTCAACCATATTGTTAATATGTGTAGTTGTTTGCAACAAACCGATGATATCCGCCGCATTGTTAGGATTGATGTATCCCTTAAAGTCAATGATTAGGTATGTCATCAGATTCTAATATCAGACCAAAATAACAATCATGCTTGCGAGTTATCGCAATTCGATTGTATGCGCTTGCGGATGTACATGGTTTGCTTTCGATACGATAAGACAAACAGCACTAGCAGCATTCCCACTACGATGTATTGTATTGACCCCGGCACAGTCGTTATTTTGGATAGATGTGAGTCGTAAAAAAACATCAGCATCAAACAAAATAACATTGATATGATGGTGCGATACATATTGTTTTGTTCAGAGAATGTCGGAATTGTTTCATCCGCTTTTGACGCTTTAACATAATCTTCGTAAGGGGCATGTTCTGTAATTTTCTTTAAGATTGGTTCAATACATACCGAACCAATACGACTGATCACCAATCCGATGAAGTAGTAAATAAAAGCCATCACGACAACTTCATCGTGACTAATAGTGATGCCGGTGAACGCCTCAGCCAAAAAAACAAAAACTACGCCCGGCAATAGATAATTAAATAAGTTGTAGCTGGATAGCTTATCGATAATATCATTCATTCTACGATGCGTTGTAAACGCCCTCCTGTTTGTACAAGCATAACGACAGGCAATTTAGTATCTTCCTGCAGCTTATGCAATGTGCCTTTATCTAGTTTTGATGGTGGTTCGCCATTGGGATGGCTATGCCATGTGCCAATGAAAGAGAGCTTTCCCCCAGATCGTTGAGCGACTTCGGTCAGCGCTTTCTTCGCGCCTTTTGTGCCTAAAACAAATCGTGTAGCACTACGTTCGGTATCTTCTGGCGCCTCCATTAGACCTGTCACATACAGGGTTTTTGAAAACCAATCGAATTGACCTATTAATATGCCGCCGTTTTCAAAAGTACGATATTCATCCGCACCTTGCTCAATGCCTTTAGCTACATTTCCAAGCACTCTTACCTCCCATAGATAGGTATTGTTGGAAGGGAATATCTTTGTTTCCGCAAGTAATAAAGTATTTACTGACACACTGTAATCGTCGGCAACATTGGTTAATAAAAGCTGCCCAAGACCGTTCTCATGATTTGGATTGTTAATAATCTTATTCAGATTTGCGGCCATACTTGCGGCGGGTATAGCAATGTCCATGTCTGTCATTTGTGTGGTGAACGAGCCACAGCCATCACCAAAATGCATGGATTGCGGTCCGTCATATCGATAAATAGCCCGGTGATAATGGTCATCATCTAAACCCAACTGATAGATATACGCATTAATGTCGTCGATTCTTGGGTTACGGTCACTGCCTTCAATAACAGTTACACCAAGCCTCGACCTATTGAGTAGATAAGTATGAATTAATGTTGCTGGCAAGTCGGTCACATCATGTGATAGAAAATGACGTACGGCTAACGACGCAGTGCTATCCAATATGAATCCTGATCCTTGTTTAGCGTAAAAATTCTTCTTGGGATCAAGTAGTCTCACATCACAAGATAAAGCATTACTTCGGATACCCAGCTTTTTGAATTCAGCATCTAAAAGCTCTGCCTTAGATTGATATAGCTTGGTGATGTCTGTTTCAATTATCGCCTGGCGTGCATTGTTGTGCATCGAGAAATAGTCATTATCGATCAACTGAAAGCCATAACTACCTGTTTTGGCTAGATGCGAGGTCAACTTTGCGCCCAGACTGCCACACCCAATTGCGGTGATCATTGCTCCGGGGAGCGCCTTTGTTCCCGACACCGCTTTCAGCATTTCTGGCGTACAAATGTCTTGTACTATGACCGGGTAGCAGCGACTGTCGTGTTGGAGTTTTCCTGCTTTACTAATTGAGGCTTCAACGCGATATGCCAACAATTCAAGATCACCGTCTACACCTATAATAGGGTATGGGCGTTTTATCGCGAGAACGACAAAGAAATCATTAACGATATTTTTGTGATGATTGTGGTTACTACTAACGATTTTCTTCGTTAGATATTTGTAACGTGCTTTGAGCATATCGCCCAACTCAAAATAATTTGCGAACGTTATTAACTCTTCGAATGTGCTTACCTTCTCAGCTTGATACACATCACACGCTTTTTGATTGGCGACGAGGATGCCAGGTGTCAGGTTAAAGCTATCCGAAGGGTTGTGTGCAACCCTAATTCTTCTAAGACTATTATTATCAGAACCTACGAATTTACCACGCATTCCTCCAAAGCTAAATCCGCTTTGCATCTTGGTATACAGCACACGAAAGTAGTTAATGTTATTATTGGCCTTAGTAATTTGTTGTCGCAGATCGAATGCATCAACAATTAAAATTCCGTTAGAGTCTGTTCTTCGAATGGGTTCCCAACCCTGTATAGGATCATGCAGTTCATTACTAACTGCATTCTTTAACCAACCTTCAATGGCGCTTAGAATGCCAAATAAGCCTAAGCTGTGTAACAACTCACTTAATGGTATCTCAGATACGCATGGTGGCACCTCCTCGCCTTCTTGATGAGGGTTAATGTGTGGAAGGTTAATAGGGAAGTCCGTTCTCAACCCTATGCTGGGTGGATGCGTAGGATAGCTGGGCGGGAAGCTCAGTATAACCGCTTCTTCATCCCGAACGCCGGTAGACGACACCCCTTTCGCCTTATACTTGTTTGGTAAAATAGTGAACCAGGTGGTCTCGATACTCGTCCAGGCGCTATCCAGATTTTCAACAATCTTTGCATCAACTATCGCTGGATAACGTAATAGCTCTTTAAGTACTTCGTTCATAAATTGTCTATTACCCATGCGGTATCTGAATTGTCGTCACCCTGGCCATGCCCACAGCAGTCTTTGTTGCATCGGTTTTATCACTACCGTCTTCTTCCTGAAGGCCATTGACAGTTAAACGATACTCAAGCACCTCGGGGTACTCTTTGCCGTTAGGTTTATGCGTTGCTAAACTTTTGAATTCACCGTCCACCTCAGACAAAATGCTTTTATATTCCTTCATGGCCTGGTAGTTCGGTGGATCATTGTCATCATTCAGGATCTTGTTGCTACTGGCTATAATCACGGCGCTTTCTCTTGCGCGTCCTAAGGCTGAGATCGCTTTATCGCAAACTTCTGGGTCATCGCTCTCGCTGTAGCTGTCTTTGGACAGAGTGCGCCAAGAAACGTGATGTGGCGCTATCAGTAAATCGTATTCAAGCATCGCCGTATTAAACTGGTATTTGTCATGCAGTATTTCCCAGCAGTGAACGTCGGCATCACCAGCAAGCAATAAATAGTTTGTCGGTACTATACGGCCCTGACTAGCGATACCCCAGCGCATGACGATACTCGAACGGTTTTTATCGGCATCGACATCTTCAGGAAAATCGCCATCATCCAGCGGACCAAGTACTATCACATTAAGTTCTTGAATGTAGGTTTCGTTCACAGTGTTAATTGATGAACCTCTTTTATAAACAATATTCAAGATGTCATCTGTTTTACCGTCACGGTCTTCGCCAATGAGCCGAATACGGTTACCTTCACTGCCGATATAACCGCTATCGCGGTAAAGTTTGACGCGGCGTTTGGCTTCTTTATTGAAAACTTTTGCATCATCGCACAAGCTATGATTCGCCTGTTTGCGCTTGAAGATGATCGGTGACGACCAGATTTCACGGATGAAGATTTTGTCGTAGTCATCATCGTTGCTGATAGTTTTATAGTCACCAGGGTTACCCGTATGGAAATACTTGGCAAACCCGCGAATGTGGTCTTCGTCGGGGTGGGTTAACAGTAATACATCAATGTAGGGGCGATCATCCCCATCGGTCTGGATAATATCGTGTAATTTGGCAATAACATCGCATCGGGCCTCATCAAATCCCTCGATTTTACGATTACTACTCTCTCGGATGTGTATGTCACACAAAATACGGAAGTGTTTATCGTTCGAGGCGATCTCTATGAGGGTCATGTCACCATTCCCCACGGGAAAGTGGTATATCTTTGATTTCTTTGGCATTATTGTCTCTCTAAATCTGTCTTAAATAGTCAGTATCTTCCGCTCACGACGGGCAAAACGTGGGCTGCTTACCCCTAGGCTCCAATATCGAGAAAATTTGGACATTTCGATGTCTAAAAAAGTGAAATTTCGGAGCCCAAGTACAAAGGACGTATAAATTGGAGTCAGATGAACCCGAAACGCACTACAGTATCGGTGAAGTTGAAGAGCTTCTTGACGATATCAGCGATGATGATTACAGAAAAATGATTCTTTCTCTTGAGCAGTTGAACCCCCACCGGGCGGGCTGTACGGCAGAGGATCTTTATGAATTAGCTCTAGACAAAATCCTCAAGGAAGACCGTCAATGGCCCAAGGGGGTCAAACGACACACTTTCATCCGTAATGTTGTTCGCAGTTTGATTTGGAGCAAAGTGAAAGGCAAGAAAGACGGGCTTTCCCAAGCCACAGCGATTGAGAATATCGATGATATTTCTGATCTGGATTTAACCGCAGACCTTCGGAATGATGAAAACGTCATCTCCAAGGCCGTTCGTGAGCTGATGGATGTTTTTGAAGACGACGCATACATCCGGTGTATTATTTTTAATAAACTTAAAAGTTTTAAAGCGTCTAAAATTAAAGAAATATGTAAGCTAACAGAGAATTCTTATCAAGCTGCAATGAAAAAGTTAAAACGCAATGCCCGCCAGATGTATCCCACCGGCATAGACTACTGGAGGGACGGCCAGTGAGCTTTGAACTTTTAGATTTCATCAATAAATTGATTGCTGAGGAGACACAAGAGCTTCCGCCAAAACAGTTAGTGGTAGAAACGGATTCGAAATACTTACCTTCAGATGAGCGTGTAGTCCGGTTCCACTCTATTACACACAACACCATCGCCACCCACAGGCAAGCCCGTTTAAGCGAGGCCAGGGCCAAATATGAAGCACACCGACAAAAGGAGTCTCTATACAATCGAGCCGTAAGGGAGGTACCTAATTCAGTTGAGCAGATTTTCCATCAAATTGTTGGCGTGATCACTTCCGGTGGCGATACTGTGCCTAAAGGTTGGACATTGGCCCATCGTGGGGAAGAGCCTGGGAAGGACAATGATGAAGAGCTTAAAAAAATATGGATGCGCATGTATATGCTTGGGTTTATTGACCATAAATCAAAAGGTAAATCGTAATGGCCTGGGTAAAGTCACCAACCTCAGTTTTGAGAGATATTGGAATATCGCAACCCCAAGAGATCGATTTAGATTTTATAGCTTTCACATTAAATGCGGAAGTAATTTACGAACCTCTTCAGGGATACGAGGCGAATATTTTTGGTTCAAGCAATAAAGCCGTGATCACCGTCAATAGCGACACAATAGAATCCCGACAGCGTTTTTCACTTGCTCACGAAATCGGTCATTGGATGAATGACCGAGGAAAAAATTTAAGCATTGAGTGCAGTACCGGCGATATTAATCAAAAACAAAATGCGAAAGGCATGTCGGCTCGTCAAACAAGAGAAGCCAGGGCGAATGTGTTTGCAAGTCATCTCATGATGCCCGATTTTATGATGGCAGATTTGTCTGATATGCCAGTGAATATGGATACGGTGAGGTATATCGCTGGTACATACAATACGTCTCTGGTTAGTTCGGCTGGGCGGCTCATCGAAATAACGAAAAAACCAGCCATGGTAGCGCTATGGAGTCATAACGGAACAAGACGTTGGTTTAATCGAAGCTCTTCACTATCAGAATTCATTTGGCCACTCCAATCCATCTCAGATATTGAGCAGTCTTTTGTCGAGTCAAATAGCCTACGTATTAGCGACACAAAATGGATAGATCCAAGATCGGCTAAAGGGCACCCCGTGACGGAGTGTGTTTATGACAATGGCTATGATGTGATATCACTCCTGAGCTGGTGAGTGTGTTGAATTGCACGTCGAGGCGAACCAAGTGGCTCTGGCGCAAACCGCACATCTGCCGTGAAAAAAAATCTAGGCGGTTTCCGACAGAACCTACATGAAGGAATTAAGTTGACAGTGCTATCAAGGATGCTATGTTAATCTTCTACAGCAATATCTAATTTATGAGCACTAAGCAATAATTGGTATAGTCTGTCTACAATGTTTTGGTTTTACTTGCTGAAATGGTATTACTAATAAGGCGAACTAAATATGTCAACGTTGACAAAGATTCAAGACAGCTAAAGTAGAAAAATAGCTAATAATTACAGATATTTATGTTCACAAACACACAGTTGTCAACATTTTCATGGGTGATAATTGGCTATTAATTGATGAAATCCTCAATGCGGTTTTGTTTGTACTGATTGGTATTGAAGTGCTGGCGTTTGCGTTTAATCATATGTCGTTGGCGGTGGGTTTTGTTTTAATTCCAATAATTCTACTTGCTCGTCTGACCAGTATCTCATTGTTATTTGGGGTGTTACGCCTAAAGGAAACACTCACCCGACATGCAGAATGGATTTTGACGTGGGGTGGTTTACGTGGGGCGATTTCTGTTGCCTTAGCCCTTGCATTACCACCTGGCGATATTAGAGATACAATTTTGACCGTAACTTATATCATTGTGGTTTTTTCAATTTTGGTCCAGGGTTTGACTCTAGGGAAATTAATTCAGGTGTTAACAAAGAAGCCTTGATGGCATTATTGCACTCTTGGTGAAACCATAACACGGGGCTTTCTAAGCCCCCGGTAATCCACTGTGTATCGGCACCTGACTTTGCAATGGACTGAATACTTTCACACATTGCAATGTCTTCTGCAGCGAATACTTTTTGATTGATTAAGTTAAATGTTTTATCCCAGTAGTTGGCTTTTAGATCAGCATCCTCTGGTACAAGCATGTCGTGATAGACAATGCATTGGTCGGTGCCATCAGGGAAAATCGTGATGCGTGACACCCAGTCTGGATGAAAGACTAAAACAGTGTTTGGAAATAATGTGTAAAATGGTGTGGTCCAATTTCGAAATTTCCATTCGGATTCGGGTAAATTTTTGGCTTTGAGAATATCTTTACGTGCCCCGACAGATCGAGCGTGTTTTCCCATTTTTTGGAAAACGGAACCGTGTTCTAAGAAAAAGGGTTCTACAGAATCTTTATGTAATGTTTTTAGGTGATAACCTTCGCTAAATGCATCAATGACGAGTTTCCAATTACATTTTGGCTTTTGGATATCGGAAACTCGTACAACATGATTTTTTAGACCAAAATTTTCAAGATCAATATCAATTTCTGCTAAATAATGCTGCACGTTAATGTTCTTATTGCCAGGCGTGTTCTCGGTTGTGTTTATTGTTGTTTTGTTACTAGGTACCACCCAAATAAAACCAGATAATTCGGTTACGGATAATTCTTTCAGGCCATGTTGATCAACGTCTAATGTTGGAAATGCTTCTTTGTTAGGCACATATTTCAGAGAACCGTCATCCATATAACTCCAAGCGTGATAGGGGCATTTAAACGCTTTTGCTTTTCCACAGGGTTTATCGGTAAGCTTTGCGCCTCTGTGTCGACAACTATTGATAAATGCATGAAGAACTCCTGAGCGATCTCTATTGACGAGTATTGGCGTGTTGCCAATGTCTAGCGTAATAAAGCTATTGGGTTCTTTTAGTTGACTTGCATGGGCCACCAAAATTGGATGATCGTGAAACAACGTATTAAGTTCACTTGTGAGCCGCTCTTTGCAAGTGTAATGTGAAACCTCAATAGTACCGGTGGTACCCATCATTGACGTCTGCCGATCAATCAGCGACAGCATTTTCTTGAGGGTTTTGATTCTATGTTCCGGTAACATGAATGTACCTTTATAAGCGTAGAGATTGTGACGTTTGATATTAGTAGGGAACAAGTGTAGAAATTACTGCAGAAGGGGGCAACCAATAAAACGGCCAAAAAATAGGACAATTACGACAATCTCTCTCAGATTATCTGAAGAGAATAGATTTGGTGAACTAGACCAGCTTGAACAAAATAGAGTTAAAAATGAGAAAGCCACAAAGTGTCAGCAGGCCTTTCCAGCTAAAACAGAACTGAATTAACTTATCAAAAAATGTCTCTTCGCCCCAACTACGTTGTGCTCTTGGTGCTTGTTGTTGTGCTGAAATAAGTGGTGGTGCATCCAAAAAATCTCGAGATGATCCAACATTCTCATTGCCAAAGGATACGGTAGGTGAGGTCGTTTGAAAGCTTTCCGTTGTAGATGAGTCACTAAACGAACGATAAATTTCAATAGTGCCCTCTGCTAGCTCCATTAATACTTCGTTATCTTTAATCGTGTCTCGTAAAATACTTTTTAAATTAAGTGAAGCGTGATGTTGATTTTCTTGATTAGATTGTTGAGGAAGTGAACTTTCTTCTAGGGTATTGGTTTGGTGAAATCCATTAAAATTAAAGCCAAGATGTATAAGGGTTTCCTTGTCTTTTTGAGGGCTTTGAGTTGGAAGCAGCTCATCATTGGATTGGGGTTCTTCGCTAGACTGAAGCTCTTTGTTAGGTTGGAACTCTTTTGCATTTGCTCTGATAGACATCGGAGGGGCTGCATCGTTTTGTTGTTGCGAGATTAGCTCGTTAATTGTTTGTGGCGATAATAACGCGTTTGAATGTGTTGGTTTTGATTCCGTCGGTGGGGTAAATATGGTCTTTGGGATCACTGAGTAATCAACAACAATAGGTGTCGCGATGCATAGCGGCGCCATACCGCTAGTGCACAATATTACGAAAACGAAAAATAGATAACGTATTGCCATTCTCCGCCCCTTTTAGGTGGTGATACTTCTACAATAAACAAGTTGTTCGGGTTATCAAGGGGCGCAATTGTACCAAAAAGTACAATCCTGGCTAACACTTTGTTTAATATCATTGTTTTCTGTGACCTTTTAACAATAATTCGCCTTAAATTCTCATTATGGGAATCTAAAGGGGGTTATGAACGAAACATTAAGTATCCGGCAATAATTATGAAGAGAATAAAACTTAAGCTGAGAAGCCAGTGCTTTGTTTTTACTTGCTTTTTTTTGATGTCATCACGTAGCTTCTCTCGAAGAATAATGGAATCTGCTTGGCTGAATTGATATTTTTCTACCGTGGAGCGGTTGTCCATGGGTTTTCTTGGTTTGTTGGTTTCCATTGTCTATATCTATTTATCAATCGTCAGTGATTGTTATCGTTATAGGGTTTCATTATGTGGGAAAATTGTTTTAACCGCTTAACAATTTGTAAATTTACGGTGTTACCTGAAAATATCCCTTGAGCGTTTTCGGAGCCCATCGTTCTTCCTGTGAGCAATTCTAATGCCTCATCAACCGAAGTGGTCGTATAAACCGAAAATGTCCCTGCTTTGACTGCGTCTACTACGCGGGTGGCCAACATTAAATTAGGTTGGTTCGTTGCGGGAATGGCAACTCCTTGGGTACCGGTTAAGCCTCTTGCGGCACATATATCAAAGAATCCTTCAATTTTTTCGTTAACTCCACCAACGGCTTGTACCTCTCCACACTGATTTACTGAACCGGTGAGGGCAATGTCTTGACGTAATGGTATGTTGACCAGTGCAGAAATAAGGGCACAAAGCTCTGCCAGAGAGGCGCTATCACCATCGATGTAACCATAGGACTGTTCCATGGCAATATGAGCAGAGATCGCTAGCGGGAATTCTTTGGCGTATCGGCCACACAAGTAGCCGCCGAGCAATAAAACACCTTTGGAATGCACGGATTGGCCTAATTCAACTTCTCGTTCTATGTCTACAACGCCATTGTTTCCCGGGTGAACAGAAGCAGTAATGCGACTGGGGCAACCAAAGAGACTTTCACCCACTTCCATAATGGATAAACCGTTTACTTGAGCGATGGCGGTACCCGTGGTGGAAATGACAATGGTGCCATTGAGGATGTGTTCTCGTATTTGTTCGCTTAATCGAGAATTGCGATATTCTCGGGCTTCAATAGCTTTAAGAATATATTGTGCGTCAATTGTAATTTGTTGTTCTTGAATACGCAGGTAGTCCGCTTCAATGGCCACTTCCATAATTTGTTCTATTCGCGCCGACAGTTTATTCTGATGTTCTGCTAATCGACAGGCATGTTCTGTTAGGTGTGCAATTGCTGTCGTTGATAATTCAGCCAATCCCTTCTTGTTTGCTTTGTGTTGAATAAGTTGTGAAAAGTGATAAAGGTTGTGATCTGAGCGTGTAAAGTCGCTGCTGAAATCAACCAATACACGAAATAGTTCATCAAACTCGCTATCAAGTTGCGCGAGTGTGTAATAAATATCCCTGGGGCCAATTAATATTATTTTAACGGATAGTGGAATACTCTCAGGCCTTAGGGTACTCGGGATTCCTAATTGAGCTTCATGAATAGGGGGTTCAAAATGAATTTTGTTATTTTGCAGGGCACGCTTAAGGGCTTCCCATGTAGCAGGTTCCCGTAATACTTTTTCGATGTGTAAAATAAGATACCCACCATTGGCTTTATGTAAGGCTCCCGCACTCAGTTGTTGATAATGAGTATTATAAGGTGTGGATTCTTGAGGGTTATCCAGCTGACCAAATAAGTTGCCAAAGTGAGGGTTGGTTTCGATAACTATAGGTGAGCCACTGTCTGATAATGAACGTGTTAATAAATTAGGGCGGTAGAGGTCTTCCAGTAATGCACGTTTGTTAATATTAACGTCACTTTTGGTGTCTTGTTCTTCACCCAAGTATTCTTCAATAACCCTGGGTAAGTGATTATGTACCTGTGCAACATAAAGCAGTACTGCGGTATTGCCAGGGTAGGCTTTTTGAATTTTGTCAAACAAGGGTTTGATGGCTTGTTTAATGGCGCCATCTCTTAGCTCTTTTAATTGATCATTCAGTTCTCGTTGCCACTGTGGAAGTTCAAGTAAGGTGGCGTTTAACAATGACTCTAGCTCAACAACATGTTGCTGAAATTCATTACGTTTATCTTCACTGAGTTGTGCGAACATGGCCTCATCGGCAGCCTGTCCGTCAACTAGGGGTGTGAAGGTTATCGTACCTTCTTCGCGGTATACGGCAATTTTTTTGTTATTTGCCTGCCACTCAATATCATCGATGGCTTTATCGTACTTACAATCAAAACGTCGTTGTAACGTGGATTTTTGTTGCTGGTAAGTTGGATGATCAAAAATGGCAGGAAAAGTAGCAAGTAATGCTTCGATAAGTAAGTCAAACTCTCGTAATAGATTTGAACCTTGTTGAGGGGGAAGCGATAGCACGCGAGGTTCACGGGGGTTGTCAAAATTATTTACATATAACCAATCTGGCGGTGGAGCCCCCAAGCTGGCGACTGGGGAAAGGTAGTCCATTACATATTGGACTCGACCAGTACCGCTTTCCCCAGAAACGTATAGGTTATAACCGGGCTGACGAATATCAATGCCAAACTCTAGGGCTTCTGTTGCTCTTCGTTGGCCCAGAATGTGTTTATTCTTTTCCGTTGGTTTGTCTGGGTTTTCTGGATTGATGTCTTCTGCATGCACGGGGTGAAACAGTTGCTCAATAGAAAGTTTCATATTTTATTAACCACCCAAAAAATAATGGAAAATGCCAATGTTTCTTGATTCTTTAAGCATAAAACGAAATGAGTGAGGCGTAAAATGGATAATGCCGTTAAAATCGCCATTGAAATAGATCAATAAGAGGAAATTACTAGGTGTCAGTGTTAGGAAAAGAGATTTATCGTACTTACGATGAATATGGGCCGATTCAAGTGTTTGATGATGGAGTTAAACGGTATCTAGCATTTGAGGAGGATGACGAACAAACGTGTGTTTTAAAGGAAAATCCGGCGCATATACAACATGAGTACACCCGGGCGATGTTGCTATCGTTACTCCTTGTTGACCCAAGAGAGGTGTTGTTATTGGGGTTAGGAGGGGGGAGTTTAGCGACCTGTTTGCTGGATTATCATCCTGAACTTAATCTACGAGCGGTTGAACTGCGTCGAGCAGTTATCAAAATCGCAAAAAAATATTTCTATTTGCCTAAGACTAATCGATTAAGTGTGTTTGAGGATGATGCCGGACAGTATTTATTGGATGATGCTATATCCCCAGCGCAGTTGATTCTTGCTGATATGTATGGGGCTGATGGACTAGATCCTCAACAGCTAACTTCTTGTTTTTTAGAGCGTTGCCACGAATTGCTTACAGACGATGGTTGGTTAGTGCTGAATTGCTGGAATGATCATCGTCGGGATAAAGAGAACTTACGGCTGATTAGTGATGTATTTGCAGAGGTTAGAGTGTCTACGACGAATAGCGGGAATTGGATTATCTTTGCTGGAAAGCGGAAAAATCCGTTAAGTGATAAGCAACTTAACCAACGAGCAAAGGAGCTTGCGGTAACGTTGGATTATTCGGTGCCGCGTTATCTGACAAATATGAGCATTGTTGAGTTGTAGGTGAAAGGGAGCCAAGCATGCCATGGTGGTTATTGATGGTGGGTATGATGGTGCCTAGTGCTGCCCCGATGATTTTACCCTATGGCGATAAAGTAACAAAAATTAGTGGCACCTTGTTGATTCTGGCCGGTGGAGGCTATTTATTTGTGTAAGGGCCCTTGCCAAACCCCAGTGTTCTTGACTAATATACTGGTTAATTATACAGTATTTTGGTGTGGAGTGAATCTAGGTGAAGCTATATATTGCAGAGAAACCAAGCTTAGGTAGAGCAATCGCTGATGTACTGCCTGGGCCGCATCAAAAGGGTGATGGGTTTATTCGAGCGGGGAATGGCGATTGTGTTAGCTGGTGTATAGGGCACCTGCTGGAGCAGGCGGAGCCTGAAACCTATGACCCAGCCTATAAACGTTGGCGGACAGAAGACTTACCTATTGTTCCTGAACAATGGCAGGTAAAACCAAAACCAAAAACACGAAAGCAACTGAGTGTATTACGCAAGCTTGTGAAAGAAGCTGACCAGCTAGTACATGCTGGAGACCCTGATCGAGAAGGGCAGTTGTTGGTTGACCAAGTGATTGATCATTTGGGTGTTAAAGGTCAGAAGAAAACGAGTGTTCAACGTTGTTTGATCAGTGATCTAAACCGTCCAGCAGTGAAGCGGGCCATCAATGATCTCAAGGACAATCAAGTATTTATGCCGTTATCGGTTTCGGCACTGGCTAGGTCACGAGCTGATTGGTTATACGGCATTAATATGACAAGAGCTTATACCTTGCAAGGTCAAAAGGTAGGGTACTCGGGGCTATTGTCGGTAGGGCGAGTACAGACGCCTATTTTGGGATTGGTTGTCCGAAGAGATAAAGAAATCGGGGATTTTGTTTCTAAACCGTTTTACGAAGTAGTAGCCCACTTAAAAACAAAAAAAGGTGATTGTTTTACCGCCAAGTGGGTGCCTAGTGAGGCTTGTGGGCCGCATCAAGATGAAGATGGTCGTATATTAAATCGAAGCTTGGCAGAGAATGTGGTACGTCGTATTACGGATAAACCTGCAACGGTTATGGAGCAAAAGAAAAAGAAAAAAACTCAGCTGCAACCCTTGCCTTATAGTTTGTCGGCGTTGCAAATTGATGCGGCTAAACGCTTTGGAATGTCTGCGAAATCTGCGTTGGACGTGTGTCAGGGTTTATATGAAAAGCATAAGTTAATTACCTACCCTCGTTCTGATAGTCGCTATTTACCCAAGGAACATTTTCAGCAGGCCCCTTCCGTTATATTGGCGATTGAGTCAAATGTGGATGCTTTGCGTACGGCTACGTTAAATGCTGATATTCGTATTAAAAGCAAGGCGTGGAACGATGACAAGGTTTCTGCTCATCATGCGATTATTCCCACTCAGAAAAAAATGGATATGAGTCGATTGTCGACTCAAGAGAAACAAATTTATGAACTGGTCGCCCGTCAGTATCTGTTTCAGTTTTATCCTAAGCATGAGTATCAAGAGACGATTGTAAGTATTGATATTGAAGGCGGGATATTTATTGCCAAAGTTAATCAGGTAACTGCAGAGGGCTGGAAAGTTATTTATGCTATCAGCGCTAAGGATGATAAAAGCAGTGCAACATTACCTGCGTTACGAAAAGGTCAAATGTTGCATTGTGAAAAAGGAGAGCTGCAAGACAAACAAACCCAGCCCCCCAAATACTTTACCGATGCAACGTTGTTAGCTGCGATGACCGGAATCGCCCGTTTTGTTACAGATCAGGCGATTCGTAAGGTGCTAAAGGATACTGATGGCTTAGGCACCGAGGCGACAAGAGCCGGTATTTTAGATTTGTTATTTAAACGGGATTATTTAACACGTCAGAGTAAACAGATACGTTCGACAGCAGCGGGGCGAGGATTGATTGGTAGTTTGCCAACCTCTGCCACTACTCCTGACATGACCGCGCAATGGGAAGCAACGTTAGAGGCGATTAGTTTACGGAAAGTGAACTATGAAAGCTTTATGACACCACTGACAGTCCGTTTGGGGCAGTTAATAACTCAGAGCTTGGCAGATTTACCTCAGGGGTTGCGGGGTATTAAGGCTAGCAAACCCACTTATCGGAAAAAACGAAAGACAAGAGCAAAAAAGAGCACCTAATATTGCTATCGCAGCAATCTGCACAGATAATAGCCCGCAAATTCGATCAAAGTTTGAGGAAGTGTTATGAGTGAAGAGCAAGAGCCAGCGTTAACCATAGGTGCTAATAAGGTTGTGACCTTTCATTACAAGCTAAGTAATGAAGAAGGCAAAGAGATGGAAAACTCTCATAGTGGTGATCCAGTTGCCTATTTACACGGTCATGGTGGTGTTATTCGTGGTCTGGCGACGGCAATGGAAGGTAAGGCAGCTGGAGAGAGCTTCAGTGTGACAGTTCAACCTGCGGATGCCTATGGTTTGCGTAATGAAGACAATCAGCAGCGAATTCCCATTAAGCACCTTCATGTGAAGAAGAAAACAAAATTACGTGTGGGGCAGATTGTTGCTGTGGAAACCGAAAAAGGTCCTAAGCAGGTAACGATTGTTAAAGTGGGTAAGTTTAACGTTGATGTTGATAGCAATCATCCTTTAGCCGGTAAAGTGTTGACGTTTGATGTGGATGTAAAAGGTATTAGAGAGGCGACAGAAGAAGAGGTTTCTCACGGCCATGCTCATGGTGTTGGTGGTCATCATCACTAAGTCTTGACGCTTATCAATCTCACCCTACGCTATAGAGAAGACATCTATTCAGGTTATTAGAATGTCTGTTAGAATCGATAACACTGTATAGTCGTAGGGGGTAGGTGATGGTATCGGGGCAACAATCGTCAATTGAGCGTCCTTTGGGGGCAACGGAGGACATGTATTGGCGGTTTGATTCGGTATCTCCGTTGAATTTTGGCTCTATTGTTCGGTTGGAAGGTGCATTGGATGTTGATGCTTTGCGTTTTGCATTGCGGGCATTACAGCAACGACACCCATTACTGCGAGTTTATATTGAAACGGACGACAAGGGTGTGCCTTGGTTTCGGGAAGGTACAGGAGATATTCATTTACAGGTATTGGATCAAGTATCTGGTCAAGAATGGGCACTGCTTGAAACGGAGTTAAATACTGCATTTGATACAAAATCCGGCCCGCTAATTCGTTGTATGTTGATTAAACATAATCATCAAGAATCCACTCTTATTACTACCTATCATCATGCAATTTGTGACGGCAAGTCCGCTATTTTTCTGTTAAGAGATATTCAACAATCATTGGCGCAAATAGGTGCTGGCGAGGCTGCAGAGTTGGTGTCACTAGCCCCTGTTGGTTATTACGGAGATCGTATTCCTACCATGGAGCATTACGCCGAAAATGATGGATTACGTACCGCGTGGAAAACCGTTCAAGCATCAGCAAGGTTTATGGGGCGTGTAGGTTTACCTATGGGACTTCGAAGTAAACATGAGGAGCCGCTCTCTGAGCAGCGTCTACTTGTGGAGCCTCGTTTTTTAGAACCTGAACTAATGAAACATATTGCTAAAAAAGCCAAAGCCGAGAAAGCTTCTGTGCAATGTGTATTAAATGCAGCGCTGTCATTGGCAGTGGCTGAAGACTCTCCTGCCCGTTTTTTTCATGCTACAAGTTGCACCCAGGTTCTGGATATACGGGCGCAGCTGATACCTGGCGTTGGAGAGGATTGTGGTTGTTTTGTTTCTGGCGCGACAAGTTTGCACCGCTTGCATGGCCATACGAGTTTTTGGCAGTTAACGCGAGATATACATAAGCGTATGTTAGAAACATTGGCGACACCGCTCCCTTTTTTTCATCCAGCAATGCATGAAAGCTTTGCTATGTTTGGTCGAATGATGGGGCAGTCTAGTATGGTGAAATTCAGTGAATTGATTGGAAAATTGCACCCAGAAGGTTTGTCGGTATCCAATTTGGGGCAGGTAAAAATAGATGTCAAAGATTGCCCCGTGCGCATTACTGAGTTTGCATTTGCGACCAATACCAATGTGTTGAATTATTTTAATACATCAGCTGCGACATTTAATGGTCGTATGACATGGAGCTTTAGTGGAAGCTCCATATTAGGGCGGGACCGTATCGCGATTATTGCTGATAGATCCATTGACAAAATTATTGATGCGTTGGATTAGAAAAGGCGGTGTTATACCCGCTTCTTCGGTGGAGCAAAACCTTCATCGCTGCGAGTATGAGCGGTTTTTCCGCTGCCACTTTTTTCTGTAGGTGTTCGACGCTTACCAATATTTTTCTTGTCTCTTCTACGATTTTTTATTTTTGGTTCATCTTTATTGTCGTCGTTTTTACTGTCGAGTCTTTTCTTATCGCTAGCTTTCTTTCCTGAATTCTTAACCCTTTTGGGGCCTTTGAATTTTCCTGCCAAACCATCGAGAGTACGTTTTTCAAAGTTGTGTCGTATATAACGCTCGATGGCCGCTTTTAGGTTCCACTCAAAAGAGGTAACAAAGGAAATTGCCTTCCCTTCATTGTCTGCACGACCGGTACGACCAATGCGATGAATATAGTCATCACCATTTCGGGGCATATCGTAATTAATAACAAGGTCAATGTCACTAACATCAATACCACGAGCAGCAACGTCTGTGGCAATAAGTACATCGATTTGTTGGTTGCGGAATAAGCTCATTACATGGTTACGTTCTTCTTGGCTGAGGTCCCCTTGTAACATGCCTGCACGGTTATTTTTATACCGCATTAATCCACAAAGACGAGAGGCTTGAACTTTTTTGTTGGTGAAAACCAAGGCCTTATTATACGTTTCATTTGCTAATAGCCAGGCGAGTAATTTATCTTTGTGATCAAAATCATCGGCTAATATAACTTGCTGTTTGATTTGCGAATGTTTGTCTTTGTGGGTGTCGAGTACGAGGGACTCAGGGTTTTTTAGCGACTGGCGAATAACATCGTTAAGACCTTGGTGTTTTAATGTTGCTGAGAAAAGAAGGGTTTGTCGCTCGGCATTGCAAGATTTTGTAATACGTAATACATCTTCAATAAGACCCATCTCCAACATACGATCGGCTTCATCAAGTACAAGCACTTCTAGGTCATGGAAGTCGACGGAGCCTGCATCAATATGTTCGGCTAAGCGCCCTGGTGTAGAAACAATGACTTCAGGGTTCTTTCGAAATAATGATTTTTGGAATTTGAAATCTTCACCACCAATAATCATGGCAGATTTCATCTGGGTGAACTCCGCTAATTGATCGCATTGTTTTTGTACTTGACGAGCAAGTTCCCGTGTTGGAACTAATACCAGTGCGCGAGTACCGCTGTTGGGTGCGGGATTTTCCAAAAAGCGGTGTAATGACGGTAATAAAAAAGCCGCAGTTTTACCACTACCTGTTTTAGCGCTAACTAGCAGGTCTTTGCCAGACATTGCTAAAGGAATAGCCTTTTGTTGCACGGGAGTGGTTTTTGTAAAACCAAGTTTAGTGGTGGCTTTTAATAAGCGATCATGTAACGCGAGTTCAGAAAACAAAAATTGAAACCTCTTTATGGCGGAAGAATATTTTCCGCACTATTTTTACTGATAAAAAGTAGTTTGCCGGTAAGTGGTGGTTTACCGGTATGTTATGGATTAGCGGTGATTTATATCTGCCGCAACTTCTAATTCATGGATGCCATTCTCAACGTAATCAAGCATACGCTGCATTGATGGCAGGGTTCTTCTGCAAGCTGTGAAGCCAAATTCTAATTGGTCTACATAACTTAGTAGTGTGATATTCAAGGCAACACGATCCACTGGGATCGAAACAGGGTACATACCTTCAAGTTTAGCGCCATTCCAGTAAAGTGTTTCTTTCGGTCCTGGAACGTTAGAGATAACAACGTTAAAGGTCTGCCATTTGGGCGCTAATCCAGTTAGGATATTGAGTGCTGAAGGTGCCATCGTTAAAGCGGTGTAGTTTAACAGCTCTGCTGGTGTCATCTGCTTGAAGCGTTGTTTCGCTTCGTTTACTGATGCTTTGATGACTTCGATTCGATTGCTGGGATCGGCAATGTGGGTGCCAAGGTTAGCAAGAATCATCGCAATTTGGTTGCCACCAATGCTATCGTCCTGGCGAATACTGACAGGGACCTGTGCGATTAGCGGTTGATCCGGCAGAGCGTGCTGACTAATCAGGTAATCCCGCAAAGCACTACCGCAGATAGCCAGTACAACATCGTTTACAGTGGCATCAAAGGCTCTGCCAATACGTTTAATGCGCTCAATGGGGTATGACTGAGCAGCAAAACGACGGGATCCCGTAATAGGCTCATTGAGTAAGCACTGAGGTGCTTGGAATATAGAGACGTAATTGGGGTCAGTTTTGGCCTTTTTAACCGATTTTGCAATCTCTCGTGCTACGGCAGGGAGTGTTGATAACTGTTTGCCAGCAGCCCCGCTGAATTGTGCCAAGCTAGAAATAAGATCGGTTGGGGTGGGCTTGGATTGTTCTTGTTTCTTTTTGGGCTGCATTGCCCATATCGGTGGTAGGTCTCGAGCACTAGGGTCAGTGGATAGTGCTTTCATGCATAAACGCATACCTGACATGCCATCAATCATCGAATGGTGCATCTTAGAATATAGGGCAAAACGTTTGCCTCGTACGCCTTCAATAAGGTGTACTTCCCACAGTGGGCGTTCTCGATCCATTAGGTTGCTGTGTTCAGCAGAAACGCGGGCAAGCAATTCACGAATTCTTCCCGGTTTAGGCAGAGCTTCGTGACGAAAGTGATGTTCTAAATCAAAGTGAGTGTCCGTTTCCCAGTAAGATTGACCAAATTTTGAAACTAGATGTTGATCAAACGGTGCTTGTGGACAGGAATATGCGCGTAATGATTCGGCTAATTCGGTAACGTACTTAGGGCCGGCACCTTCAGGGAATGAAAATAACTGTAATCCACCCACGTGCATGGGCTGTTGGCGTTTTTCTAGCCAAAGGAAAAGCTGGTCTGAAGGTGAAAGTGGCGTCATTCGAAATCCTATCTCTTGCTGATTAAGTCGTTTGGGCTAACGGTAGATAAACAATGTTTAGAGTTAACGTCTAATACTAGACTGTATACATACACTGAGGGGCTAGGATGCGAATTGTAAAGTAGAAGTAGGGTCATTGTCCCTAGCAGAGATGTTAGGAATCAAAAAATAAGTGTTTTTTATGGATTTAGAGCAAAGATTATCGGTGAAGGTAAACAAAACAGTATGAAGGTGGTTATCTGTATTAAGTCAGTCCCTCCATTTAAGCATAAGATAAATGCAGTAATTGGAGGGGCTTGTTTAATCTAGGTATTAGCTGATGAGAAACCCACGTACTGTAAAGAACAATATTGCTGCAAGGCCTGCTGATGCAGGTACTGTTATGATCCAAGCCGCAGCGATCTTGTATAATGCAGAGCGTTTAACAAGCTCTTCTTTGTAGCCTTTCTTCAAGCGCTTAACATCTTTCTTTTTCATGTCCAGTTGCTTGCGGTCTTGCTTAAGTACACGGAATACCTTGTTGATTTCATCAACGGATACTTTGGTGTAGTTCTTAAGGATGTGATCAACTTTCTCTTTGTCGGTGCCCGTCAACTGGTCTGAAATGGAGTGCATCTCTGCCAAGTAGGAGCGTTTGAGGTATTCCCGTAAGAAGCCAACACCAAAAATACCACCAACAGCAATATGTGTTGAACTAACCGGTAGGCCAAGTTGAGAGGCAATAATTACAGTAATAGCTGCAGCAAGGGCAACACAAAATGCGCGAGGTTTATCAAGCTCGGTGATTTCTGTACCGACGGTGCGGATAAGCTTTGGTCCAAATAGCGCTAGACCGATGGCGATACCAACCGCGCCAATAAGCATGACCCAAAGGGGGATTGCTGCTTTCTTGGAAATACCAACGTTAACAATCGCATCGTTGATTGCCGCTAATGGCCCGATTGCGTTCGCTACATCATTGGCACCGTGAGCAAAACTCAATAGCGCTGCAGAACATATCAATGGGTAAGTAAAGAGGTCTGCAACGGCATCTCTATCGTTCTTAAGTTTTTCTGCGGCTTTTTCGATAAGCCTGCCAGTGACAAACACAGTGATGGTTGCTGCACATAGGCCAAATAAGGCTGCGGTCTGAAAGTCAATTTTCCAGATTTTCTTTAGGCCTTTTAAACACAAATATGTGGTAAATGCCCATGCCATAATGGCCAATAGTAATGGTACGACACGTTTTGCTGATCGGACCATGTCGTTTTGATGTATCACTAATTGCTTGATAATAAACAAGAAACAGGCGGCAATAACACCACCAAGAACCGGCGAAATCACCCAGCTTGCGGCAATTGCACTCATTTTTGACCAGTTTGCGATGTCCATACCACCGGCCGCAATACCGGCGCCTAGTACACCACCAACAATGGAATGGGTGGTTGAAACAGGTGCACCGAGGTATGTTGCTAAGTTTAACCAAACTGCCCCGGCCAATAATGCTGCCATCATAACGCATATGAATGTCATAGGATCAGACAAATTACTGGGGTCGATAATGCCTTTCTTGATGGTGCTTACAACGTCACCACCAGCGATAATCGCGCCTCCAGCTTCAAAAATTGCTGCAATTACGATAGCTGCGGTCATGCTTAATGCAAGAGAGCCCACTGCAGGGCCGACGTTGTTGGCAACATCATTGGCACCGATGTTTAATGCCATATAACCACCAATCACGGCAGCAATAATAAGTAATAAGCTGTTGTCTATGCTGCCAAATTGTTGTGAGGTGAAGGCAATGATTCCGATGATAAAAAGCCCAACAATACCGAAGCGCATTAGTAAGTTAGAGGCGTTGCTGGTTGATTCAGGGGGGCTCATATGAGTCTCCTTGGTGATTCGTTGTTGTGTAGCGTTAATACAATATTGTTATGTAAATTCAGAGGCAAATGGGTGTTGGTAATAGGTGCCGCTGAGGTGGACGCATAAGACCAGGGATTGCATCGAGATTCAACCGTTATATTGCAGTTTGATGTAACTTTCTTGGATTAAAGAATGCCGTTGTCTAGGGCAATTGCCATATATGTAGCTAAATCATGGCATTGAGTAAGAAATCGATCATGGAACTCCCCTTTACATACTAATGTTGGCTGTGCTGCTTTCCAACGTAGCCCGGTTGTGATGGTGTCAATTGCCCGCTTTGTCCCTGTACCATCGTGGCCTGCACGAACACAGGTCGCGTAAGGTAACCCCTGCGTGAGTTCAAGGCATGGGTAATAAATACGTTCAAAGAAGTCTTAGGGCTCCACTCATATAACCCAGGTTTTCTGGGGTAAATAATATGATGGCATCAGCATTTAATACATCTGTGTGAGACGTGTTAAATGCTGAGAGGGATGAAACCTTAATTGCATCAGTATCTGCTTGCTCTGCGCCCACGCGTATTTGTTCGCATAATGCTTGGGTATTGGGCGAGGGCGCGTGTGCGACGATAAGTAATTGTTTCATATGAAGCTCTCTAGTGGCCTCACAGTATTACATTATTGTGACATTATTATGACATGCTATATATTTGTTGAAGGGCTTGCTCTAGGGAGGGGTAGGTAAATTTAAAGCCGCTGGCTGTAGCATGTAGAGGTACAACTTTTTGACCTTTAAGTAGTAAATCGCTGGATTCACCCATGGTTTTTTTGAGTACAAAATTGGGCAATGGTATGTTTGGGACAAACGAGGTTTTGCTGCGGAGTGATTTTGAGAGGGAGTTTGTGAACTCAGCGCTTGTTACTGCTTTAGGAGATGTGCCATTAAACACTCCTTTGCATTGAGGTGTATTGGCAATATGGAGTATCAATCGGCATAAATCATCGATATGAATCCACGACATCCATTGGTCTCCAGAACCGATTTTTCCACCAAGGCCTATTTTGAAGGTGGCGGCCATCTTTTTCAGGGCACCGCCATTTTTTCCTAGCACTAAACCGGTACGAACAAAACTGAGGCGGGTACCTTTGATCGTGATGGCTTGAGCAGCTTTTTCCCAGTCATGGCAGAGTTGTGCGGCAAAGTCATCGCCGGTAGGAAATGACTCGTCACAGGTTTCATCGTCACAGTGGCCGTAATAACCAATGGCAGAACCACTGATCATCAGTTCAGGAGCCTTGGGCAGTTTGCAGAGAGCGTCTACTAACATCTTGGTGAATAATATGCGGCTGTCTTGGATGCGGTGCTTTTGCGCGTCTGTCCAGCGCTTATCCGCAATCGGTTCACCGGCTAGGTTGATAACCCAATCAATGGGTTCTATAAATTCGAGTTGATCTAAGTCATCCACAGCAGCGATATCACCATTCCATAACTTCTCTACCTTTTCTAAAGAACGAGTAAAGACGGTGATTAGGTGACCTTGCTTTAAAAAGTATTGGCACAGGCGTTGTCCGATAAAACCCGTGCCGCCGGTGATGAAAATATGCTTAGACATAATTATTATTTTTAGCGTTATGTAATGCGCCTAAAAGATAGGCGCGTTTGTATGTTGTCTACGAACATAATCGCACTTTATTGATGCACTAGGCAATGTATTTGAGGTAAGCGATACTTTAGGTTAGTTATTTATATATTCTCTAACGAAATCGCCCACGGCGGAGTTGGCGACCATCTTTCCATAATAAATTCCAAAAACGCTCGTAGTTTTGCCGAAAGGTGACGGCTGCTGGGATACACCATATAAAAAGGGTAAGACTTCAGTTGCCATTCAGGGAAGAGTTGAACTAGGCGTTGGGCTTTGATGTCTTCTGTAACAGATAATGCCGGTAAAATGGCAATGCCGAGACCCGCAAGGGTTGCTTGTTGCACCGCAGTTAAATCATTGACCGTTAAACTGCTGGTGACAATCACATCTTTTTTTCCACCTGGGCCAAGAAATGTCCAACTATTAGGGCGGTTTAACGAGCTAAACAGAATAGTACTATGTTGGGTTAAATCGTTAAGCTGTTTTGGTGTGCCAGCTTTTTTTAGATACTCTGGACTGCTGCATAATACCCACTGAGCGTAGCCAATTTCCTTGGATACATAATTGGCTCCGGGTATGGGCCCTGCACCAAAAGCGAGGTCTATGCCGGAGTCCAGCATGTTAACGGGGGCGTCGTTTAAAATAAGCTCTATATTGATTTTTTTATGATGCTTTAGAAAGTCGGTCACTAACAGCGCTAATACAGAGACCCCGAGAGCAACGGGTGCACTGATGCGCAGGGTACCGGTGGGAATGGTTTGCATCTGCGCGACGGCAAGGTTAGCGGCTTCTATTTCCTCTAATACACGCAAGCAATGTTCGAAGTAGATTTGGCCTGCATCAGTTAGGGTAACGGAGCGTGTAGTTCTTTCTAGTAGCCGTATATCAAGTCGCTCTTCTAATAACGCTATTTTTCGGCTTACATTGGATTTTTGTAATTGCAGTTGCTTTGCGGCGCGGGTAAAGCTGCCTTCTTTAGCAACTTGAGCAAAAATGATCATCTCATTTACGTCAGGCATACCTATCTCTTTATTGTTCTATTTATAGGACAAACTGTCCGGTTGCGGACATCTAGTGTTATTTATATAACAAAAGGATTAGAAATTCAGCATCCAGTCTTTAAATAGGGCCAAGGGGAGAATATGTCGGAAACACTTGCCAAACTAATACTACAACATAAAGGTGCGCTACTTACCTTGATTTTCTTAGCCGTGCTGGCGTTAAGTTATGGCATGCGGCACATAACATTCACAACGGATTATCAGGCATTTTTTGATGATGCCAATCCACAGTTGTTAGCCTACGAGAGCATAGAGGATACCTATACGCAGTCCGACAGCATATTGATTGTAATTGCACCTAAGAGCGGTGATGTATTTACGCCGAGCACGTTAGCACTGGTTACTGCGTTGACTGATATCTCCTGGCAGGCACCGTACTCACTTAGAGTGGGTTCAATTACCAATTTCCAACATGCGGTAGCGAGTGGGGATGAATTGGTCGTTGATGACTTAATTCCTGATCTATCGAAATTGGTTGAGGCAGATTTAATAAGGATAAAAAAAATTGCCCTGCATGAGCCTGACTTAGTTAATAAGCTGGTATCCCCGTCAGGGCATGTGACCGGTATTAATATCACGATCCGGTTACCTGGGGTACATTTATCGGAAGGCGCTGAAGTTGTTGCTTACGTTCGAAATAAGGTAGAAGAAATTAAGTTAAGTCATCCTGATGTTGATATCTACTTATCGGGATTGGCGATGCTGAACAATGCGTTTGCGGAAGCGGCGAAAAATGATCTAACGACATTAATGCCAATGATGTATTTCATTATACTTGTTTTATTAATGTTATTGCTTCGTACGATAGCGGGTGTTGTGGTTACCTTGGTGATTATTATCCTATCGGTTATGGTTGCGTTAGGTATTACAGGCTGGATTGGTTGGACATTAAATCCCCCAGCAGTGTCAGCCCCCACAATTATTTTGACGATTGCAGTGGCTAATTGTGTGCATATCCTTGTGTCTTACTATGCAAATATGCAAGAAGGCATGGCAAAACAAGATGCTATGCAAGAAAGTTTGACTGTAAATTTGTATCCAATCTTTATTACGGGTTTAACGACAATTATTGGATTCTTAACACTCAATTTTAGTGAAGTTCCTCCATATAGAATGATGGGTAATATAGTTGCCTTGGGGGTGGTCGCAGCGATGGTGTTATCGCTTAGTGTGTTGCCAGTGGTAATGGTGATGTTACCTGGGAAGGTGAAGCAAAGATCTTCTGTTAGTGTCTCCTTATTGAGGAGTGTTGCTGACTGGGTAATAAAAAGAAAACTATTCTTGCTGGTTTTTGTCGGTATTTCTGCTGTTATCCTGATAAGTATGCTTCCTCGTAATCAATTGGAGGATAAATTTGGTGAGAGTTTTAGTGATGATGTGCTTTTTCGAATCGCTTCGGATTTTATGGGTAGGAACCTAACGGGAATTTATAGCATAGAATATTCTGTCGAACAGGGAAGCTCTGGCGGTATTAGTGAGCCGGATTTTCTACAACGGGTAGAGCGTTTTTCTGACTGGCTGACTTCGCTGCCGCAAGTGATTCATGTGAGTACCGTTACGGATATGTTTAAACGGCTCAATAAGAATATGCACGGAGACGATGAAGCTTGGTATCGATTACCGGAGAGTCGAGAGTTAGCCGCACAATATTTGTTGCTGTATGAATTGTCGTTGCCCTTTGGTTTAGATTTAAATCACCAGATTAATATGGATAAATCAGCAACACGTGTCGTGGTAACGTTTAAAGATTTGAGTACAGAAGAGATGTTAAAAATGGAGCAGCGTATTGCCGATTGGTGGGTGCAGAATGAAACCTCGGCTGCACCATTGGCTGCAAGCGCCACGTTGATGTTTAGTCATATCAGTCAACGGAATATACGGAGTTTGCTAATAGGGGCAGTATTGGGTTTGCTGCTTATCTCATTTACACTTATTTTTGCATTAAAATCGTGGCGTTATGGGTTTATTAGCTTGATACCCAATATGGTTCCGGCAGCGATGGCATTTGGTATTTGGGGGATCTTTGTTGGTAAAGTTGGCATGGGGTTAAGTGTGGTCGTTGGTATGACCTTGGGGGTGATTGTTGATGACACGGTGCACTTTCTTACTAAATATATTCGTGCACGTAGAGAAAATGGGTTGTCTCCAGAAGATGCTGTGCGATATGCATTTTCGACGGTGGGTGTTGCTCTTGCTGTGACATCTTTTGTACTGGTAGTGGGTTTCTATTTACTGTCATTCTCAGAATACAATCGAAATGCAGATATGGGAATGATGACAGCAATTACGATAGCGCTGGCGTTGTTGATTGACTTTTTATTGTTACCCGTATTATTGCTGTTTTTTGATAGGAACGAATCAAAAGTGATTTAACGGGGTGACTTAAATAAAAAAAGGCATGCGTATGGACTTTATGGGGGGTACAATTTCCGCCAGTGATACTGTGATTGCAAAAGCTTCCGGTAATTTTTAATCCCTGTAATGTGGATAAGTGTTAATGAGAGTATATTTACTATTTGTGTTGTTGATGTTGTCTCAAGGGGCTTTTGCGCTTTCTTATACGTTAACGATGACAGAGCAGGAGCTCCAGGAAAAAGTGGCATCAATGATGCCTTTTAAACAAACACAATTTTTTATCACTGTGACGTTATCAAATCCCAAGGTGGAGCTGATTAAAGAAAGTAATGAAATTGGCGTATTTACCCAGGTCAAGGTTTCTGCTCCTGGGGGAATATACGGAATGGGACGTGGAAAGGTTACGGGAACATTAAGTTATGATGCGGCGAAAGGAGCTTTCTTTTTCAAAAATCCGAAGATAGTTAATTTAGAATTGGATCAGGTACCAAAAGAGTATGTTAAAAATATTCAGCTAATTGCTCAAATAACGGCAACTCAGGCGATGTCGATGTATCCGGTTTATATATTAAGTGATAAGAATTCGTCTCAAAAATTTGCCAAGTCACGTCTAGAATCCGTTGAAGTAAAGGGTGACAAATTGCACGTTGTATTACGCCTATTTTAGCGATGGTACCTAAACAAGGGTCACCATTGTTTAGGTAGTGTAGGAATCTTGTCTGATGTAGGTCGTGGGAAAGGTAAGGTTTGATGTCCTAATTTGTGATTGGCCTGTCTCTATAGGACAGTGTGTCTCTGTCAAAGCAGTCTATTATAACGTTAATACTAAACACAGACTCAAGTGAGGGTAAGCGATGAAACGTTGGAATGGCTGGGGTGATGATAAAAATGACCTGGATTTTAAACTGAGTGAAGCTGCTCAAGGGTTTTTAGAAGGTTTGATAGGTACATCTACAGCCTTGCCCGATGCAACGTTGGATCAAGTGATAGCAAAAGTCCCAGAATCTCGCTTGTCTGAACATGAATTGATAACCTTGGATGCCGAGGAGCGTGTGCGCCATGCTCGAGGCCATAGCCTCCCTGATTGGTTAGCCTTACGTAGTGGCGACTTCGGTGTTTTCCCTGATGGAGTGGCTTATCCTGAGAGTAGTGAGCAGGTACAAACCTTGCTGAAATACGCTCAAGAACATGATGTAGACGTGATTCCTTATGGTGGTGGTACATCCGTTGTTGGGCATATCAATCCTGAAGCAGACGGGCGTCCGGTGTTAACCATCGATATGACCCGTATGAATACAATGATTGAGCTGAATGTTGAGAGCCAAATAGCAACATTTGGTGCTGGAACAGTGGGGCCAGATGTCGAATCACAGTTAAAAGCCAAAGGTTATACGTTGGGCCACTATCCTCAGTCGTGGGAGCTATCAACCGTTGGTGGTTGGGTTGCCAGTCGCTCAAGCGGTCAACAATCTATGCGTTATGGGCGAATTGAACAGATGTTCGCTGGTGGACGCATTGAGACATTGGACGGAACGTTGGATATCCCTACTATACCTGCATCCTCAGCAGGGCCTGATGTGCGTGAAATTTTTATGGGCACTGAGGGTCGGATGGGTATCATCACTGAGGTGAAAGTGCGTGTAACACCTCTTGCAGAAAAAGAAGCGTTCCATGTGGTATTTTTTCCGACATGGGAAATTGCAGTTAAAGCCGTTCGGGAGATTGTGCAAAATAAAGTGCAGCTTTCCATGATGCGTTTGAGTAACCAAGTTGAGACATTTACTCAGCTTAAATTAGCGGGTAACGAGCAAGTTATTGCGATATTGGAAAAGTTGTTACAAATCCGTGGTGCCGGTGGTGAGAAAACCATGTTTACCTTTGGTGTGACGGGTTCAAAAGCTCAGTGTAAATCAGCATTAAAAATTGCCATGCAAATCGCTAAAAAATACGATGGTGTTGGTACGGGCTCATTGTTAGGTAAGCGTTGGGAGCATAGTCGTTTTCGTTCGCCGTATTTGCGACATGGATTGTGGGATGCAGGATTTGCCGTAGATACCATGGAAACCGCGGTAGATTGGGATAGAGTACCTGAAGCGGTAGCCAGTATTGAGAAGGCAATCTCGGGTGCGTTAAGCGAAGAGAAAGAGCTGGTGCACGTTTTTACTCACCTTTCCCATATGTATGGACAAGGTTCGAGCATCTATACCTCTTATATCTATCGTTGTGGTAGTACTTATGAAGAAACCCTTTCTCGTTGGAAAAAAACCAAGGCAGCAGGTGCGGAAGCGATTATAAAAGCTGGCGGAACTATTTCTCATCAGCACGGTGTAGGAAAAGATCACGCAAAATATCTACCAGCAGAAAAAGGACCGTTAGGAATTAAGGCGATTCAAGGCTTGGTGGATACGTTTGATCCTAAGCACCAAATGAATCCAGGGAAGTTATTGCCGGAAGGGTAAGCTAGAACCATATAGGTTGGATTAATGCCCCGCTTAGCTTTGCTAAGTGGGGCATTTTTGTATGTGGGGATAGGTTATTAAAAGGTTATGAAAAAGAATGGTCTTTCATTGTTGTCGCAACTAAGCGGAATACTTCAACCCATGCTTGACGAACTTCATCGGTAAACTTGTCTCCTAGCCCTTGGTGCAGAGCATAAAGCAGTGCATTGCCAACGGGGGTGAAATCGGCAGCCTTAACGCCGTAGTTTACGTGTCGTTCAGCAAGTTGGTGTAAGACTGGAACTAGCGTATTTAAGTCGTTTAAGCCTGCAGTTGCCACTTTTAGCGTTGCCATGAGTTTTCGACCCTGTGCTTTAATGTCAGATTTAAACAATGGCTTAAGTTTTGGGTCGTACTCAAAAAGTTTGGTATAGAAAATATCAGCTGCTTGTTCAGCAATCGGTTCTACTTTGGCAAAGCTAGTTTGTACAAGTGTTATTTGTCGTTGCGTAACAGGCATTCCATCACCTCAATAGTAGAAGTTTTGTATAAAAAAGACTCTACTTTTGACGTTAGCTGGAACGACTGATATTGCAAGTAACTTGATTAGTTGAAGCGATATATTCTATCGACATCGTTTCATGTCGTTGTATTTATTAAGGGAATAGATTCTGAGTTAACCCAGTGATGCTAATTATTAATAATGCAATACCCACTACGCGATAGAAGACTGCTGTATCCGCAGTAAGGATATAGTGGTGGAAACGTAAACCAATGATGTGCCCGATTGCAGCACAGGGTAATAGCCACATATGATGGATTAATTGCAAATCGATGCCTGCATAAAGAAAGGCGCTCATTTTGATAGCAACCAAGATAAACCATAATGCAAATAAGGTATCACGAAGCTGGTGTTTTTTTACGTGGTTGGCAAAGACGGTAATAATAAGAGGGGCGCCGATTAATGAGGTGCCACTAATATAAGCACCCAATATGAGAAATAGAATATCCAGTTTTTTACTATTACTATTAAAAGGTTTATTAAAAATATAGGTGAGGGAATAAAAGCCCACAATGCTAAATATGATGCCACTCATCAAAGAACTGGGGAGTGTTATCAGACCCAGCACACCAATCAGTTTGGGAATGATCATAATGGACATTGCATGTTTTAGGTAAGGCCAGTCAATAGTGCTTTCATGTGGTGTCAGGGCAGTATCTTTACTATTTTTTTGAAAACGTGTGGAGTTGCTCTTTAATATGGTAATGGAAGAAAATACCAATAGGTGCACAGAGATTAATGGCAAGTAGACTAGGGGATCATTGTGAACCATTAATAGGAAAGGCAATGACAAAACGGCCCCACCAAATCCAAGTCCAGAGCGAACAAAACCGCTCCATATAAAAATAAGAGCGATCAGTGAGTATTGAAGCCAGCTAAGATCTAACATTGTGTTCTGCGTTTTCCTGCTTTCTATATAGAAGAGCGAGTAGCAAAGTGAAAATATTGGTTGCTCGGCTCGAAATTATATCAGAGTGCGACTGATTTTTTCAGAATTGAAGCTTCTTTTCTTAGGTTGAATCTGGTAAACCTTGTACTGAATTTGACGATATAACCTTTGAATATCAATACAATAACTGAAGCAGCGAGATAATAATGAAAGTATACGGCTACCCGAATTCACGTTCGACACGAATTACCTGGATGTTAGAAGAGCTAGAGAAAGAATATGAATTTTGTTTAGTGGATTTTAATAAAGGGGAATCCCAGTCAAAAGAATATTTAGCGATTAATCCAGCTGGGAAAGTACCAGCATTTCAAGATGATGATCTATTGTTATTGGAGTCAGCAGCAATTGTTGCATATCTAGGGGATAAGTCACCGGAATCTGGATTGGTGCCTACAGCGGGTACTGCTGAGCGAGCTCGTTATGATCAATGGAGCTATTTTGCGATGTGCGAATTGGAGCAACCATTGTGGACGATTGGTAAAAACAAGTTCGCATTACCAGAAGATCAACGTTGTGAATCAATATTCCCTACAGCTCAATGGGAGTTTCAAAAGGCGTTACGATTGTTTAGTGAAGGTTTGGGCGAAAACTCGTATATTCTTGGGGATAGTTTCACTGCGGTAGATATTTTGCTTGGGCAAACTTTGTTGTGGGGGACTGCATTTAAGCAGCCAATTGAGCAGGAAAACCTAAAAGAATACCTTAAGCGTGTAACTTCTCGCCCAGCGTTAGCGCGAGCAAGTGCTACTGAAGCAGCTTCATTGGAAGGCTAATTCACATGCCAGACCATAAGCTAATTTGTTTTGTTGAATAAAGTATCAAATTTCTACATTAAAGTGCATACGGATCACTATTCAGTTGTACGTTCGTGCCATATAATGCTGTCACAATTTGAGAGTAATTGGGGTTGTGCGCCCATTCCCTCGAAAAGTTCACAGTCGCTCTGTAGCCTAGATGTAAAAAGGCCTGCAGAGCACCCCTTGTTTAGCTGATCGGTCTAATCTTCTTTTTCTTTGCACTTGCATGCCGCTCACGTTTTTCTATATCAATATAGCGATCAGTGATTGCGCTCGAACTGTGACCAGCATCATCACGAACGTGTTCTTTGGGGCGTTTCTTTACATCATCGGAAATACCCGTGTGGCGAATCCAATGTACAGTGGCCGACTGCAAGTTATCAGCATCACTTTCCATACCGTCAGTGTTAAGCCTTTGAACTGCGGAATCAAAGCAGGATTGTACGATTTCGCGTAAATGGCGAGTGCTGCCAATTCCTCCAGTTCCTTTCTGTTTAGGAATGAGGGCAAGGTTGTCGCCCGGAGAGGGGAGTGCACTTAGCCCCATCGACTTACGGTAACGTTTAAGCGCTTTCAGCATATCAGAGCTAACCGTAATATCTCTTTCTTTGTTCCCTTTGCCGACGGTTCTAAACCACCAGTTTCCGTCCATATCCTGATAAAAGTGTTTCATGGCTGGCGACCAACGTGGGGTATCAACCAGCTCAGATATTCTAAGATACATTCCATAGAGAGCAGACATAATAAATAACGTTCGTTCATGAAGCACATCATCTGCAGCCATTAACTCTGCGGTCTCGATGACATAGTCCCATTGCAACTCAGAAAGCCTACGAATAGGTTCCTGGGTTGTGTTCTTGCGGATAAATTTCGTTTTCTGCCGTATCCGTTTTACTGGGTTGGATTCTACGTATTTCTCAAGTTCAAGAAATGAAAAGTAAGTGCTAAGCACTCGCAAAATAGCCGCCACACCTTGATCCGATAATAGGTAACGTCTGACCGTAGGCTTTTTGCCATCCTGATGAGCCTCTTTTGAAACCTTCGCGACGAAGGGTCGCCACTCGCTATTGGGCCGTTTTTCTCCACCCTCCACAATGAAGCGGGTTACCATTTTTGTGGCTATCCACGCGTTTGGTGGCTTTTGGCAAAAGCGGATATAGTTTTCTAGATCTTCTCTTCCCAGTTGAGTTAGTTGCGTATTTCGGCCCATCGTGACCGACCATTTCGCTCTACCGTGACCGCTAATTACGGACGATCGTGAACGGTCATTTCGGTTGATCGTGACCAATTTTACGCCCTTCA
>MAAL01000046.1 GCA_002163245.1 Gammaproteobacteria bacterium 42_54_T18 | reverse complement strand
CCCAAGTTACTGGCAATATTTCATCACCCTTGAAGGGCTTATTTCGCTAGGCTCAACCAGGGCTGAGCCTCTTCTAGTTCTAGCGCCAATTCCAATAATAAACGCTCACCCCCCATGGCCGAGGCGAACTGTATGCCAATGGGCAAGCCGTTGGCGCTCATGCCCATGGGCAAAGAGATAGCGGGAGCGCCAGAGACATTTTGAAAAGGGGTGGTGAACACAAATTCACGCACCCGCTCATAGGCCGTGTCAAAGGGAACATCGGGGCCAATATGCCCAAGTTTCGGAGTGGTGACGGCGTTGGTGGGGCTGATTAATATGTCGTACTGTTTAAAGACATTTTCGTAGTCCTGTTGAAATTTACGCAAACGCCGAATGCAAAGCGGTAAACGCCACATGCGTTTGGCAAAATTACTGGACAAACCCTTGGTCCAGGTGTCCAGCTTATTCCCTTGAAATTCATCCCCTAGGAATTTATTGCCAAACCTGTGGGTGGCAAATGCCATAAACGACCAGTAGTGAAAAAAATCGTCCATAATCTGTTGCGGGAAAGGGGACTCAATGGTTTCTACCTTATGGCCTAATTGTTCACACAGTTTGGCAGCTTCCAGGGTGGCCGATGCACAATCAAAATCCACCACGCTGGCGTTAGCGCGATTAACAAACACCCCCATTCTCAAACGCTTTTCTCCCGGGTGCTTCACCTGCCCAATGGCGGGCAGGGCCGGGTTGCGATAATGCTGTTCGCTGGCGGCGTAAAAAGCCGCGGTGTCCCGCACCGAACGAGTCACTACACCCTGGGCAGCAACGTTAACGGGCAGTTTGTCGGCCGCGGGAATATTCAGTAACCTGTCCCGGGAGGGTTTTAAGCCAACCAGGCCGCAACAGGCGGCGGGTATGCGAGTAGAGCCTCCACCGTCGTTGGCGTGCGCTATGGGAACCACGCCAGCGGCCACCAGTGCCGCCGCTCCGCCGGATGAGCCCCCGGTTGAGTAATCGGTATTCCACGGGTTGGCGCTGGCGCCGGTGAGCTTGGGCTCTGTGGTGCCGGTGAAACCAAATTCAGGTAAGGAACTTTTACCCAGGATAATGAGCCCGCTAGACTCCATTTGTTTAACAAAAGGTGATGACTCGCTGGCCGCCACAGTGGAAGTCGCCTGGGAGCCATTGCGGGTAGCCATGCCCTTAACATCGTCATTGTCCTTGATAAACGTTGGCACACCGGAAAATATCCCAGCACCGGTAGACTGGGACTGCTGGCGGGCAAGTTCAAACCGCTCGCTTACCATAGCATTGATGGTCGGGTTGATGTATTTAGCGCGCTCGATGGCGGCATCCGCTGCCTCCTCAGAGGATATTTCACCACGGCTGATGCGTTGGGCAATCTCTAGTGCGTCACCCTTGCCCAGGGCATCATCACAAAAAGCACTGGCCACGTTACCCTTACTTTCTGCAGTTTCATTTACGGCGCTTACCCTATTTACCTTGCTCATAGACTGTCTCCTGCGAATTATTAATATTCTTGTATCACTATTTGGTTTTAGCGCGACACAGCGATGCTGGCCCAGCCAAATCCAAACAAAGTGTCAGTAGCTGCATTAGGGTTTTAGGTTACCGTGAACAGGTGGGCATTTCTTTTGGGCAGAGCCATAAAAACTATGGCTTTGGACATTTAGCTTGAAATCGGGCTTTTACTTGCATTGCCAAACCGAGATAAAAGGTGATTGGCTGCGGATTAGGCGCGGGGCAGGAATGAAAAAACTAGCGCTTATCCGGGCCAGTGTGCATAAGTTGAAAGGCTTTTGGAGTGATACCCAGTTGGCGTTTAAACATAGTGGTAAAGTTGCCCACATGTTCATAGCCCACTTCCATGGCCACCTGGGTGACGTTAAGCCGCCCTTGGGTTAGCAACTGGCGGGCCTGTTGCACACGGGCATTCAAAATATAGTCTGTGATGGAGCATCCATAAAGGGCCTTAAAACAGCGCTTTAAGCGGCTTTTTCCTATGCCCAGGGTTTGCACCAATGCTTCTTGTGTGGGGGGCGCTTGCAGGTTTTGTATCAGCAACTGTCCCGCTTTACTCATCTGTTCACGCTCTTTTTCTGAGATATGACTTTGTTCCTGTTGACGCTCTTGCTGTGACACATTACGCAGCGCCAAACACATAAGCTCAACGGTTTTTGCTTGTAGGAACGCTCTGCAGTAAGGGTCCGAGGTGTCGCTTTTTAGTAATATGTATAAGGCCTGCATCAGCTCATCGGTTAGAGTAAAGTCGGCCATCATAAATTCCTGCCCGTTAACCACGCTGGCGATGCAATGGGGCAATTGATCCGGCTGTAAATCAAACGGCGCCTTGCATAATACCTTGGGGTCACACATCAATTGCACCAACAGGTATTTTTTCTGGTTGTGCATTTCGTCAACTGCCATCAACGCATCCTTACTGTAGCTAACCCAGAGACTGCGCTCACGCACGACAAAGGAATCTACCCCCTTGGCCTTTTGCATGGCCTTTAGCACGGCCTTTATCGCGTCGCTATTGTCATCTGCCAGCGAGACTATATTTTCACCGGCCAACTTAAAATTGAGCACGAGAGTGTGTGCAGGCGTAGCCACCTGCCGCCGGGTCACCGCTTGTTTTTTAACGGACACAGAGCAATCCACAATCCGTAATAAAATACCGGGCTGAAGTTGACACAGGAACTCAATGCCAGCCACATCGTCGCTGTCATGCTGAATAGAGGTCATGCTGGACTTTAATTGATAACGATTAACATCATCAAATGCCAGGTTGGATTCATGGCTTTTATTGTCGCTATTATTATTCTTTAACATGGTGCCACCAAGTAACGATCGGTTCCTGTACAGGCCTACCAGTATGGCATATATCTGTACTTTATCCCCCCATTACAGCTTTTTTACCATGCCAGGCTGCACCTTTTTACAAAAAATCGGCAGGTCGTTTTTTAATATATGGTCAATATTCATAATTCTTATGGCCCTGCCCATAAGAAATTCATACCGGTAAACGATAGCCTGTAACCATCAATCAGCACTCACCATTTGTACTGCTTAAGGTCAGCAGGTCACACCTTGAGTGAGATAAAAATAAACCGTTGGCCAGCATACGTTTCTAGCAAATGACGGTAACGGCCAGGAGAGAAGTCATGAACGAATTAACAATAAAAAATAATTTGAGAGAGCCTTCCTGCGTAATCGCGTTCGTCATTGGCTCATGCCCAATGCCTGGCAGCAAACCCTAACGCCCACAGAATTGCCATTTTAATTGATAGGCAATTGGTGGCGTCATTTTATGGAAACAGTGGCCTCACTTTACTGGATATATCCCACGATGATTGGGGAAAATTGACGCAGGGAAAGTTAACCGCCTGTTAAAAACACTGCAGGGCTTTTAAAAGTTCGCTGACACAAACATATTTAATTTGGAGACAAACCCATGTTATCAACCATGATGGAACCGGCTCTGACGATCACGTCAGTCATGAACTTTGCCAAGAAGAATTATCCTAATCAGGAAATCATATCGGTAACGGCGGACAACCCCTTGCACCGCTATACCTATAAAGATGCTTTTCAGCGCGTGGGAAAGCTTGCCAACGCTCTAGTTGAACTGGGTGCCAAGCCTGGGGATGTAATTGGCACAATGGCCTGGAACGATTACCGCCACCTTGAGCTTTATTATGGGATTTCCTGTTCGGGCATGGTTTGTCACACCATTAATCCTCGTTTATTTGATGAGCAAATTGAGTACATAGTTGAACACGCAGAAGATAAATTCCTGTTTGTTGACCCCTTGTTTGTTACAAAAATAGAAGCGCTTCAGGACAAAATGCCTAACGTGTTGGGTTTTATTGTGCTGACTTCTGAAGACAATATGCCTGAAACCACTCTGCGCAATGTTCATTGTTACGAGACCCTCATTGCCGATAAAAGTGATGAGTTTGTTTGGCCTGAATTACAAGAAAGTGCCGCATCTGCATTATGTTATACATCGGGCACCACAGGTAATCCAAAGGGCGTGGTCTACAGTCATCGTTCCACTGTCTTGCACAGCTACGCCAGCAGCATGCCGGATGCATTTGCCTTTTCCAGAAACGACGTGGTGATGCCCATTGTGCCCATGTTCCATGTTAACGGCTGGGGCATAGTGTACTCGGCGCCCATGGCAGGTGCCAAGTTGGTGATGCCTGGGCCAAAAATGGCAGACGGTAAAGTGTTAACAACTTTAATCAACCAAGAAAAAATCACCATGTCCGCCGGCGTGCCCACGGTATGGTTGGCGCTGCTTGATTACCTTGAACAAAGTGGCGAATCCATCGATAGCTTAAAACGTGTGACGGTGGGCGGAGCTGCCTGTCCGCTGCCTATTTTCAAAACGTTTTATGACAAATACGGTGTTGAAGCGGAACATGCCTGGGGCATGACTGAAATGAGCCCACTGGGTACCTACAACAAAATGTCCTCACAGGACCGAGAATTGCCCGAAGAGGAGTTTAACCAAAAACTCCTGCGCCAGGGTCGCCCCATTTATGGCGTTGACCTAAGAATTGTTAACGAAAACGGTGACGAGTTGCCCTGGGATGGCACCAGCTCTGGGGCGGTGCAAGTGAGGGGGGCATTTGTCACCGCTGGCTACCATAAACAGCAAGCAGACTTTACACCAGGAGGCTGGTTTGAAACTGGCGATGTGGCCTTCATGGATGAAGAGTCTCGCATGCAAATTACCGATCGCACCAAGGATATTATCAAGTCAGGTGGTGAATGGATCTCCAGCATTGAATTGGAAAATCTCGCCATGAGCCACCCAGCTGTGGCGGAAGCCGCGGTGATTGGGGTTGCCCATGAAAAATGGACCGAACGTCCCTTGTTAGTGGTGGTGAGAAAACCGGATAGCGGGCTCACCGCACAAGATATTCTTAAATTTTACCAAGGAAAAGTCGCTACCTGGTGGATACCCACTGAGGTGGCATTTGTGGTCGAACTGGCCCATACCGCCACCGGGAAACTCGATAAAAAAACCATTCGTCAGTGGTACCAAGATTACCAGTGGCAGGACTAGCACGATCACACCTAACCCCGACAGTGGCCGCCAAAAACTTGGGCCGCTGTCATACAACACCATAAAAATATAATAAGAGGTAATAAATATGTCTATAAGACAAGAAAAAAATTTGGCTCTCAATGGGAAATGCCTGTTGATTGGCATTCCGCTTTTAGTGTCCAGCCACATTCAGGCTTTGGACTATGAAGTGAAAGGAATTGAAGCCAGTTTAAACAGCCAATTGTCCCTGGGATCCAGCTGGCGTTTGGAGAAGCCGGATGAAAAAATACTAAACGATCACAACGTAGATAATGGTAATAAAAATTATCAAAATGGTGATGCGTTCTCGCAAACCTTTAATGGCAGCAACGACTTAAAAATGCGTTATGAAAATTTTGGGGCCGTAGTGAGTGCTAAGTACTGGTATGACGCTGCTCTTGAAAATGATAAAAGCCTGGATGATTCAAACTACCATGAGCTTTCCAAGTTTTCAGGTGCCAGAGTCATGGATGCCTACGTGTATGGCGAGTTCGATATTTTAGACATGCCACTGGATGTACGCCTGGGCAAACAGGTGGTGAGTTGGGGGGACAGTACTTTTATTTCCGGGGGTTTAAACGCCATTAACCCTTATGATTTGAATGCTCTGGCTCGCCCAGGGTCAAGACTAAAAGACGCAGCCATCCCGGTGAATATGGCGTTTGCCAATGTCGCTCTTAGCGATAATTTAAGTGCCGAAGTATTTTATCAATTGGAATTTCATGAAACCGTTCTGCAAGGGTGCGGTACTTACTTTAGCGCCAGTGATGTAGCGGCTGCCGGTTGTGATGGCTTAGAAACATTTGCTGGAGATGCGGCCAATGGTTTACCTGTCGCAGTTTTAAAGGGCGATGATAACTTTGTACAACGTCCTAACAGTGACGGACAATTTGGCCTGGCGTTTCGCTACCTGTCGGAGGCACTGGATACCGAGTTTGGGTTTTACGCCATGAACATTCATAGCCGTACCCCAACGCTGCGTAATACTGCGGGTACGGTGGATGAGTTGGCGCTGATGGGCGCTAAGTTTGCCGAACTTTCTCCTGCCATTAATAACGGCCTTGTTACTCAAGATCAGGCAACCCAGGCGGCGGTGCTGGCTACGGTTTATGCCAATTCGGATGCCGGCAGCTTTCATTTGAGCTACCCGGAAGACATACAGCTTGCCGGGCTGAGTTTTGCCACCAATGTGGCCACCATGTCGGTATCTGGTGAAGTAAGTCATCAAAAAGGGGTACCTTTGGCATACAACGGTTACCTTTATGGCGGCAGTAACTTATTGGGTGAAGCCACCATAGCCGGCACCGCACTGGCCTTTACAGGTGGTGATATAGAAGCAGCAAAAGCCTACCTGGCAGCCAATGGCTCCCTTGAGCAGCAGTTTTATGTTCAGCAAGCCAATGATCACAGTGATGGCGATACCTTTGATGGCTTTCGCGTATTTGATGTCTCGCAGCTGCAATTAACCGCCATTAAAATCGTTGACCATGTATTAAACGCCGACACCCTTAGTGTGGTGGTCGAGGCAGGCGCTACCCATGTGCACGGCCTGGATGACAGTGCGGGTGCCATTGAAAAATATGAAGGAGCAAACATGGCCGCCAGCCACACGGTTAGTCAAAATTCCTGGGGGTATCGCGCCTTAGTAAGCGCGCAGTACAGTAATGTATTTGCTGGGGTGAGCTTTACCCCTGAGTTATTTATCAGTCACGACGTGGATGGCGTAGCCCCCATAAGCAACAGTGGATTTAACGAAGGCAATAAACGCCTGGGTCTTACTTTAAACCTGGATTATAGAAGCAGGTACAACGGCGCTATTTCTTACAACCGTTTAAGCGGCGGCACCAATGACCTCACTCGCGACCGGGACTATGCGTCTTTGACCATGGCCATGCAGTTTTAATTCTCACTCAATTATGAATACGTGCTTATTTCAGTAGCACTTATTGACAGGATTTATATTATGAAACTTATATCATACTCATTTTCCACATTACTGCTGTTAGGTGTCCCTCAGTGGTCACTGGCAAAAGTAAGCGAACAAGAAGCGTCTCAATTGGGAAAAACCCTAACCCCCGTGGGAGCCATTAAACAGGGCAATAAGGCAGGCTCTATTCCGGCTTATAAGGGCGGTTTAGCGCAAGATAAGGATGCCAATCCTTATGAGGATATTTATGCCCACGAAGCCCCGTTATTTGTCATAGACCAGAGCAATCTGGCACAACATAAACAAAACTTAACCCCGGGCCAACTGGCCATGTTTGCCAAATACCCAAAGAGTTACAAGATGGCCATTTACCCAAGCCATAGAACGGCCAGCCTGTCACAAGACGTTATGGATAATGCCAAAAAAAATGCCACTCAGGCTCAGTTAGTAGCGGGTGGCAATGGTGTTAAACAATTTGAAGGCAACATTCCCTTTGCCATTCCTAACAGCGGGGTTGAAGTGATTTGGAATCACATAACCGCTTATAAAGGCGGCAATGTACACGTGGCTACTGCGTCTAACATCGTAGAAACTGACGGCTCTTTCAGCACTATGACAATAAGCACTAAGTTTGCCTACCCGGAGTCTTTACCTGGTGGCCGTGATCCTAAAAAAGACAAAAATATTCTTTTTTATACCCTTGACTACACCAAGGCACCGGCGCGCTTAACCGGTAATGTGAGCCTAGTACATGAAACCATTGACCAGCTAAGTCAACCTAGAAAAGCCTGGATTTACAACGCTGGCCAGCGCCGTGTGCGTCGCGCTCCTCAGGTGGGTTACGATGCCCCCACCCATGAAGGCATTCGTACAGTGGATCAGGTAGCCATGTTTAATGGCTCCCCGGATCGCTTTGACTGGAAACTGGTGGGTAAAAAGGAAATTTACATTCCTTATAACTCGTACAAGATCATTGATAAAAATACCAAGTACGCCGACATAGTGGCCCCAGGGCACATCAATCAGGATTATGCCCGTTACGAATTACACCGCGTATGGCATGTACAGGGCACCCTTAAAGAAGGGGCACGCCATGTTTATGGCAAACGAGATTTATACATGGATGAAGATTCCTGGCAGGTGGCGGTGGCTGATCACTATGACGAGCGTGGCCAAATATGGCGTTTAGCTGAAGGCCACAGCATGCAATTTGTAAATGCTAACGCCGCCTGGTATGTGGCCATGACCAGCTATGACCTTTTCTCCGGTCGTTACCAGGTGGATTTACGTGGCGAAGAGAAGGCACCCTTTGACTTTGGAATGAAAATGAAACGCAAACATTTTACCACGTCAGCCCTGCGCCGCACTGGACGCTAGCTAACCCCTGCGTGTTGAAGCGCAGGACTTAAGACATTTCGTTGTGTGTTCCACTTTAGACCGAACCCAAGGGTTCGGTCCTTTTTTATTTAATAAACCCTCGTGAATTCAATTTGCAGTGAAGCATAAAACTTATGGATAAGAACTCAGTGTATATATTAAGGCAGACTCATTTGTTCGCTTTTTAATATTTACTGGCCAATCAACAATAATTTATTCGCAGTTTGTTTATCGGAGTCTTTCCATGAGTGATTTTTCACCGGTTCAATCAAGTCCCACCACAGCAGGAAGCTGGATACTGTTAGTGGCACAAACCATCGACAGTTATGGATTGGACAGTGAGTATTTATTTAAACAAAATGGAATTTCGCTGTCACAAATTAAAAAAGATGACATACGTTATCCTTCTGGTTTATTGGCCAGAGTCTGGCAAATGGCTGTTGGATTAACCCAGGACCCCTATTTGGCAATTAGGGTGAGTCGTTATTTTAAACCCAGCGCCTTTGGTGCCTTAGGCTTAACCATGGCTGCCAGTTCCACAGTATACGATGCACTTAATCGTTTTGAGCGTTTCTCTGCTTTTATTAGTGGCGGCACTCAGGTGAAGCTTACAGAGAACAATGGTGACATTTGTTTAAAATTGGCCCCCCATCAGCAGAGCGAAGAACACTGGAATATTTACGCTTTATCGGCCACATTTTCGAGTTTATATAGCTTGTTAAGCCAAGTAGCGTGTGGGCATCCAGGGGTGAAATCCGTTCATTTTAAACAAGGCTTTGCTTCTAGCTTGGCGTTTGAATCCTTTTTTGGCTGCCCGGTTATTTACCATTCAAGTTTTAATGGCATAGTATTTAATAACATGAGGTTTTAATAAAACATCACGGCTATCATCCTGCTTTAACCAGCTCATTAGATAGCTGGATTGAGAGTCAACTTAGCAAACTAAATGAGAATAGTATTTCTAAAAAAGTGAAAACCATTTATTTGAAAAACTTTAGACAAAGTGAATTAAGCCAACAGGCCATCGCTCGTCACTTGGCCATGAGCACCCGGAAATTACAACGCAAACTCAGTGAGGAAGGCACTTCCTATTCTGAGCTGGTGAATGACTGCCGCAAAAATATCGCCATAAAACTAATATTAAACAAGGCCATGTCCTTGTGTGAGATTTCCATATTCTTAGACTATAAGTGTCAAAGTAATTTTACCAGGGCCTTTAAACGCTGGACTGGCACCACCCCTAGTCAATACCCTTAATGACGGTTTGTGCATAAACCCTGTAAAGCCCAATGGGGTGCCTTAGAAAAATGGGTCATCTATGTGCCAGTCCATATTGATCCAACACCTCACCTGTGTTGCTACATCTTAGGCAGGCTAGGTATTTTTATTCAGGTTTACGAATGGGCTAAATTCTAAGAGTGACTTCCCTCCCAGCGCACAAAGGTTTTTCGGGAATTAGATGAACCCGAATAACCGCACAATGTGGCAATTTGACCTTACCGCCAGTCAAGTAGGTTAGGGCTGCATTACTGTTCGCTGGTCCAGCGTGTGGCAAAATTATTTAACGGTAAAAACAATTCAATTAATTCCTCCCCTTGTTCGGTGAGGGCATAACCGGCATCGGCTGTTTTCACCACAAACCTGGCCACACATAAATCTTTTATGCGGGCATTAATGGTGGTGGGGGATAAATCGCCACAGCGGCTTTGCAGCTGGCGAAAAGTGCAGGGGCCGGGCTTCAATTCCCATAAGATTCTGAGTACCCATTTTTTACCGAGAATGTCGATTAACTGCATGATGGGTCTTGAACTGGTGTTGTTACTCATGTCTTTTTCAGATCCTTCAAATAGGCCGGCATTTTCAATAAAAGCTTGTGCTACACAATATGTAGCGGTATGGTGTTGTGGTTGCTACAGATATTGTAGCAAAGAAAGCCCTAACGGTTAACCCCAGGAGAAGCTGAACCATGAAAGCACGCATAAGCCCACTTAATGCGCCCTACAGCGAAGAAATCACAGCCCACTTCAACACGGTTATGCCCCCTGGCATGCCCCCGCTCTCAATCTTTCGCACCGTGGCCCACAACCCAAGAGTACTGCATCGCATGGTGGTTGGTGGCCTGCTAGACAGGGGCAGCATAACCATTGCTGATCGAGAGTTGGTGATCTTAAGGGTGTGTGGTGTGTGCAAAGCCGAGTATGAATGGGGCGTGCACGTGGCCGCGTTTGCCAAAAAAGCCGGCTTCAGTAAGGCACAAATTAACGACACCACAGCCCAGCAACCTGACTCCACTTTATGGAGTGACAGCCAAAACCTCATTATTGCCTTGGTGGATCAACTCCATGCCACTAGCCAGGTATCTGATGAATTATGGCAAGCGCTGGCCAAGGCTTTTAAAGAGGAGCAATTGATCGAACTGATCATGGTGGCCGGTTTGTATCATGCGGTGAGTTTCATGGTAAATGCCTGCAAGGTTCAGCGTGAACCCTTTGCCCCAGGATTTCCTGCCGCAACTGTTACCACCGCAGCCTAGGAGCAAGTCATGATCACCACTTCTTTTCAAGGGCTGCCGTCACTTGCAAGCTTGTACGCTAAGGCACTTTTTAAGCGTAACCAAAAGCGGTTAACGGCATTGCCTGCGTTAACGCTAAAGATCGGTGACGTTGCCATTAACACGGCGCAGTTTAATCAGTACTTGGAAAGTTTTGGTTTTGAAAATGATAAAACAATACCCGCGCCGTTAAGGTAAAGAGTGATGAAGGCTTACCTGTATTATGTGAATTTAATCAGCAGGCTGCACCCAGTGAGCCTGTTATGGCTTCGGCCATTACGCTAAACCCACATGCAGGTAAACGTTATGCGCAACTATCCGGTGATTATAATCCCATTCACCTGTCGCGTATTACGGCCAAACTGTTTGGTTTTAAACGGCCTATTATTCACGGCATATTTCTAGTATCAAAAGCCTACGAACAAATTCATAGCTATCTGGATGGAGCGCCTAAAAGGGCAGTTTTTCAATTTAAGTCGCCATTTTATTTACCGGGTGAGGGGCAACTAAGCCTTCACCGTGAGGGACAAGAAGGGATTGTGCATGTGCATTCTAAAAACATATCCCATCTGTACGGAAAAATTGAATTAGGCTAAATTGGCATAGGCAGGCTTATTACTGTCTATGCCGCCTGATTCATAAGTCTTGCAATAAATCACCCCTGGCACTTATTACAAATCCGTTTTTCCAATTCTTCCATGTGCGTCGAGGCATGTTCTTTAATGATGCGACTAATATGGGTGCGCAACCAAGTGAGCCCCTTGTCGGTGTCCTGGCGTCTGTGCCAATAGGTATTTACTTGCTTGGCTGTAATTTCAATGGGGGGCTCCACCACGGCCAACTCGCCGCTAAAAATAGAATCCTCCAGGGTGCTGGAAGGCACAATGGCAATTAAATCACTTTGGGTAATCAGTTTGGGCACAGCTGAAAAATGGTTCACGGTCATGGCCACTCTTCGTGATAAACCATATTGAGCCAGCACCTCATCTGTGTAACCGGAGGCTTCCCCCGATAACGACACCAACAAGTGGTCACTGTTGGCAAATGCTTCCAATGTTAAAGGGGACTGAGTAAGCGGGTGGTTGGGGCGCATCACACAGGTGTAACAAGGGCTATAAAGAAATTCACTGCAAATGGTTTCGTGGTTTGCCACCACGGCCCCCACCACTAAATCCACCTCGGCGTTATCCAGCAGCGCTTGGCCATTGCTGATGGTATAGGGCACCGCATGCAAATTAATGTGCGGTGCCTGTTGTTCAATAATTTTTCGCAACGGCCCCCAGGCCGTTTCAATGATGGTATCGGCGGCGGCAATGCGAAAGGTACGTTTGGCATTAGCAGGATCAAAGCCTTCAATGTCCACCGCTTCTTCC
>MAAL01000158.1 GCA_002163245.1 Gammaproteobacteria bacterium 42_54_T18 | reverse complement strand
GACCCATCGTGAACGATCGTTTTATAAATAATGCTCCAGTGTTACTTCAATGCGCGAATCGTTCACGATGGCCGTAATGAGTGGTCACGATCGCCGAAATACGCATCAGCCAGACTAACGCCAAGCAGCATATCCGCATGACGTGAGGATATCGTAAACTCTCCTTCCAGATCAGTGACTTGTTGCTTACAGCCGAACATCAGAGTTGAGCAAAGAATAGTAACAATCAAAGTCGAGATTATTTGAACGTGATTAGGGGATTTGCCCATACAAAGGTACATAGCCTTTCCTTCATATTTTTATTGTTAGGGGTTTCTTCAGAACACAATAGATATCGTAACGAAAATAGTTAACTTATAAAGGTCAGCATGGGTCAATTAATCAGGTCAAAACCGGTCACAAGATAGCCGTGAGCACACTATGATAGCACCACAGTACCAGCCTACTTAAAAAACTAACGCGATAGTTCATGCGATTAGAACTAATTGAATTGAATATCCAAACGACGATAATATGGGCCGAATTAATGGCCTACAATAGATAAGTTTACTGTGTAGGCACACAGGGAAGAGAAAAATAAACCGTAGTGCCAACGTCCTTCTCACTTTCACACCAAATTTTTCCGTCCATTCGCTCTATATACTTCTTGCAAACGCTCAAACTCAAGCCAGCACCAGAATATTCCCTGTTTATAGCGCTATCCTCCTGAGTAAAAGGCTCGAACATGCTCTTTAAATAGAGGTCGCTTATTCCTATACCGGTGTCACTAACACTAAAAACAAGCATATCTTTAAGCAAAGAATTACAACTAACCGTCAGCTCGATTTTTCCCTGACATGTAAATTTTAATGCATTATCAAGGATACTAGATAAAATTTTATTAAACATCTCAAGCTGTAAATCAATATTTTTAGGGACACCCGCGTCCTCTCTATACTCAATGGCAATACCCTTTTGATCTGCAGCTTCCTTGAACTTACAGACAATTTTCTTGATCGCTTTCGAAAGATCAATCGGCGTGGTGTCCATTTTAGGCTTTTCTGAGTCTTTTTTCGCAAACACCAGCAATCCATTAATTAATTTCAATAAGGCATTAGAGGACTCAGAAATAAAATCAATTAATTGAATATTTTTTTCATCAGAAACCCTCTTCTTGAGAATCCCTGTAAACCCAACAATCGCATTCATAGGGGTACGTAATTCATGAGATATATTGGCCATAAAAGCACTTTTTGCATTATTAGCCTCCTCGGTCTTCTCTTTTTCTTGCCTTAAAAGGTCGTTGTTTTTTTCAGACAACTCGTCATGATTTCTAATAAGATTCTGAATCTCAATATTCGAATTGTTTATTACCCCCCGTATCATTACATAGGTCTTAGCATCAACCTCAATTAAATTAATAACAAAATCTATCGATTGATCGCGCCCCTTTACTAAAACACTCTTCTTAAAGCGAAAGGTTCGCTTTTTTGAAACAGCTACCTTAAGGCGCGCATACTCCTTGTCACTCAGGAAATCCGACAATCCTGCACCTTCGTTAGACAGCGTTAACCACGATGATATCGTAGTATTTGCAGCGACGAACAAGAGTGAATCGACACCACAAATACCGACACCAACATCCAGCCTATCGACAATACCGCTAGGAAACTCACCCATAAATTATTACGGTTAAACATTTCAAACGCATAGCTCGCACCTTACTTTCGCAACGTCACGCGCTGACAATTTGATCTTGCAAGGAACCCACTACAGAGATAATCGTTTCCACGTCCTTCTCTGTAACCCCTGCCTCCTCAAGTGCCTCCGCTAGCAGCTCTGCAACCTCCTTAAAGTGAGGTAGCGTAATCTTAAACCTCTGATGTACTGCTTTTAAATCCCGCCCCTCATATTTGTCCGGACCTCCTAAGGCTTTTGCAATAAAGTTGGTCTGATGATCCATCAAACGTTCCATATTGACCCCATCAAAATAAGGAGCCAACTCATCAGAATCCATGATTTTTTGATAAAAACTGGAAACTATAGCACTAAAGGTAGAAAAACCACCGTATTGATCAAACAAAGTTTCAGCCATGACGCCACTCTTTTAGGCACGTTAAAGGACATTAACCGATGCAAATTAACACGTTAGCACCGATCGAATAAGTAGATATCGTATCGATATCCATCAATACCTTAAGTGTAGCCAACTTGCTTTAGAACACACAAAATCTTTAAGGCTAGTCACGCTAGACATTAGATCCGACGCACCCCGTAAACATTGTGGAATATGGAATCTAATAAAGGTTTTTCTCATAATCAAAATCGAGACCTTTTTGAAGCGCTCCAGGAACTGAAACCGCAGCCTTCGCAATTTTAGCCTGTACGCCTTTTGACTTACTTAGTTTTACATGAGACTTCCAGATATCTGCCGCTTTAAACGCTAACGTAGGTGCTGTAGCCGGCCATAGTTTTGCGCGCTGTAACGCTTCACTCGTTTCCAATGACACTTTTTTAGAATCAATTTGAACAACCAGTTTCGGTGCTTTATCTAGCACAGAGAAATGATGTTGCATTTTGTCATTAACCTGTAAAACCGCCTCTCCGGAAACTCGCAAGATCTGAAAACTGCCAGGAATAATCGCCATGATTTCGATATTTGGTTGGCTGATAACATTCCGAAAACTGTCTACTCTACGATTACCAGGTCTGTCAGGATACCAAACGCCATCTTCACGCAAGCACAACAACTTTCCCGCGGGATCACCTTTTGGACTAAGATCAGCTTGAGCTTTCTCATTGCTGGTAGCAACCAACATAAAACTCGCCAAATCACAAAACTCTGTAGATGAACCTACCGCTGGATATTTTGCTTGTTCTTCCCAAAAATTCGAACGCATAAATGCTTTAGCGCAATGTAAATAACACTCCGACACCTTAACGGTAACTGTGTCGTTAGAAATGGATTCGACAACCCCATTAACACGCAAGCTTTCTTTTAACGTAGGCACTAGGAAAAGAGAACACCACCCAGCCCCTTCGACAATGTTCTCATGATTATCCATCATATTACGAGGTATCTGAAGGTAGTAAGAGTCCGCTTTCACAAAACCGGGGCTACCTCCTCCTATCGATGCACTGACCCCATTGCTCCTGTTATCCGCCATTGAAACAAACATGCACGATGATACAGAAATCCATAGCAGAGCGTTCTTATCAAGATGATCAATTACCTTCAAGTCTCGCGGCCCCGGGGTTTTACCAACTAATTGCTCTAGAGATTCCATGGATTTAATTTGGTCGCTACTTTCAGAGTTTCTCATGCTTCACTTTATCTCGTCAGGTAATGGATATGAATGAAAGTCCAGACAGGCTAGCAATCATTGCCCCCTTAACAAAAGGTTAATAGGAATCATTATCATATAGCAAAGATATCTAGAAATGAACAGCTCATAATGCTTAATGTGGTCTTGAAAGAAGACAGAGAACGCAAAGTGTCCACACGTGAAAGCTAACCTAATCCGTCTAGAAAGATGGCGACACATGCCAATTGAATGGCGATGATTGTCAGGATTTCAGAAAACCTTATTCTTATAATTCTCTCCTACTGCTGCGCCCCATCAAACAATAACTAATGGATCAGTACGTGAATCAATTCACTCTAAGGAGAATACCATGGTACAAGTTGACGTATTTTGGGCATATGGTTTAGGAGCAAGCCTAGCGGTCGCCGCTGGCCGACAGTTAACACAGGAGCCCAACCCTTTTCAATCGAAGTATTTCGTGAATACCATTTTGTTCTTAGCATTAGTATGGGCGCCCACCGGCATGTTGTTGCTATTAAGGCACCCCAGCTGGGAAACCATGCAAGCAGCTGACACCATCTACTCGATATCGGAATGGCTAATATTGGCTTTTGGCCTGACCAATATCACTCAAGGTATGTTGGGTTTTTGGGTCAGCTATAAACTGATTAGTAATGGAAAATATTATTACGCCAATTTAAATTGGATCTTTGGGTACTTTGGTATGTTCTTTATCCTTCTCTATGGGTGGGATGGCTTGGGTTATGATCGATTCTTGTATGACAGGGATATGTTGTCCGGTAGCCCTGCGTGGACACCCGGTGCTGGCACAACCGACGGTATTATAATTAGCCTCTGGAATTTCATGACCAGTGGTGTTGCCATCACTTTGATAATCGATGGTGTTTATCTATACCCTCCTTTTGTCGCATTCATGGGGCTTTGGTATATCAACGGTTTAAATACAGACCCCCTCATTAAACGTAAGCCCGGTTATACCCGTTGTACCATATCCTATGTTTCTGGCTGCTTTATTGTTGGGTTTGGAGGTGCAGCTATATCGGCAGTTACTGTTGCTTATGTGGGGGCTGCATTAGGGGTTGGAGACAATATTCTGAGAGGTCTAGGAGAAATAGATTCCAACACCTCAATGCATATCGCTAGCTATATTATTGGCCTGCCATTATCTCTAGCCATGATGTGGTTTATGTTATTGCGCCCAGGCATGCTGTTCCACAAATTGTTAGCGCCTTGGTATGTTGGCGAAGTTGAACATTCGATTACCAAAGTATATGCCTCAAAAACTCTTATCACAGAATAACAGAAATCAATTTAACAATTTATAACAACTATCGAGATCACTATGACAGATTACAAAGCCCCCCTCAGGGATATGCGTTTTATCCTGAACGAAGTGATTGGCTTAGAGAAACATTATCAATCACTAGGGCTGGCAGACATCACCTCCGATCTTATTGATTCCATTTTGGAAGAAGGTGCCCGTTTTTCTGAAACCGCATTAGCACCGTTAAACCGACAGGCCGATGAAGAAGCTGTTACTTTTGAAAACGGTGTGGTCACAACACCTACAGGGTTTAAAGAAGCCTATCGACAATACTGTGATAACGGCTGGGCATCGATCACTGCTCCCACTGATTTTGGCGGCCAAGATTTACCCAACAGCTTAGCAACACCATTTCATGAAATGACCATGTCCTCCAATTTATCGTTGCGCACCTACCCTGGCTTAACTGAAGGTTCCATACTTGCCATTAACAAACACGGTAGCGATGAGTTAAAAAATACGTATTTAGAAAAACTCATTGATGGTACCTGGTCTGGCACTATGTGTTTGACTGAATCACAGGCCGGTACTGATCTTGGAATGCTTAGAACAAAGGCAACACGCAACACCGATGGGTCTTACTCTGTAACCGGTACTAAAATTTTTATTACCGCAGGTGAACATGACCTTAGTGAAAATATTATCCATCTTGTACTTGCCAAACTACCTGACGCACCCAGTGGCAGCAAAGGAATCAGTCTGTTCTTAGTTCCCAAGTTTCTTCCCAACGCAGAGGGGCAGCCAGACGAACGTAATGCCGTAACTTGTGGTTCCGTCGAGCACAAAATGGGCATCAAGGCATCTGCAACCTGTGTGTTGAATTTCGAAAATGCCAAAGGTTGGATTGTAGGGGGAGAACACCAAGGTTTGGCTTGTATGTTCACTATGATGAACGATGCCCGTTTCCAAGTAGGTCTGCAGGGTTTAGGGATTGCAGAAATGGCCTTTCAGGGTGCTCTGGAATACGCGAATGATCGTATTCAAACTCGTTCACTCAGCGGTATAAAAAGTCCTGACAAGGTTGCCGACCCCATCATTGTGCATCCTGACGTTAGACGAATGCTGCTTACACAAATAGCATTAACGGAAGGTTGTCGTATGATGTCGTACTATGTATCAACATTATTGGATAAAGAGCGGTTTGAAACAGACAAACAAAAACATAAAGAAAACACAGCTCTACTTTCGTTTTTTATTCCCATTGTGAAATCCTTTCTCACTGACGCTGGCCAAGAAGTGAGTAGTCTTGGTGTTCAGGTCTACGGTGGTCATGGCTTTATTCGAGAGTGGGGCATGGAACAATTAATGCGAGATAGCCGAATCCTTATGTTATATGAAGGTACCAATGGTGTTCAGGCACTGGATTTTATTCGTCGAAAATTATTGGGCGACAATGGTAAGGCACTTAATGGCTTCATTGATCAAATTAACCAGTTCTGCGATGGCTATGTCTATGACGACACCAAGATCAAAAACAATAATATTGGCGGTCTAATTACAACCCTCAAAGATGTCCTGATTGAGTGGGAAAGTCTTGGAATGGAAGCGATAAAGGCAGCACAGCAGGACCCGGAAGAAATTGGGGCCTGTTCAGTAGACTTTCTACAGTATTCCTCCTATGCAGTACTCCCGTATTTCTGGGCGCTCATGGCCACCGTTGCGCAAAAAGAAATTGAAGCTGGTAGCAATGAAGCTGACTTCTACAACAGCAAAATTATTACCGCAACGTTTTATTTTGATCGCATATTGCCTCGAACAAAAATGCATAAGCACGCCCTACTGTCTGGCGCTGAAAACCTAATGAAATTAAATGCAAAGCATTTTGCTTTCTAAGATAGGACAAACCATGAGTAGTTTCACTTTCGCAACCAGTAAATCGATTATTTGCGAGCCAGAAGCGGCTTCACGCCTTGCAGAAATTTGCGCTGAACAACACCTACGTTCAGTCATGTTAATCACTGATTCTGGTATCGTTGGATTGGGGCTACACCTCAACGCAGTGAGTAGTTTCGATCGATCACAGATACCACTGCATGTATTTAGTAACGTAAAATTCGACCCATCTGAAAGTGTGATATTTGAAGCTTTAGCTATTGCGAAAGCAGAAAAAGTTGACGCCATTGTCGGCTTTGGTGGGGGCAGCTCGTTAGATGTAGCTAAAGTGATTGCCTTGCTTGCCCATCCAGATTGCAAACAACAACTTGTCGATATTTATGGTGTGGGTAATGCAAAAGGCTCACGTCTTCCACTAATTCAAGTACCTACAACCGCCGGTACCGGATCAGAGGTCACACAAGTTGCTATCATCACTACCGGTAACACCACCAAAAATGGTGCGGTCACTCCACTATTTTTACCTGATATTGCCATACTTGATGCTGATTTAACCTTAGGTCTACCTCCGCATGTTACTGCGGCAACGGGTATTGATGCGATGGTCCATGCCATCGAAGCATACACGGGGAAATACAAAAAAAACCCGATGTCTGACCTCATGGCAAAGGAAGCCTTACGCTTAATGGCAGGTAGTATTCGCAACGCCGTAAATGATGGTTGCAATAAAAAAGCCAGAGAAGATATGTTGCTGGGTGCCATGCTTGCAGGGCAAGCCTTTGCCAATTCCCCAGTTGCCGCCGTACACGCATTAGCCTATCCCTTAGGGGGGGCATTTCCACATTCCTCACGGGCTAAGTAATTCATTGGTACTGCCTCATGTTATGCGCTTTAACATCAATGATGCCGCTAAGCTTTATGCAGAGTTAGCGCCGATTATTTTGCAAGATGACAATCTCGTAAGTACCGATAAAGAAATTAGCAATCAACTTATTGACGGTATTGAATCCTTAATACAAGAGCTTGGTTTGCCCACAACATTAAGAGAAATGAAAATTGATGAAAAATGCTTACCCAACCTTGCGCAAGACGCAATGTTACAACAACGTCTGTTAGTGAATAATCCTTGTATGATGAAAATCATCGTATTTTCACCATCATTTAAACAAGTTATAGTGAGGCCCATACCTGCACCAACAGGTATTCAGCATGGTAGCCCGGTGGATCTTAGGCGCAGACAAAGTCTAGCCCGTTAACGAGCGTGGGCACCATGCTGATTCTACTTTTTAACTCGAACAGTCGAATGGGCCTCGAGCCCGAATGTAGCAAGGGTGAGTTATGAATACAACGTCTATTGCATACAAAAAAAGTAAAGAACGTAACGTCGGTATTGATGTCGGTAAAGGCCTACTTGATATCTACATATTAGAGTTGGAGCTACATTGGCAAGAAGAGAATAACGCTGAAGGCATCAAGCGATTAGTTTCAAAATTAAACCGCTACAACTTAACACGAGTTCTCGTTGAAGCCACTGGCGGATATGAACGTGCGGTTGTTGAAGCCTGTGCAGAAAAAGGCCTACCCATCATTATTGTACCTCCCTTAAAGGTCAGACAGTATGCTAAAGCACAAGGCATACTAGCAAAAACAGATAAGATTGATGCTCGTCTCATCGCCTTATTTGCTTTCACAATTCGCCCAGAAATAAGACCTATGCCAACCAAAAAAGTTCGTTCTATCAGGGACTTACTTGCTAGGCTACGTCAATTAAATGAAGCCAGAACGCAAGAGCTTAATCGTCAGCACAAGAGTCCCAAAGTATTGGAGAGATCACATGCACGCATGCTCAAATTTCTTAACAATGAGATAGTTGTCATTAAGAAAAAGCTAGCGAAAGAAGTGGCAGAAGTCACCGAATGGCAACGTACTCATGAAGTGATTTGTTCCGTTCCTGGCATTGTCGATGGTGTGGCCTACACACTACTAGGTGAACTACCAGAGCTTGGACACCTATCGCATCGTCAGATATCTGCACTGTGTGGCCTAGCACCATACAACCATGACAGTGGAAAAATGAAGGGCAAGCGGCGCATAAGAGGCGGGCGAGCACCTATCCGAACAGTGCTCTATATGGCGATGTTATCATCCATCCAACACAACCCAATAATCAAAAATTTCTATACAAAACTTGTCGAAAATGGGAAACATAAAAAGGTTGCTCTCACTGCTTGTATGCGAAAAATGATGACCATTCTTAACGCTATGGTACGTGATGATTTGGAGTGGAAAATGAATTAATTAAATTGCGTTGCAGGGGTTGTTTTTAATCACAGTCGCTCGTTACCTTAATTACGACGATGCATTGGCCATTTACCAGGCTGCTTACTAAAAACAGACTTGTTTAAAACAAATCGACTAGAAAATAAGATCTACCGAAAACAAGGTTCAACTATGCTGAAAAAAATCTACCCTTACTATTTGGCCAACAAAGCCATCTACGCCAATGAAGACCTAAAAGTCTATGACAAATACACCGGCGACCTCGCAACCAGCGTGGCGATGGCTGACGCTTCCGTCATTGACCAAGCAATTACCGCTTCCGTTGCCGCAACTGAACCCATGCGAAAAATGGCAGCCTATGAACGACAAGAAGTTCTCGAACATTGTGTAAAACGTTTTCGAGAGCGTTTTGACGAGTTGGCAGAAGCCTTGTGTGTGGAAGCGGGAAAACCGATTAAGGATGCCCAAGGAGAAGTGACCCGGTTAATCGATACATTTCGTATTGCTGCTGAAGAAGCAACTCGTATCAATGGGGAGGTTATCCCGATGGACATTAGCCCTCGCGCTAAAGGTTACAGTGGCATGACAAAACGTGTACCCATTGGTCCCTGTTCTTTTATCAGCCCATTTAATTTCCCGCTAAATCTTGCCGCTCATAAAGTAGCACCCGCCATTGCAGCAGGTTGCCCATTTGTTCTTAAACCTGCAAGCCTTACCCCTGTTGGCGCCATTATTATAGGCGAAGTATTGGCAGAAACCAATCTACCCGAAGGCGCATTTTCTGTGCTTCCCTGCCGACGAAATGGCGCAGATTTATTTACAGAAGATGAGCGATTAAAACTATTGAGCTTCACCGGCTCACCCGATGTCGGTTGGGCCTTAAAAGCAAAAGCCGGTAAAAAACCCGTTGTACTTGAACTTGGCGGTAATGCAGCGTGTGTTGTTGATCAAGACGCTGATATCGATGATGCCGTAACGCGTATAGTGTTTGGTGCCTTTTATCAATCCGGCCAGAGCTGCATCGGTGTACAACGCATCTATCTTCATGAAAAAATCTATGCAGAAGGTAAAGAAAAACTGGTCCGCGCTACACAAGCGTTAACCATGGGTGACCCAAAAGATCCCGAAACGTTTATCGGTCCGATGATATCAGAGAAAGAAGCATCACGTCTGGACGCCTGGGTTAAAGAAGCTGTAGACGCGGGAGCAACAATGTTATGCGGTGGCACCCGCGATGGAGCCATGATGGAAGCAACCTTACTGGAGGGTGTTTCTGAAAAACAAAACATCCGTGAAGAAGAGGCCTTTGGCCCCGTAGCAATCATCGACTCCTTCTCAGACTTCAACACAGTGCTTGATCACATTAATAACAGCAAATTTGGATTACAAGTGGGCATATTTACTCGGGACCTTTATAAAGCACAAAAAGCTTGGGATACGTTAGACGTCGGTGGTGTTGTCATCGGTGACGTTCCCTCCTGGCGCGTTGATCATATGCCCTATGGTGGCATTAAAGATAGCGGCCTTGGCCGAGAGGGTATCCGTTACGCAATAGAAGACATGACAGAATTGCGCTTAATGGTGATAAGGACAACAGAATCAGACCGATAACAACCCTCCCCAATCACACCAATCCATTTAAGAGTTTATTTACAAGACAACAAGGATTACTTAAACCATGAGCTACAATACAATCGATTATCAAGTTGACGATCCCATTTTAACGCTAACGCTCAATCGCCCAGAAAATCTCAACGCGTTTACGGTTGAGATGTGCGACGAGCTTATTGCAGCATTTAATCGAGCAAGCACCGATGACTCCATTGGTGCCATCGTCGTGACCGGAGCGGGACGTGCTTTTTGTGCAGGCATGGACCTGAATAGAGTAGATAATGTTTTCGGATTAAATGAAGACCTTAGCCCCTCCATGAATGACTTGGAACAGCGGCTAGAGGAGCCTGAGATAATGGAGGGTGTTCGCGATACTGGGGGGCGCGTAGCGTTGGCAATTTACGATTGCACCAAGCCGGTTATCGCTGCAATAAATGGAGCAGCGGTGGGGATTGGCGCAACAATGACGTGCGCGATGGATATCCGCTTAGCATCAGAAAAGGCACGTATTGGTTTTGTATTCAGCAAATTAGGTATAGTCCCCGAAGCCTGCTCAAGCTGGTTTTTACCGCGAATAGTAGGCGTTTCCCAAGCACTAGAGTGGACGTATAGCGGCGAAATATTTTCTGCAGAAGAAGCTCAACAAGGTGGCTTTGTTAAAGCGGTAATACCCGCTGACCAGCTTTTGGAAGAAGCTTATAAAATTGCCCGGCGCATGGCAAAGTGTTCACCGGTTTCCATCGCCTTGATACGCCAGATGATGTACCGAAACTCAGCTCAAACGCATCCCATCGAGGCCCATAAAGTAGAATCGTTAGGCATGTTTTACACAAGTCAAAAAGATGGTAAAGAAGGTGTCAGTGCTTTTCTAGAAAAACGACAAGCAGAGTTTACGGCAAAGACTTCGTCAGATATGCCTGCGTTTTATCCTTGGTGGGAATAAGATCCCCCAAAGACAACGCAGCAAACCCCTTCCTCTTCTGGCTTCGTCAACGCTGTACTCGCAGATATGAGCGTCGGGTTTAAGCCTTCTACACAATCTCCACTGGACCTTTAAGCAACGATAGAATCATTTCTGCCGCATAAAGTGAAATTTCTTCCACGGATTCCAGACTTACGAACACCCCATCGGTTTTTAAGCGACACAGCCCATGCAAGGTTGCCCAAGTAGTTTGGGACATTCGTGTCACATCGACTGATTTTGGTAAGCTCCCCTTTTCTTGTAGGTGCCTAACAATATTGGTGTATCGACGAAAGGTGCTGTGCCCTTTTTCAATGAGCTCTGGCGACGGATCGTTCCGCCAAGTGACAGCACCGAACATCAGCTCATATTTTTCTGGATGCAACGCTGCATAACGTACATAGCTGACGACGTATTGCTTTAACCCCTCTTCTATCGATATGGCATCACTGGATTCCGACCCGTCAAGTATCCTGCTTAGATCTTCGAAGGACCTTTCTGCGATAGCGCATAACAAGGCGTGCTTTGATGAAAAATGATGGTACGGCGCCTGCCGAGATACCCCTGCGCGCTCAGCTAACTCGCGCATGGTCAGCCCACCAATGCCTCGTTCGCTCAGCAACGCTTCTGCCTTTTCAAGCAAGGTATTGCGTAGATTGTGGTGGTGATATTTTTTGGTTTCAGCAGTCATGGGGTAAAAGATAGCAAACCAATCTTGACAGTGTCAAAATAAATGATATCTTGACACTGTCAAGTTAATACAGATTACAGGATGAAAGAGGCTATCGTATGAGCAACCAACACTACCCACATATGCTGGAACCCTTAGACTTAGGTTTCACCACACTCAAAAACCGCGTCATCATGGGCTCCATGCATACGGGTCTCGAGGATCGTTTTTGGAATATTGGGAAGTTGGCCGCCTACTTTGCAGAACGCGCCAAGGGTGGCACCGGCCTAGTCATCACGGGGGGATACAACCCTAACCGGCGCGGTTGGTTCTATCCTACAGCCGGTAGTTTCAATAGCTATGGCGACATTCCAAACCATCTACGTGTCACCAGTGCAGTGCATAAAGAAGGCGGAAAGATTGCGTTACAGATTCTTCACGCCGGCCGCTACAGCTACCATCCGCTCTCCCATTCTGCCTCCGCAAAAAAGGCCCCTATCAACCCGTTCAAGCCAAAAGCAATGACCGAAGGTGAGATTAAGTCCACCATCAAGGCATTCGCCAAAACGGCAAAGCTAGCAAAGATGGCGAAGTACGATGGCGTTGAGATCATGGGTAGCGAAGGCTACTTGATCAACCAGTTCATGGCTCCCCACGTTAACCAACGTAAGGATAAATGGGGCGGCAGCATCGAGAACCGCATGCGCCTGCCGGTTGAGATCGTGAAAGAAACCCGCAAGCAGGTGGGCGAAGATTTCATCATCATCTTCCGACTTTCCATGATGGAGCTGGTTGAAGGTGGCATGACAGCAAATGAAATCGTAAAGTCCGCCAAGGCCCTCGAAAAAGCCGGTGTAACCATTATGAACACAGGCATCGGCTGGCATGAGGCACGCGTCCCAACCATTGTGACCTCGGTACCTCGTGCCGCATTCCGTGATGCCACCGCACGGGTGAAGAAGGAACTGTCGATTCCTGTATGCGCCTCCAACCGCATCAACACCCCAGAAGTGGCTGAAGATATCATAGCGTCTGGCGATGCTGATCTAGTATCCATGGCTCGACCATTATTGGCAGATCCTCATTTTGTTAACAAAGCGGCAGAAGGACGCGGGGATGAGATCAACGTCTGTATCGCCTGCAACCAAGCCTGTATCGACCACACGTTTGAATTAAAACGCGCTTCTTGCATGGTCAACCCGCAAGCCTGTCACGAAACAGAGTTGGTTTACTTACCTGCGCTGAAAAAGAAGAAAGTTGCAGTGATTGGCGCAGGCCCTGCTGGACTATCGGCTTCAACAGTGGCGGCAGAGCGTGGTCATGATGTGACGCTTTATGATATGGCAAGTGAAATTGGCGGCCAATTCAATTACGCCAAGCAAGTTCCCGGCAAAGAAGAGTTTTACGAGATGATTCGATACTATGGTCGTCGCGTTGAAACGACCGGAATCACACTAAAACTGAATACAAAAGTTGATGAGCAACAACTAAAAGCAAGTGGCTATGACGAAGTTATCGTTGCGACGGGCATTAACCCTAGAAAACCACCTATTCCAGGCATTGAACACAAGAAGGTACTCTCTTATCTAGAGGTGTTGACGGGTGCAGAGGTCGGCAAGAAAGTTGCCGTCATAGGTGCTGGTGGTATCGGCTTTGATGTTGCCGAGTTTTTAGTACATCCCGGTGCCAAAGCAGATGGCACCCCTCGCCCGCAGTCACTAGCTGAGTGGAGAGAAGAATGGGGTATCAATATCGACACAGAAAATCGAGGCCACCTGGTTGAGAAAAAAAACCATGCGGCCGAGCGGGAAGTGTTCTTATTGCAACGTAAAAAGTCCCCACTTGGCGCAGGCCTGAATAAAACCACCGGGTGGGTACATCGCGCAGCACTGAAAATGAAAGATGTCGACATGATTGGCGGTGTCTCTTATAACAAGATCGACGACGATGGCTTACACATTACCGTGAATGGCGAGTCCAAAGTATTGGATGTCGATAATATTGTTATCTGTGCTGGACAGGAATCGCGCAAAGATTTATATAATGAGAACTCAAAATCACCTAAATTCCACCTTATTGGCGGCGCTCAGTTCGCAGGTGAACTGGATGCGAAGCGTGCCATCAAACAAGGCGCAGAATTAGCTGCCGCACTTTAAAAACGAGATTTGAAAGGACTACTCAATGAGCTTTAAGCATCTAATTTACAAGGTTGAAGATGGCATCGCGCATGTTATTCTGAACCGGCCCGAAAAGTACAATGCCTTCAACTTCGATTTAATGAGCGACATCGTTCGAGTACAAAAGGTGATTCGAAAGGATCGCAATGTTCGTGTGGTGATCATCTCTGGTAACGGCGAACATTTCAGCTCGGGCATCGACATCAAAGACATGATGGGCAAACCATCGCAGTTCTTCAAAATTGGCTGGAAGCTTAACCCTTTTGGTACGAATATGGCCCAGCGATTTTGTATCGGCTGGCACTCGATTCCCGTACCAGTAATCTGCGTGATGCATGGTTATTGTTATGGCATGGCAACCACGCTCGCGCTGGGTGCGGACATGCGTTATGCACGGCCGGATGCAGAACTCGCAATTATGGAAGCCAAGTGGGGAATGCTACCTGATATGGCGGGCCTGCAAACTGTTAGAAGCACAATTCGCCAAGACATCGCAAACGAACTCATAATGACGGGCGAACCGATCAGTGCGGAAAAGTCGTTAGAATATGGCTTGGTCACTCGGGTTGTCGAAGACCCGATGGCTGAAGCACTCGCGATGGCAGAAAAGCTGAGAGCAAAATCGCCTGATGCAACCGCTGCCATCAAGCTCACGAACCAAAAGAGTTGGAATGGTTCGACGCGCGGCTTATTAGCTAGAGAAACACTCTATCAAATTTCCGTGATCATCGGTAAAAACTGGCGCATTATGGATATTCGTAATCGTAAAGATCCTGATAAACCGTTCGTTAAGCGCCAATGGTGGTGGTAACTCTAATCAATACGTGAAGATCAATACGCGAAGGAAGCCCACTTTATCGAGGATATTCCTTCGCTTTGCTCTTCTCATAAGCAAGTGCTGGCCCTGCAATATGACCGCTACTGCCTGTAGTGAGCCATCGTTTTACACGTTGAGCATCACCAAGTGGTGTTACTTTGCCGAACGCATCCAACAGCACCATAACCACAGGCCTCCCTTCAAGCTCGCTAACTAGCACAAGACAACGACCCGCCTCAGATAAGTAGCCAGTTTTACTCAGGCCAATATCCCAACTGTCGCGATGTACAAAACGGTTGGTATTCCCATAGTTAAGCGAATATCGAGGGCTTTTAAAGCGTGCTGTGAATCGGGGTGTAGTGGAATATTTGCGAACTTCCTCATACTCAGCAGCAGCCTTAACCATTTTTAAGAGGTCTTCTGCCGTAGAAAGATTGTTAGTGGACAAACCACTAGCATCAGCAAACTGGGTATTCATCATACCCAGAGACTTCGCTTTAGCATTCATCTGATTAACGAAAGCCTCTACCCCACCGGGATAGCTTTTTGCTAGCGAATAAGCGGCTAGATTCTCTGAAGACATCAGCGCTAATCGAAGTAAATCCGAACGCGTTAACTTGGAGCCAACCCGCATTCTTGAATACGCATTTTTACTAGTTTCACGATCGGACTTGGGGATCACGACCCATTCATTAAGACCTTGTTGGCTATCCAGTACAACCATTGCTGTCATCACCTTCGTGATAGATGCAATGGGTGTAACCCAGTCTGCATGCTTAGAGTAAAGTACTTTACCACTATCGAGATCCATAACAGCCGCTTTTACAGCGCCTAACTGGATTTTAGCGGTATCAACATTCGGAAAAGAGGCACTTGCAGTGGAACCTATCCCAATGGCTAGGTACACAAGTAGCGATAGTAAAACTTTGAAGTACACGGATCACTTCTTCCCAGTTAGTTTGTTAGGTTAACCCCACTTAAACATTTCCCTTCTGCCTTGGGAAGGAATCGTTTCGTGTTTCCCCGTACTTCTTGTGGTTCTCAGCGCAAATGACACAGATTGCTCATCCTGAATATGAGTCCTTAACCATTATTATCAGCGCAGGCGTAAGCGGAATCGGCTCGGCGATTACATTAGACAAAAACAAAATGGGTTCTTATAGGGGTTTGAAGTCCAATGGAACGAAAACGTACGCTAAGGAATTTTTACAGGCTCGTTGAATTGACGCTTGGCTTCGCCATTGAAAAATGCGCAACCACAAATGCTGTGATGGAGTGTATTCATGATCGCGCAACTTGAAAAAGCCTTTTGTAGAGATACCCCTTATGTGACACTAAGCAACGCCCATCTCCTCCCATATTTTTTCTTCAGGACTGCCGGGTTCGGGAAGAATTTGTCCCCCTTCCATACCATGTGACGCGGGAGCAGAATTGAATTTGATCCCTATTTCTTCAGCAGTGCAACCCAGTGCATCAATAACCCCCTGGGTAATGCGTTCAGCCATTTCTTGTTTGGCAAGTTCACTCCGCCCGGCACGGATGTTGCCATTGATAAAAATGACGTTACCGGGTGGAAGCGCACTGAAGCCTGCTTCCTGGTCAACGTGTTCGCTAAAAAAGGTATTCACAAATTGCACAGGCGCTTTCGTGATATCAACATGAACCGTCGTAATACATTGAGCAACTTTTTCCCGTTGAGCTTCAGTAGTACGACCTTCTTTTACGGTTGATAAATAAATTGGCATACTTATTCTCCAAAATGATTCTCGGTTTTAATCTATTGCTCAATAGCCATTATTCAATGTGAATATCAATAATTCGTTAGGGTTAGCGCCGGTTTGCCCTACCCAATAGTCATTAATCTGAGCCATAAATTTAGCTCGAGTTTCAAATTCCAGGTCTTCGGGCACAACACAAATTAATGCACTGGTGCGACTGGGTTTTCCAGCTGTCCAGGCGAAGCTTTTTGGGATGACCTTCCACTTCACTTCTGAGTTAGCAGCCTCTTTCCCAAACGATTCTATGGCTATATTTTGTAGACCTTTTGCTAAATGCTCCCGAAGGTCATCTGCATTATGACCTTGCTGGATGGTGGCGATAAATTTACTCATATTGCGTTCCTCGTTTTAGTACCCTAGCCCAATGCTCGAATCCATTTTATCTGCTTGTCTGAGTGACCGTAGTATTTCAAATTAGATTCGATAAAATTGGCTTTCTCCAGTATCGATTTGAAGTGCGAAAAACACTCAAAGCTATACTTGCCGTGATAGCTGCCCATACCACTATTCCCTACTCCGCCAAAAGGAAGATTAGAATTGCTGTTCTGCATTACTGCGTCATTGATAGCGCCACTACCAAAGGGAATTTCACTAAGGAAGCGATTTTTGATGTCGCGATCATTCGAAAACAAATAGGCTGCCAAAGGCTTTTCTTGTTGCTGAACAATGTCGAAAGCCTCATCAAGAGTTTCGTACTCCAACACCGCTATAATTGGCCCAAAAATCTCATCTTGCATAACGGCATCATCCAGAGTCACGTTGTGCAAGATCGTCGGTTGAATCACTCTTTCTTCACGATTTGTTCCACCGCCATAAAAAACTTTGCTTGGATCAATGAGTGAAGCAACTCTATCGAAGTTGCGTTTATCAATGATTCTGACAAAGTTCTTGTTTTCTACCGAATAGTCATGTTTCTTGATTTCGTGAACCATTTGATCAAGTACTTTTTGCTTAATACTTTTATGCACAAGTACATAGTCTGGCGCTAGGCAAAGCTGCCCAGAATTGACAAATTTAGCCCAAATCAAGCGTTTAACGCCAACATCTAAGGAAGCGTCTTGAGTGAAAATTGCCGGGTTTTTGCCGCCCAATTCGAGGGTAACGTTAGTTAGGTGTGGTGCGGCAGCCTCATTGACGATTCGCCCTACCTGCGGACTGCCTGTGAAGAAAATTTTGTCGTAGCGTTGATTAAGCAAAGCCGTTGTCTCAGGAATTGCACCTTCAACAACCCTAAGATACCCAGGGTCAAAATTTTCGTTGATCAGCTTGGCCATTATTTTGCTAGTTTCCACTGGCAGCTCACTTGGTTTCAATATCGTGGTGTTACCCGCCACCATGGACCCTACCACAGGAATCAACGAAAGATTGTACGGAAAGTTCCACGCACCTATCACCAGCGTAACCCCCAGAGGTTCGGGAACGATAAAACTTCTACCCGGTTGGTTAAGTAAGTTGGTCGCCACCTTTCTTGGCTTAACCCACTTCTCTAAATGTTTGATCGCTTCTCGAAGCTCGTGATAAAGCGGGAGTAATTCTGTCATTTGAGTGTGATGCTTAGACTTACCGAAATCTTTATCAATAGCCTCATAAAGATCATCTTCGTGGTGTTTAATCAATGCCGCTAGCTTTTTGAGTTGTTCCAGGCGAAAGCTCACGGGCAGCGTGGCTTTAGTACGAAAATACTGACGTTGATTGGCAACAACGTTCTTAATGTCTTGTTCGGTAGTGGGTGCTTTGAGTTGTGCGTTCATACCTTTCTCCTATTCTCATTAATGATCTTTTCAATCATGATTGGGCGATTTCTTTACTTAATACTTGTTATGTCTCAAGCAGCTGCAGCAATTGATGAGAGAATTTCTTTGCATTGCGCTCGACTCATATTCCTGGGAATGGCATAGGACCATCTCGCTTCCTTTAGCGCATTAGTTGTAATCTCGTCAAAATGCTTAGTCTCAAGCTCTGCAAGTTCACTGGGAATATCTAGTCGTTTGGCAAATAGTTCCACCCGCTCGACGAAGCGGTTAGCCAAGCTATCTTCTGAACCCTTAGCATCGTCATCTAGCATCGTTTCAAGCTTTGCTAGGCGGTGCGCACAGACACCTTGATTGAAACGGAGAACTCTGGTCAAAATGACCGCATTTGCTATGCCATGAGGTGTATTGTAAAGAGCGCTAATCTGGTGAGAAATAGCATGGACATACCCCAAACCAGACTTATTGAACGCATAGCCGGCAAGGAAAGATGCAATAGCTACCCACTCCCGAGCCTTGATATTATTCCCGTCTTCGCAAACCACGGGGAGATACTTGATAAGCAGCTGGATTGCTAATTCCGCATCCCGTTCAGCATCACTGAATCGATTCAATGAGGTATATGCTTCAATGGCATGTGTTAAGGCATCCATTCCCGTTGCAGCCGTAATGTGGGATGGGAGCGATTTGATCAACTCCGGATCAAGTGCTACTACAGAGGGGATCAGCTTGGGGTCCACAACAAAGTTTTTTTCATGTGTTTTGGTGTCAGAGATTACCGCTGTACTGGTTACCTCAGAACCCGTACCCGAGGTGGTTGGCACTACATAGAGTGGTAGCGTAGGCTGCTTGACTTTTAGCAGTCCAACCACTGCGTGTACACCCACATTCATAGCGCGACACGCGGCAATGACTTTTGCAACATCAATGGCAGAGCCGCCGCCTACTACAAATACGCTGTCACAATCATTCGCTTTACACGCAGAAATACCAACCTCCACAACGTCACACGTGGGATTGGGAACAACCCCGTCAAAGAGGCTGACGTCACAACCTTCGTTTTTAAGTTGACCCAACACACCGTCGAGTAAACCTAACTCCAGAAGGCTTTTCTCTGTCACTAATAACGGCCGTCGATAACCCGAGAGCCTAAGCAGTGATGCAAGCTTAAGAGCTGAGTCCTTGCCTGTTAGGAGAAGAGGCTTTTCAGATGGAAATAGCGACGCGAAGATTTTTATTGCAAAATTAATGAATCGTTTGAGCATCATTTGGAGCCTCCTTTAAAAACACTCAATCAAATGGCTTGATGAAAGGCATTGAGTGGCTTTCTGTTAAGGAGAATGATAGGGCAGTGGTCAGCTCATAACGTAGTGAATAAATTTTCGATAACCACAAAAATTATCGAATAACCACAACACTTTGTTATTCGGTAATCGGTGACATGTATTGAGAAAAGAGCTGAACGACTTCAGCCACGGCAGGGCTGAGGAGTATTTCTGGTTTGGCTAGGCAGCTACAGTGCCACATAATGGGTTTTGGAAAGGTCAATTTAGACAATTGTCCCCTTTCAAATTCAGATCGAAACAAAGATACCGGCCCAGCAGTGGCGTAGTTGGAGTTGCATACAATAGTTTTCGCCAAACTATAGTTATCAGAAACAATCGTAGAGCTGATATCAAACTCCGCCAAAGTATCAAGAAAACCGACTCCCATTTGCTGTGGTACATTTGGTGAGACAAATTTGTATTCACTGAGTTGCCTACCAAAATCACGGTGTCCGACCCATTCCATTAACGGATGTTCGGGCCTGACCGCGATAACCAATGGCTCTTCTGCACCCAGTACAGCTGTGTACTGCTCGCCTAATTTGTCAGATTTGAAAGGCCCAATCGCCAGGTCTATCTCGCTATCCTCAAGTTGTTTTAGTAGTGTTTCAGGGGATTCGGTAACAACGGAGATTTTGAATGGCAAGTCTTTTTCAACAAAGTCCAACAGGACGTTAGGCAAAATAATTTGTTCGACGATAGGGCCAACACCAATGTTAATTTTTACATCCACCATGCCTGCCATAAGTTCGAGCTCTCGCTCAAGGCTCTGTAAACAGGATTCCAGCGCTGGCGCTTTACGCATCAGCAGATTGGCGGCGGCTGTAGGTGTCATGCCCGAGTTTTGTCGACTAAAAAGCTTCAGGTTGATTTTGTCTTCGAGGCGGCTAATTTTTTTACTTAGCGTGGGCTGAGACATGCACAACACATCAGCTGCACGATTTATACTCCCCAACTCTGTGACGACTTTTATCATGTGAACATCAGAGATATCGATCATCAATTACAATACTCTCAATGAATGTTGGCCAATAGGCGACCCTAAAGAATGCTCAAGAAGTCTAACACCCTGGCAGTAGCTTTGATACAAACAGAAAGCTCTACACAACGAGAGCTTTTGATGTGCTTGGACTGGCGAGATAAGGAGTTGTTGCCACCGTAACCCCTTGTTTCAAGTATTGCAGTTAACGGTCTTCAAAGGGTTGCTTTAATAATTTATGCACTGTAGACCTTCCAATGCCCATCTGCCTGGCAATGTCTGTAGCCCCAACTCCTTCCTCGTGAAGTTCCTGCACGCGCTTTCGGTCAATAGTGCGCTTTCGACCAAATTTAACTCCTTTCGCTTTGGCCTCCGCTCAACCTTCATTAGTTCGTTCTATGATTCGCTGACGTTCAGCCTGCGCTACTGCGGACAGAATGGTTACTACCATTTTTCCCATAGCACCCTCTGTGCTGATACCATCATCCAGAAAACGAATGGCAACACCGATACTATCAAACTCTTTAATCAACTGGATCATATCGGCGGTATCACGACCAAGTCGATCCAGCTTCTTAACCAAAACAACATCACTTTCCTCTACCTTGAGTCGCAATAAACTCAGCCCATCACGATCCGTGTGGCTACCCCTGACGGTGTCCGTATAAATCCGACTGGTTTTGGCCCCAGCTTCTTTGAGAGCCTTAACTTGAATGTCGAATGATTGCTGGCTTGTTGATACACGAGCATATCCAAAGAGGCGCATGGTTTAAAATTGTCTCCTAAATCAATTGATAGACACTGTATATTGAACAGATTATTGTGTCCACAAACTTATAAATTGGTAGACACGATGAAAACAAACTGGGCCGAATGGAGAATTGTTCGCTAATAGGATTGTTGGGGGGCTTAATGGGATTTCGAATACACACTAAAAATGCATGTGTGTAAATACTTGGCTAAACCCAAAACCTCTGTGCTGGCCAGGCCTAAGCAAGCGTTTATCACCTAAATACACATTTAACTTCATACTTGTTTGCGCTCCATTGGACTTCAAACCCCTTATAGCACCCTGGAATCTGCTGAAGATCTTGGAGGTACTTGGCGTACCAATAAGTACACGGGGGTCGCCGTAGATATACCCTCCTTCGTTTATCAATTTTCTTTTGAGCCCAACTATCGATGGTCGAGATCATTTGCTGAGGGCGATGAAATCAATGATTACCTTCATCACTGCGCGAGCAAGTACGATATCAAAAAACATATACATTCGACGTACGAGTTAGCCATGTTTTATACAAGTAAAAAAGATGATAAAGAAGGCGCCAGTGCCTTTCTAGAAAAACGACAAGCAGAGTTTACGGCAAAGACCTCGTCTGACTAGCCGAAGTGGCTAGCAAACATACCCCTGTCGCTTGCTTTCGTATATACATCACGTCCACTCTACTATGCTCGAGGATTCCAGACTTCCGCTGTGCTACCCTCTCCCTTTACTTCTCTCTTTGAGTCCAGCCAATACAATACCGGTGGTAACAGCAAGAAATCAACAAGCAAAGCCAACGCGAACGTTAACGAAGTAAACAATCCCATATGGGCGTTAAGTTGAAAATCTGACTGAGCCAGTATCATAAACCCGGCAATCAGAACACAGTTACATATTAATAGTGCAACACCCACATGAGAGAAAGAAAATAGAATTGCGTCACTAGTATTTTCTCCACTTTGAATGGATTTTTGATACTTTGACAGTAGATGTACTGTATTATCGACAACAATGCCTAACGTCATCCCTATTGAAATAGAAATTGACAATCCTACCTCTCCAGAAAATATCCCCCACACCCCAAAGGCCAACAAGGCAGGTATAACATTCGTCATTAATGATACCAACCCTAGACGTACCGACTTTAGTGCGATGCCGATGACCAGGGACATTAACAACAGCGCCACCATTGTTCCGAAAAGCATGCTTGTCGCATTGTTCATTCCCAAATGGCTAAATAACAACGCAAGGCTAGAGTGATAGTAATCATATTCAGCGGCATTCTCTGATAACCACTGAGCGACAAGATTCTCAAACTCTAATATTTCTTTGGTACTCATTTCCTTTAGCGTAACATTAATTTTACTTTCCCTTTTATCAAAACTTACCGTTTGATTTGCGTCCAGTCCAAAAGGTAAGCTCATCTCATAAAGCAAAAAATACTGTGCAGCTAAGTCCCCCCCTTCTGGCAATACATACCAGCTTTCATCGTTATCATGCATCGCCTTATTCAACCCTTTGAAAGTTGTTGCGATGGTTTGCGTCTGGATAACCTCAGGAAGCGTTTTTATCCATATTTCAAATTCATCTACTCTTTGCAAGTAACGTTGGTCATAAATACCACGCTCGTAAGGACTTTGTAATGATATATCAATACTATAAAAACTACTTAGGTGCTCATTTGCAAAATCAGTACTTGTTCTAAAATCGATATTCTTACTATAAAACTTACCAAATTGATCGTTGATTTCATTTTCAGATGAAAACGAAGCAATCACGATTGATAGAGCAGCTGTTACTACAAAAACCAAAAAACGATGGCGAAGAACAAATTCAGCGAAAGGCGTAAGTAGGGTTGTATCGTCTTTAATTGCTCGTTTTTCTTTTAATGGAAAAAGATCAATAAGTATAGGGAGTAAGCTCAATGAGGCTAGACAGGCAATAAGTACACCCACAGCGACTGCATTACCTAGAATATTAAACGGCGGCACATCACTAAAATTCATAGTAAGAAAACCAATAGCCGTAGTTAAACTTGTCAATATAACCGGCATGACATTAAGTCTAAGACTTTCAATAATTGCATCTCGTTTTTGGCTACCCTTTCTATAGGCGTTAAAAAACGATGCCAAAATATGAACACAGTCTGCCACAGCAATTGTTAAAATAATAATCGGCGCGGATGCACTTGGTCCACTTAATATCGCGCCCACCCATCCCCACAACCCCATGGTAGAAAACACTGAGATAAACACAATAATCATCGTCAATATCGTCGAGTACAATGACCTGAACAATAATGTCAGTAACACGACAATACACAGGCACATCAACGGTACAAGGGTCTGTGCGTCATTCAGAATGACTTCAATCGGTGCATTGTTCCCCATCACCATGCCGGTTATATATATTTCTGTACCTGGGTACAGAGACCGAAATTGTTGCGCTAACGCCCTCGAAGCATTCGCCACATCCATGGTCTCAGTCAAAGATTCCCCTGGAAATCGAAAACTCACCGAAATAGCAGAAACACGTTCATCATACGCAAGCAATCGCCCCAATAACTCTGTATCGTCTCGAATGACCTTTCTGAGTTCAACTAACCTTTGTCCATCGTATCCCTGTAAATCTTCAATTAAATCTTTTACCGTCAATTCATCTTCTGCAGATGATATGTGCTGGAAATTCACAAGCGAGTCGACTCTGACTGAAAATGGTAATTGCCACGCGGCGTCTGTCATATCAATTTGTAGCTGCAGACTCTCTGAAGACAGTGCCTGACCATTCGCAGGAGATAGGACAAACAACACATTATCATTGGGTACATAGGTATCTAAGAGCTGTTGATCATTCAAAAAATAGGGGTCTTCCTTCGAAAAGAAAGCTCGATAATCAGTTTTTAGGGGGATATAAATTGACCCTGAAACACAAACGGCAAAAAACAACAGCCAGACACCTAAAATCGGAAAACGATGATCGAAAAGCACCTTAAAATCCATATTTATCTCCAAACTTGCATAAAACACTAGACTAACACCTTCATATTGATAGGATAAACCCAACTAATTGAGAGCCTTTATCCCATTAACAAGATAATTGGAGGTTCAAAGCGCATGCATCAATTTGACAATATGGCTTTATTTGCCGAAGTAGCACTTACAGGCAGCTTCACTAAAGCGGCAGACAAAACAGGTGTGCCACTTTCTACCATTAGTCGACGTATTAGCGAACTGGAAGAAGATATTGGTATTCAGCTGTTGCGGCGAACTACCCGAAGACTCGATGTCACAGACGCTGGAAAAGTGTTTTTAAAACACTGCCAGGAGGTTATTCAGCAGGGTTACCAAGCCAGACAGGCAATTGAAAGCCTTAAAGAAGAACCCAAAGGCCACATTCGGATGGCTGCCCCCTTTCCACCCGACGATAGTTGGACCGCGAGAGTCATCTCTGAATTTTTAAAACTCTATCCACAAATCACACTGGAACATATTAGAAGTAACTCAGCTGAAGATATGGACAGGCTTGAGCTAGATGTGATGTTAGTGAGCGGAAAAAGACCCGAGACCAATCATTCACTTCATGATATTGGCTCTATCGGAATGATGCTGGTAGGTAGCCCGAATTATTTTGTAGAACACGGCATACCGAAAATACCCGAAGACCTATCACAACACCATTTGTTAAATTCGCCCAATTACCATGGGACCACTATGCCCCTGCGCCATTTAATCAAGTTGATATTAAAAGCCGATTTACAACAGACGATGGTGAAGTTGCCCGTCAACTTATTACTAGCGGAATTGGGCTTGCATTCATTCCCAAGTCCATTATAAATCGGCCATTAGAATGTGGCGAATTGATACAAGTGTTACCTGAGTGCCAGCATGATTTAAAGTGCTGGATGATCATTTCTCGAAACAAACAATCAAACCGCAAGTTAATCGTGTATCTGCAACATATTTTGGAGCATGCTGCTCAATCCGCTCCCTGGAATTTTGAAAATAGGACATTAAGGTTTTGATGGCGATTATCACACACTTTCTTTTACCTCGCATCTCCACCAATTTCATAGCGGCACCTATTTATTTTTGTTTTTATCCATTACTGGAGTGCATCAGAAGACCGTTGGGGAAATAGGCGTGTAAGTATGTCCATAACCACCGCATCAGTTCCCACAAGTACACGCTTCTTATTTTTTAAAATTCCTTGAACAACCATTTCTGCCGTTTTCTCAAGACCTTTTGCATCAACGTCTGCCAATGCAAGCACGCACCCGTGCTTAGACAGTTCAACCGCTAAGGCTCGACCAATACCTGATGCAGCGCCCGTAATTGCTACCACTTTCTCATGTAAATCTTTCATCAACCTTATCCTTCATTCAACTTTACAAACAGCGTTCATTCTAGAAACAGGAGGATGTCAATTCGCTGCAGTTCTTGCCAATCCATTGGCTTTTCTCGCCAATTCGCCTATTTGGGGGTATTGATAGCAATACGATTAATTCCATGGCGAGAAAAGACTATAAATTGGCAACAGAAGTAGGGAATTTAGTGCTCTGGGTTTTTATCCTTAAATTTACAAGGGTAGATAACCAGCGTCATTTTTGGTTTCTTCCGGTCATTCATGAGGAGTATAAAGAATGAATAACATAAACCTAGACTACGAGATCGTTATTATAGGTGCAGGCATCAGCGGTATTGGCGCAGGCATAAAATTAAAGGAAAAGAACATGCATTCGTTTGTTATTCTTGAAAAAGAAAGCGAATTGGGTGGCACCTGGAGAGACAATAGATACCCAGGGGTCGCTGTCGATATCCCCTCCTCGTCTTACTCCTTTTCTTTTGAATTGAACCCAAAATGGTCGAAGGTGTTTGCTCCTGGAGAAGAAATACAACAGTACGTACACCATTGCGCAGAAAAATACCGGATCAAACAACATATCCAATACAACGCGGATATTAACCGTATTGTTTTTAACGAATCCAACAGCACCTGGACGATTCATTTCAAAAATGGCAGCCAGCTAATCTCTCGCTTTGTTATTTCAGCGACCGGTGTTTTAAACCAGCCCGTTACTCCCGACATAAAGGGTATCTCTCATTTTAAAGGAGAAATGTTTCATACCGCACGATGGGATAACGACGTTGAATTAACGAACAAGCGTGTTGCAATCATTGGGACGGGAGCGAGCTCTGTACAAGTAGTGCCCTCGATCGCGCCCAAAGTAAAAAACTTACAAGTTTACCAGCGAACTCCCATTTGGGTTAGTCCCAAACGCGATTCAAAGATTAGTCAAAAGTATAAAACTAAATTTGAACAATACCCCCTATACCAACGATATTTTCGCTTTCGTTCTGATTTATTTATGGAAATAGCAACCTTCGCCGCAGTGAATAATCGAACGCTACCGTGGATGACAAAAACCGCCGAACAAAGCTGTAGATACTTCGTTAAAAAACAGGTAAAAGATCCAGAACTACGCAAAAAACTGACGCCCAATTATGGATTCGGCTGTAAAAGACCTGCCGTATCGAATGAATACTTAAAAACCTTTAACCGCAATAATGTCGATTTAGTGACTGATGGAATCAGCGAAATTACCGAAAAAGGTCTTAAAACGGCGGACGGAGTGGAACATGAGTTAGACGTCATCATCCTTGCAACGGGATTTAAAACACTAGAACTTGGAAACGCCCCTAGTTTTGAGGTGATTGGCTTAGAAGGTACAGAACTTGGCCAGTTTTGGCATGATAATCGTTATCAAGCATATTATGGTGTATCGGTACCTAAATTCCCAAATTACTTCCTTACCTATGGCCCCTACACTGGCGGTTTAAATTGGTTTTCAATGCTAGAAGCCAATCTGAAATTTATCATCCGTAGCCTCAATAAAGCCAAAAGGAAGAACAAAACATACATTGAAGTAAAACAAGCTGCCCACGACAAATATTTCAATTACGTACTTAAACGATCCCGGGGCACCGTTTTTAAGAATAAGGCCTGCGTAGAAGCGAATAGTTATTATCTTGATCATCACGGTGATGCATCATCTCCCGCTCCTTTTACTCCAGCAATGCGCTGGTTTAAGGTACGGTTAACTAGACTAGATGCCTATCAATTTCGATCGTAATCCCTACTCAACATACATCTTTCCTTTGAAGACCAACAAAAAATCTCAAAAGTACGCTTTTTCATTTCTACCATAGTAGCGGTAGAAATGAAAATGCACACAATCACTTTAGCGCCTAATCACGACGATACATGGTAACCACACAAGCCCCACCAAGACCTAGGTTATGCTGAAGCGCCACCCTCGCCCCCTCAACTTGTCGTTTATCTGCTGTCCCTCTTAACTGCCAGACTAACTCTGTACACTGAGCCAAACCGGTGGCGCCCAAAGGGTGGCCTTTGGATAACAGACCACCCGATGGGTTCGTCACAAACTTACCTCCATAGGTATTATCTTCATCCCAAATAAACTTCTCCGCTTCACCTTCCGGACAAAGCCCTAAAGCTTCGTAAGTAATCAGCTCATTGGCAGAAAAACAATCGTGCAGTTCAATGACTTGAATATCTTCCGGCCCAAGACCAGACTTTTCATAAACGTCATTGGCTGCGTTCTTCGTCATATCGAAACCAACCATCTTGATCATACTTTTTTCATCGAAGCTTGATGGCAGATCGGTCGCCATGGATTGCGCGGCAATGTAAACAGGGTTTTTGATGCCGTGCTTTTCCGCAAAAGCATCAGAACAAAGAATGGCAGCTCCCGCGCCACAAGTAGGCGGACAGCAACCAAAACGGGTCAATGGGTCGAACACTTCAGGCGCAGCCATGACTTCATCAACCGTTAACAATTCCCTAAACATTGCATAAGGATTGTTCGCAGCGTGAACGCGCGCTTTTGAAGAGATCTTTGCAAAGGTTTCTTTTTTGGTTCCGTATTTCCAGCGATGCTCACGGCCCGCACCGCCAAACATTTGCGCCGCTGGTGGCGCACTGTTAAACCCCTGTGCATCCATCATTACCGGAATATGCATACCCATGGGAGATTCTCGGTCATTGAACTTGGCACCCAACGCTCCCTTTTCCATTTTCTCAAAACCAATGGCAAGTACACATTCCGCCAACCCACCTTCAATAGCCTGTCGCGCGAGGTATAACGCAGTAGAACCCGTAGAGCAATTATTATTAACATTAACCACGGGAATACCGGTGATACCCAATTCATACACGGCGCGTTGCCCACAGGTGCTGTCACCATAGACATAGCCGGCATAGGCTTGCTGAATTTCGTTATAACCAATGCCTGCATCTTTCAGCGCTAACAGGCCCGCTTCTTTGGCCATCTCATGATAATCTTTGCTTGCACCCGGCTTGGCGAACTTGGTCATACCAACGCCAATAACATTTACTCGATTTCCCATTTTTTGATTCCTTTAAAAACAATTTTGTGTGTTAGTGCTCTGTCTTCTTCATTGTGATTCTTTAGCAATAGCTACAGACAATACGCATCAGAGAACACCTTCAAAAAACTCAATGTTATGCGCCAGTAACACATCACCCGCACTGACAGACAATTCTCCTTTCTGGAATAAGACAGCAGGATTTACACCATTAACCAACTGAGTTAACACCTTGTCCTCAAGATTAATAACCACATCACTGTTCGCGTCTCCTTCAGAGACGGACCCTTTGGCTAAGTCCACTGTCCATGTTGAATCTGGAGAACTTACATTAAACTGAATAAGCCCGTTGACCTTTTTATTCTTGGTAATCTTTGTCGCCAAAGCTTTGAAGATGATACCGGCTTGCGGTTCAACGTTGACAACAGGAGCCACAGCGGTAGCCTTAACATCAGTTGCTCTAGCACCATTGGCAAGGCGCTCAGTTTTAGCTGCCACTACCAACCCAGGATCCAAGTCGGCAAGTACCGCCAACTTATTTGAAGCCATCATATTCCCGCTGATTTTTAGATCCCCGGAAAAAAACATTTTTTGCGCATCGGCTTTACCGGTTAAGATACCCATTAGGTTATCCGCGCTAAGCGCCAACGTCACATCTGGTTTTTCAGCAAGCCCGTTAGCAGCAGAGCCTTCGCCATTTTTAAGATCAATAAACCAGTTACTATCAGGATCACTGACCTCAAATTGAAAGACCGTTCCTACTTCTTTTACAAGATTTGGTCTCGTCTCGATAAAGCTCGATAACGCAGAGAAAATATCAGCAAGAATAACCGTATCCTCCGCAACACTTGCCCGGCCAGGAGATGAACTGCCACCGGCCGCCAATCGCTCCGCTTTAACACCTTCAATGAGACTCGGATCCAGCCCTTTAAATACCGGCGCCAAATTATTTGAAGCCATCACATTTCCACTAACTTTTAACTCGCCAGCAAAGAACAGCTTTTGCGCATCGGCTTTACCCGTAATCATAGCGATAAAATTTGTTTCGTTAACATCAAGGGTAACATCAGCGGTATCAAGCGTTCCTAAAGCAACCGCCCCCTCACCACTCTTAAGGTCCAGATAGAAGGTAAACTCTGGATCACTCACGTTAAACTGAAACGATGTTTTGACCTGATCAACAAAACCTGGGTTCAACGCAACCGCCTTCACCAATGTTTGATAAACATCCTCAACAATAATGGCGTCATTGATTTCTTCTTCCGGCGCATCTGCGGTCGCGTCAACCGACGTTACCTTCGCCAGTTTAGCCACCTTCTTTGCGATAGGTTTGGGTAATTCATCAAACAACTCAGCAGCGGCATGCTGAATGACGACTAGATCCCGTTCCTGTACCCGAGATTCGAAGATAATCTTCCCGTCTTCTTTCCATAGTCGAGTTTCAATGGTCTCTCCTGGGAAAACACTCTCGGCAAAACGCACTTTAATACTTTTAAGATAACGTGGGTCATTGTCGCAGAACGCCGAAACTATATGGCGACCCACATAGCCATAGGTACACATACCATGAAGAATAGGCTTGTCGAACCCAAAAGCTTTGGCCATGTTTGGATCGGCGTGTAGCGGATTCCAATCACCCGACAAACGGTATAACAGCGCTTGGTTTGTCGGTACTTTTTCAACCACTACTTGATCTGGCTGACGCGAAGGTATTTCATTGGCGCTAGCGCTTGGCCCACGATCGCCGCCCCAGCCCCCGGCCCCTCGAACAAAGATCGTCTGTTCGTTATAAGCAACTTCATTACCATCTTCGTCTTTAGAACTCATCGCCATAATCACAACGGCGTTAGGCGCCTTATCATAAATGTTTTTCACTGAATAGGTATGAGTTAAGACAGCACTGGGTAATAGCGTTTGCTTAATTTCCGTATATTGCTCTCCGTGCAAAACACGATCAAAGCCGTAGTTAAGCCCTGGCAAAGAAAACTCTCCGGTTTTCGCTCCTTCGAGCATCGCGTTCATCGCTGGCATCGCAGCATAAGTGGCTGCAGCTTTAAAACCATCACCAGCCATCTCATAAACCTGCGCCAATTCCTTGGCATCCAATGGATCTTCAGCAGCACCAATACCTAACGCATAAATCGAAAGGTCTCTTTCATCATAAGAATTTTCAGCGGTGTATTCACCAGCCATAGCCAAATCAACATCAATGAATTCGTTACCACCTTTGCTAGGGTTATTTATCGTATCTAACACAGGGCCAAGGGCGGCATTAATATCTGCAGGGTTTTCCGCTTCATCAAAATCGGTTATTTTATCCCATTGAGCCGCTACCGCATCGGGTGTAATCGCCGCATTCTTAACACCGAAAGCATGACCTTTTGTGCGTTGCCAACGAACCTTAGCCATGTAACCCGCGCCAACTTCAAATAGGCCTTTAGTTTCTTCGCAATCTTCATGAGCCAACCAGGCAACCAAAGGGCTAACATATTCCGGCTTCAGGTTTGCTAGCAAATCAGCAGGCATAACCGTTTCCGTTAATCGAGAAGCAGCAATCGGCGCAATGGTATTAACCTTGATATTTTTACTGGCGCCTTCAACCGACAATGTGTTCGCTAATCCAACCATACCTAATTTGGCCGCACTGTAGTTGGCTTGGCCAAAGTTACCATAAATACCCGCAGCTGAAGTTGTCATCACAATACGGCCATACTTAGCTTCAAGCATGTAAGGCCATGCTGCCATCGACATACTTTGCGCCCCTTGTAAATGAACAGCAATAACGATATCCCAATCCTTCTGAGTCATCTTTTTGAAACTCATATCACGCAGGATACCCGCGTTATTGATAACAATATCCACCCGACCCCAGGTATCAATGGCCGTTTTTACGACTTTTTCTCCGTCAGTCACCGAATCATAGTTAGCAACCGCTTCACCACCTAAGGCTTTAATTTCAGCAACCACTGCGTCTGCAGGGGAAGATGACTCGCCATCACCACCGGCAATGCCGCCACCTAAATCATTAACCACCACTTTGGCGCCGAGAGACGCTAACAGCATCGCATGTTCACGACCAAGGCCTCCACCAGCACCCGTTACAATGGCTACTCTGTTATCAAATCGAAGTTCAGACATACAATTATTTCTCTCTTAGGCTTAGGTTAGTTGAGCTAGGTTTGGATTAGCTTAATCAAATATAACAATCACCCAAACAAGCCGTAATGACCAAAACTTTCACTTATACTATCTAAATATACCATTGGAGAGATGATGGTAGAGCGTGGGCTTAATATTGATCATAGTCACTGAATCGATGGGTTGCTCACTACACAGCGAAGTTGGAATAGTAAGCCAGGTTTAAATCAATATCGACAAAAGTGGAGCCAATAAAACCGGTATTAATCAGTTCATAATGATAATAATCGACGTTAAAAAAACCTGCAGATTTCTTCTGAAGAAAATTTGCGACAGAACCATATTGGCGGGTGACTGGGTATCTAGCCACGATAAGCTAGGACGTAATCGCTAACCGCGTTAAATTACAAATATAAGAAAAAGAGGGGTAAGTCATTTATCCCTCTTCTTCTTATTCTACACAGAGCTACCTGCAAGCTCGTTATTGGTATAAAGTTCTTGGTATTGATCCCGTAACTCGCGTTTTAATAATTTTCCTGTTGCAGTGTGCGGCAGTGTTTCAACAAATAACACCTCGTCCGGCATCCACCACTTAACAATTTTATCATTCAAATACCCCGACACATCTTGTTTAGAAATATTGACTCCTTCCTTGGCGATAACCAATAACAAAGGCCGCTCATCCCATTTTGGATGAGGAATACCGATCACAGCACATTCCTGGACGGCGTCATGCCCCATGGCAATATTCTCCACATCAATAGAGCTAACCCACTCACCTCCAGATTTAATAACGTCTTTAGCTCTATCTACAATATTCATGTAACCCTGCTCATCTATCGTCGCAACATCGCCAGTATCAAACCACCCGTCTTTCCAGTCTGACACATCATCGTGTTTATAATAGGAGCTTGCGACCCAGGGCCCCTGCACTTGCAATCGGCCAAATATTTTCCCATCATGAGCCAATGCATTATCGTCTTGATCAACAATGCGAATTTCTATCCCATAAATAGGTCGTCCCTGCTTGGTCTGTAGCTCGTAACGTTGCTCCTGAGATAAACCTGACATATAGGCATTCATACTGTTCAATGTTCCCATCGTTGATAACTCCGTCATCCCCCGCGCGTGAATGACAAAAGCATCATGGTTTTCCTGAAAGGCTTTGATCATTGACATAGGTGTATCGAAATATCCCTCCCTCTGGCTTTCGACTAATAATTTCTGCATGTTTATGTACGCAATCAGCGTGCTTAAGTATTGAAGAAACAGAAAGTTGAGTATCCATCATCAAGCTGTGCATAGCATTGTGCTTGTCGTTTTTAACTAAGAAACTGTTTGTCGGTAAATATTTCCTGCCAGAACTCTGTATCAATTTGATTAATGCAGGATTCTTCATTAGTTAGCCCGCCAGTAACATAATCAACATACGATAGTGCCATATGCAGGTCATCCCTAAACCGGATATCACCAAGCGGGGTGTTTTCCATGAGATCGATGTTTGCCATACCGGTAATCATTGCCATCAGCCCGTGCATCAATTGAAAACGAAGGTGTTGATCTGACTTATTCGGTAATTTCTTTTTCATCAATTGATAGATGCGATCCATATGGTTCTGAAAATGGCTATTATAAAGCCGCTGATACTCCGGCGTTGCATCCAACATCATTTTTGCAAAAAAATTGATGGTATAGGTTCCATAACTCTTCGTTGAATTGATCACGAAAAACGGAAGGTAAAATGCCAGGAGAATCTCAGCGATACTAATACCTTCTTTTTCAGCCCGTTCTTCAACTCGATCCATCAAATCTGCAAACTCTGGGGATAATTTTTGGCTCAACATGTCAAAAATCGCTTCGACAATAGCAAGCTTACTTCCAAAGTGATAATGGACTGCAGATTTGTTTTTTGACCCGGCCGCAGTGTTGATGGCTCGCATTGAGACCGCATCAATACCTTTTTCGGCAAATAACCGTATCGCAACATGCAGCAGTCGTTCACGGATATCTGCTTTTACGTCAATCAGTTGAGTCTCCAAATTATTTTCCTTTCTGTATATTTCCGTTGTTTATTACACCAGTTTCCTAACCGTATTTCATACGCACTTCGCACTGCATATGCCCATTAGGACTTTGGTAAACGGAAGATTCTCTCACCCTGGATTTTAAGTCAATAGATTTATATTAAGTCACCGACCTCAAATTAGGTCAATAGACTTAATATAAATCGAGTGAATTAATTTCACTCAAGGCAATAACACCATCAGCACGCTTATATGCCTATGCTGCAAACTGCTGAATTCGTCGCTAATAAACATGGCATTAGCCGTGAGCAGCAAGATGAATACGCTCTAGAATCTCAGATACGAACAGCACGAGCCCAGAAGCAGGTCTGTTTGACGCTGAAATCGTTCCTATTTCTACCACTCAAGCGGTTATAAACAAAGGCACAAAAGAAGTTTCTTATAAGGATGTAACACTATCAAAAGATGAAGGCAATCACCCTTCTACTACCTTAGATAGCCTTCAAAATTTGCGCTCCGTCATAGAGGGTGGTTGTATCACCGCAGGCAATGCGTCTCAGCTATCTGACGGAGCCTCTGCATGCGTGCTGATGGACAGCAAACTCGCTGAACAAAAAATCTAGCGCCCTTAGGTATACAACGTTAACGGCGGTGCGATATCCATTGGTCATCCTTATGGCATGACAGGAGCACGTACAACCGGCCATATCTTGCTTGAAGGCAAACGTCGCGGAGCTAAATGGGTTGTCGTATCAATGTGTATAGGTGGCGGTATGGGAGCAGCTGGCTTGTTCGAGATCGTTTAGTCAAACAACCAGCAAGAAAGGAATACCACACAGCAAAGTGGAAAGAACCAATGGGGGAAAATACGGCAGCACCACCCATAATATGCAATATATGCTTACTCCAACTCCCTCCGTCACGACCAAGAATCATAGAAACAAAAGGGTCCATCATCATGATAAAACGTTTTAAACCCCAAGGCATACCATTAGTAATTGCCTTTTCCTCGATGTCTTCAGGCGTTCCCGACACTTTGTGGTTTAGATGTATATACCGTCGCACCCAATGACTGATGGTACCTGGGGGAACCAACCAGCACAGAAGCATCATTAAATGGTGCATTATCTTATTGTTTTTAAAGTACATATAGTGAACCAGATCATGCTCTAACTCATGAACAAAGGAGGCTGCGATGGCAGCCACGATAACGCATAGCCAAGCAGGTATAACGCCGATGTAGTATGCATAAGCAGAGAGAGAAATGATTGCGATTGATGTAAGCATGATACCCAACCCTAAAGCATTCTGATGCTTCAGAATCGGATATTCAATACGCATATCATCACTGATCTGCTTAATTTCTTTTTGCAGGTACCTGGTTTTATCCCGGTGTGCCATGTTTTCTATATTCATTGTTCACCTCATCAGTGTATTCTGGAAGTGAACTATCGAGGAGACAATCAAACCGAAATCCTGGGATTCATTGCCAAACCCCATACATTTTTCGCCATACTGAAACCATAACAGATGGAAAAAGGAAGAGATAACATGCGTTCTGCAAGCACCGTAGGCAGCTGGATCCCCATTGTCATTAATACTATAAAAAGTTATAGCGTGGATCCTGAGCCACTTTTGCATGAAGCTGGTATCACTGAAGGTATACTCCTGGATATTAACGCAAGAATTCCCTACGACACGACACAAGCGTTGTTAGATCTTGCGGTTAAAGCGACTGGAGACTACAGCTTTGGTTTGATCATGCGAAAACACATCGAAATGAACGCATTCCAGACGTTAGGTCTGGCGGTATCAATGAGCAACAGCTTAATCGATGCATTGCACCGCATTGAACGCTATTACCAAGTCATCAGTACCGCACTCTCAATCGAGTTACGAGAGTATAAAGATGCTTATCATCTGGTTTACTCCAGCCCGTCAACCATAGGAGATAGACCTTACGTCACATCCGAACCAACGGCCAATTTAGGCCGCGACAAGCGTATCTAACACATATACCTCCTGAACATTTAATTCCCCGTTATAAGCGGTTTTTATGCGACGACCTACATGTTGGTGCTGATGAAAATTACCTTGTACTGGATCAAGAAGGTCTAGAGAAAGAGTCATTCCCAATTCAATCAAACATGCTAAAAATAACGGAGGAAACCCTAAAAGATGAACTAGAAAGCATTAACGAACTTTCCCTACGTCAAATTATTGAAAATCATATTAGAAAAACCTTGTGTTCTGGCGCCCCAACACCAGAACAAACAGCTTCATACGTAAACATGAGTTATAGAACACTCCAACGCAGGTTAGCTGATGAGAGCACGTCCTATCGAGAAATTCTTGATAACACGTGTAAAAATATGGCGACTCAATTGATTGAAACTAAAAAAGTACCATTGATAGAAGTCACATTTTTATTGGGTTTTTCAGATGCCAGTAGTTTTTCTCGAAGCTTTAAGCGCTGGACTAGAGTCACTCCAGCCCGTTATCATCAGGGTTAACGTTAAGCAGATTTCAGTGCTTTTTCAATCGTCAGAGGCAATGTTTTCATTGCCGTTTCAAAAACTCGTTGGCGGCGGCGTGTATCCATTAAATTACCGCCGAACGCGGCAAGGTCGTCAGGACCTGGTTCAATCCTGATAACCCGTTTTCCCGCTTGTTTTAATACCGCATATCTTCCAGATAACCGGGAATACATACAATCGTTTCCTGAGGGGGGGGGTAGTGGCACGTCTTGCAACAACAGATCGCTCAACATTGAACATATTGCCATCAAAAGGAACCACATAAACCCTATCTAAATCTCTTCTAGCCCAGTAATTGCGAAAGACATGTAGGCTGTATACTGCAACGGCTAAAACTGAGAGACCTAGCAGACCGATAACGACTATAATTGACATAGAAAACGCCTTTCTTGAGAGATCAATAGGACCCGTATAACACTTTCCTACCCGTTACTTTCTTGATATTTTCCATCCTAGAGGGGAAGTAATCTTAATTCCTGGCATTCATCGCCAAACCATGTACATTTCTCGCCAACTAAGAGGATGGGGCAGCTAATAGTTTATGACTAAATCACTTATGACAAAGTCCTTTCTAAAAATCTCGCGCTTTCTTTGATATCTTCCCCACGTTGAGGTATCCCCCCTGCGAAGAACATAAAGCCATGAATCATACTGGTATAACAAGAGTGTGTTACGTTTACACCTGCCGCGCCTAGCCTGTTCCCATAAGCAAGCCCTTCATCACGGAGCGGGTCAAAACCTGCGGTAATCACAAGAGCAAGAGGCAAACCCACAAGATTTTTAGCGCGCAGTGGATATACGTAAGGATTCTTGGCCTGCTCTGAGCTTTCCAAGTAATGCCCATGAAACCAATTCATGGCCGAAGATGTCAGCAAAAGACCATCGGCATAGTCCTTCTTTGAGTTTGTCTCACTAAATGCATCAGTAACGGGGTACAACAAAAGCTGTGAAGCCGGCGGCGATAACTTTTCATCGCGACACTTTAAACAAATTACAGTCGCTAAGTTTCCACCAGCACTATCACCGCCATGAAAAAATACGAGCCCAGGTAATTCACTCTTATCTGAATGCGGCTGATAAATCCGGATGGCCATATCACAATCAGTCCCTGCAATCATTCTATCTTCAATTTTTTTTAGCTCTCTAGACTTCGGGGAGAGAAAACTGCTCGAGTTTTTGTCGAACAACCGCGCTTTTTCAGGCGTTAACATTTCAAGTGGCTTTTTACCCGCTACGGCATCGGCTATCATTTTCGCTATTGACTGTAACTCGTCCGATGATATCGCGTCTTCGCTTACGTCTTTTATCATTAACATTATTATCAACCAATAATTCCGTTTATCCATATTTAATACATACATAAATTTGAAACAAATCGTTCGAAGGTTTAAGTGAAACCACCTTATACGAAGTTCGCGATAACATCGCTATCATCACCCTCAATTCTCCTCCGGTAAATGGCTTAGGACAGACTGTGCGACAAGGCATTAAAGCCAGTTTTGAAATTCCCACGAAAAACGATGAGGTTAAGGCTATCATTGTCACGTCCTCCGGAAAACTGTTTTTCGGTGGCTAAGATATTAGCGAATTTTCAAAAGGTGGACTGAATGGCACCCCTTTTCTCCCGACCATTTTGAACGAACTTGAAGAAAGCAAAAAGCCTGTGATTACCGCGTTTGGCTGGTGCTGAATTATCAACTCAAATGATTGTATTTGGCACACAGGTCAATGCAAAAAAAACTCTGGAAAACGGCATCATCGATTGCATATATAAGGGTGAGGATGATTTTTTCGACGCGGCAATCAACTACACGCAAAAACTATTGGCTACCAAAGCGCCCGAACGAGCCATTCAGTGTATAGAAGCCGCTTGCAAATCCCGGCATCAGTCCTAAAACATCGCCTCGCAACATCGAATCTATCGCCATTATTGGCGCTGGAACAATGGGTGGTGGTATTGCAATGAACTTCCTTAATTCAGGAATACCTGTCAAAATATTAGAAATTAAAGAGGAGGCGTGTGTTGGGGTTTTATTGGGAATCGTGTTCTTGAGCCATATGGACGCGAAACAGCGCGCTTAGTATTAGAAGGTGCAACCCCTTTCCAGGTCGACAGCTATTGTATGACTTTGGTATGGCCATGGGGTATTGCAGCATGATCGACTTAGCTGGAATCGATGTTGGTTACCTCTCTCGTCAGGGTAACCGTGAGATTTTCTATAGCCGTGACCCCTCCTATGCTGCTATCTGTGACGAACTTTACGGATTAGGACGGTTCGGGCAGAAAAGTGAGCGCGGCTTTTATACCTACGAAGGCCGCAACAAAACAGAAGACCCTGAAGTGATGGAACTCGCAGCACAGCTAGCGAAGGAAAACGACGTAACGATTCGCGAGAATTCTGACGAGGAAATATTAGAACGCACCATCTACATGTTAATTAACGAAAGTGCTCAGGTACTTGATGACGGCATTGCTAGTCGCTCCTGCGATATTGATACCGTGTTTTGCAATGGCTATGGATTCCCTGTTCATCGCGGTGGCCCCTTGCAATACGCTGACGAAATTGGCCTTGATAAGGTTCTTGAAGCCCTCAACTGGTACCGTAAGAAACTGGGATCCTATGATGAGGAGTGGTTTAAACCTGCACCTCTTCTTGAAAGATTGGTGGCATAAGGTAAGTACTTTAAGAGCTATAAAGCTAAACATGGATAACAAATAGAAAGATCGGAATATTGTTTGTGAGATATCATGTGATTTTCAAAGGCATTACTAAATTTTAATTTTAGATTATGATTTTTTCCCGCTAAACTTAAAATAGTGAATTAGTGAAAAATCAATATTAATATCTTATTGATTACAACTATATCCAATCTATAAAAGCCCGTTATTTTTCCAAGACTGAACCTTTCTGTAAATAGTAGATGGACTTACACCTAAGCATTTTGCCGCAGTTGGGATGTTATTGTCGCATAATGTTATTGCATCTTCTATCGCTTCCATCTCTACTTTCCACAATTCCTTAATATCACTTTTATCCCGGTAATTCGGCCCGTCCTTTTTGTCATGCAGCATCTGCTTTATCACGCCCAAAACCACTGACTTTTCACGTTCTACACGCCTTAATGGTCTTACGTCATGTGTTTCTTCTGGGGGGACAATGCCTGGCTGACTTAAAAAAGCGGCCTCTGGTATTGATTCAGGTACAATATATGGTTCAAGCCCATCCACTAAATCAACTGATTCTGATTCCTCAAAAACAGATATTTTATCAAGTGGCGGGGGAAGCATGGGCTGAACAACTTCAGTTCCATTATTTAAAACTATGATATTTCTAACTACATTTTGTAATTGTCTTATATTTCCTGGCCAATCGTATTTCGAAATTATCGCTTCTGTTTCAGGAGAAAATTTCTTAAATCCTTTTTCTTCTTCTTTTGAAAATTTTCGTAAGAAATTGTTAGCTATCACTAAAACATCATCCTCTCGTTCTCTTAACGGTGGTAACGTAATAGGTATTACGTGAAGTCGGTAATATAAATCCTCTCTAAACTGCCCTTGCTTTACTTGCTCCAAGGGCGCCCTATTAGTCGCACATACAAAACGCACATCCACGCTTTCCAAAGTACTACTACCAACCTTTTGTATTGTCCCTGTTTGGATGAAACGGAGTAATTTGCTTTGCAAATCCAAGTCCATCTCCCCTATTTCATCTAAGAATAGTGTACCGCCATCTGCTTTTGAAGCGGCACCTTGCCTTGTTGACTGTGCGCCAGTAAATGCCCCTTTTACGTGGCCAAATATCTCACTTTCCATAAGGTCTCGTGGTATTGCAGCACAATTAATCGCTACAAATTCCTTTTTTGATCGATTACTTTTCTGGTGAACTGCCTGAGCACAAACTTCTTTTCCCGTACCGCTTTCACCCGTAATAAATACTGTGGCTTTACTTTCAGCGGCAGCTTCTATTGTTCGATAAACACTCTGCATTTCATTAGAAGAACCGATAAAACCATAATATTTACCCCCTTTAATATCCTCCTTTGGACAAATAAATTTTTGATCTTTCTCAACGACACTTTCTATTCTCTGCCTATCGAGTGCATTCTTTACGGTGATGACAAGCCTATCCCTCGTAAAGGGTTTTTCAAGAAAGCCCAAAGCTCCACTTCGCATGGATTCATCGGCAACGTTTTCCGAGCCATGTGTTGTCATGACAATAAATACGCAGGGAAGGTTTAATTCCTTCGCTCTATTTATTATCTCCAAGCCTTCAACCTCCTGCAGCTTAAAATCCAGCAATACAACTTCTGGAACAACACCCTCCATTATTGTCAATGCCACTTGACCATCCTTAGCAATAATAGTTTCACATCCTTCCTGGGCCAAATAAGCTTCATAACACCGCGCCAAAGAGGGGCTGCCTTCTACTATAAGTATTTTTGGAAGTATTTCGCTCATATTGCCTCTCAAATTACTATGCATAAGATACTAATTTTTAAAATGATATTGGCTTTCTACCTTAATTGCTCAACAAGAGAAAGCATCTTAGATCGAGTTTGATTAAACACCACGTCTAAAGAATTTGCCATTTCACGGCATTCACTTTTACTTTTTGATTTTGCACACTCCTCAAATGACATGGCTAAACGCTGCATCCAATACGCACCAAATGTCTTACTGCTACTTACTAACGTATTAGCCTCAATTATCATGTGAGAAAAATCCTGAATTTCAAGCGCTGACTGAAGATCAGAAATTCGCACTTTTGTCTCTCGTAGGTATAAGTTAACCATTTCTTCCGTTATTTCATGGCTTGTATCTATAATCATTTGCTGCACAATTTTCTCAATCACTATATCGCCTTGCCTAATTCCAGAAATCAACTCACTGACCTCTTCCTTTATCGATGGCGATTCTTGCTCCCGTGATGCTCCAATATTAAATGGATTAGATACCTCGTTAGTACCCATCCAATATTCGATGGTTGCAACCATCTGCTGCGTATCAATAGGCTTAGTCATATAGTCATCCATACCCGCATAAACACAACCTTTCCATATATCATCTTTCATAACTCCAGTAACTGCCAGTATAGGAGTGTGCTTTTGATTATTCTCTAACTTCCTAATCCTCCTTGAGGTTTCCATTCCATCCATGTCTGGCATCACGACATCCATTAGAATAACATCGTAATGATTTTTCTCTACGGCAGAGATTGCATCTATACCGCTACTAACACAATTCACATTCAACCCATGCTTACTGAGCATGATTGCTGTTGCTTTTTGAGTAACCCTACCATCATCAACGACCAGCACCCTCCCTTCCAGAATTTTAAGTTTACCAATTTCAATGGGTGAGGCGTTTCCCATGCTAGAAGATTCGTAAGGATCTTCTTCGCAGATAAGTCGTGCCAATTTGTTTCCAAAGGCATTAATAGTCAAAGGTAAATTTAAATGCGTATGTTTTATTCTTGCAAAGTGACGCGCAGTACCCGGAGAAAATAATTTAGGCGTAATAACCACAAAACTACAGTCATTGTAATTAGATATACGCTGAAGGAAATTCTGAATAGAACGAATAATCGCGGCATATATTCCATCTGACTTATGAGCATTAAGAATAATAAATTCCACCTTTAATTTATTATTCTTCTCATCATTAAAAAAATTAATGGCTTCACTCTCATAATCGAATATCTCTAAATTCGCCCCCCAAGATGTCAACTGACGCTGTATCTCGTCTCTCGATTTGTCTTCAGTGTCAATATAAACAATAGTTCTTCCCGTGAGAAACTTATATCTATCAGGCCCCTTGTTCATTTTATTATCGCAGATATCCATAGAAAACCAAAATAACGAACCTTCGCCGATCTTGCTGGAGTATCCAAATTCACCTCCGATTTCAAAAACAACCTCCTTTGCAAGAGTGTACCCTATTGCTACTTCTTCATAGCGCCTAGATACAGAATAGTTCGAGGTGATATTTCCAGAGAATAATTGTTTTTGTTCATGTTCCTCGATCCCTTCTCCTGTATCCATAACTTCAAAACGCACTCGACCATCCATGGTAATGTTGACTTCTAAATTAATAGATCCTTTATCTGTCATCTTTATAGCATTATTTATAAGTTTAATTAATACCATCCGCAACCTAGACTCATCACCTACCACGAACTCAGGGATTTCTGCATCTATATAGTTACTAAATCTGATAGATTTTTTATCAATAGCCGGAGTTACGGTGTCTATAACTTCCTCAAGAAGACCTGAAAGGTTAAAATAGTTATCATTAACTTTAAATTGTTTACAATTCATCTTTAGTATTGCTAAAGTGTCGTTTATATTATTCATTAAATAATCACCAGAATATTCCGTTAGCTTTAATAGAGATTTCTGCTCATAGTCAACATCTGTATCATTTAATAATTTAATCGCCTCCAACATCTCAATAAGTGGATTCGTTAAATGGTTTTGCATCAGCGTTAGAAAATCAGTCCTTTCATCAGGGCCAGCCTTAGCCCCCACTTTTTCTTCATTTTTTTTAAATTTATTTTCTAGCTCATTACTATTCCTAAAAACACGTTGAATAACCGTCATATATCCATCATCATTATGAAAACGTATAAAGCTAGTCTTCACATCAGCAGTAAACCTCGGCCCGCCCTTTCTTACAAATATCGCTCTAGTTATATCAACTCTACTTTCGTTATATATATCAAGCGCTATCGGTGAACTATCTGTACCTCTTTTTTTTGATGGTTGAATATCTTTGATATTTAATCTAATAAGTTCCCACTTATCATAACCAAGATATTTCTGAGCCTGCTCATTGGCATCAATTATATCTCCATTCAAGTCATGTAATAATATGCAGCCTGATTGAGATGAACATAACCAACTAAAATTCGATTCCTGCTTCTTAAGATCTTGTACAGTTACTTCTTCAATACTTGAATTTTTTTTGGTTCTACTCATAACATATACTACACTTATTTGTTTAGGCGTCTTTGCGCTATTTATTCTTAAGATGTTCCTAGTGTTAAGAATAGTCTTTTTGCGACTTGCACATCACAGTTTATTAATACCGTTACTGCATTTGCATTTTGTTTTTAGAATTATTAACGCCTATAAATAGCAAAATGAAAATAATCCTTCTGATTTGCAAACATTTGATGCACATTGAGCCTCCCCCCCCCCTTAACTAGAGCACAATCCATTCAGAAGGAATAAAATATTTCTCCTTTTTGTTCTTCATTAACACCGGCAACAGTCTCCGTTCGTAAATTTCACGTTACCAATGTAATCAAGCGCTTAGCGCCACTATTTACCAACCACACTGAGGTGCCAATCCACCAGCACACAAAGGCGAGAAAAAAACCCTAATCCTTTCCAGACTGGCACAGCGGTTGCAACAACTCTATCAATCGCAAGATAACAATATTTTGAATTTCACCTTTGAGGTTACTAACATGAAATCATCACGCTTCAACAAGATCGCTAAACTTTCCACTTCTATTGCTTTGGTTTTTG
>MAAL01000048.1 GCA_002163245.1 Gammaproteobacteria bacterium 42_54_T18 | reverse complement strand
CGCAGCAGGGTTTGCCAGCACACACCTCACAGCAATTACTTAAACAGCTGCAACCATTAGTGAAAGGAAAAACTGAAGAGCAAGCGGTAAATCTGTTATTACGCTTTGTGCAAACTGCGTTTGCTTATCAAACCGATGGCCAGCAATTTAATACTGAGAATTATTTACTGCCTATTGAGACGTTGCACTATCCGTATAGTGATTGTGAAGACAGGGCGTCGTTGTTTAGCTGGTTGGTGGAATCGTTACTGGGATTGGATGCGGTATTGCTGGATTATCCTGGGCATATTGCGGCGGCAGTAGAATTTACCAAGGCGCCCAAGGGAGATCGGTTAACGTTTAATAATAAGCGCTATACCATTACTGACCCCACTTATATTAACGCCAGTGTGGGTATGACCATGCCGCAGTTTAAAAAGGTACAGCCCAAGGTAGTGAACTTTTAGCAGCCGCTAAAGCGTTAGCTAAGCCCAGGCTCTATGCCAAAGGGCAGCCGTTGTCGCAGGGATGCAGCTAGGCTGCCATTTGGAATAGGGCTTTACCAAGTAAGGTAAACTGCGAGATATTAATTATTCGGCAACACAGGAAACCCACTCAACGTAGACTCGGCCGTTTGATTAGCCCGATTATACTGCTCGGCGCTTTTTTCTGGTTGGAAGGCCGCCATGCCCGAGATAATCACTCCAAATAACCCCATGAAAAACAGCAAACCCAGTATGTTCTTCTTATCCATGACAATCCCCTAATCTAGTCCGTTATCATTATTATTATCGGCTAATGCCCACCTTACTTGATGTGTTAGTGAAATATCAAGCCACCCCAACCCCTAAGATTTGCTCCTCGGCTTTAGCTTCCTGCGTCGCCCTATCAGCTACCTCCCTGTAACTGTGCAATTTCAGGATACCGGCCATCCGTGGCCATAAGGCTATTTCAAAATATATTGAAATAGACTTGCGGTGTCCCATATTCACTGCTACATTTCGCAAATGCCTAATATTGACCCTAACATCGGCCTGCCGCTCACCCTCAAAGCCAGCTCTGACCCCATTCGGTTGCAGATACTAAGGCTATTGAAGCGCGATTCGCTAACGGCCAGTGAGCTGGCTCTGGTATTGGATATCAAGCAGTCGGCCCTAAGCCACCACCTGAAAATCATGACCCAGGCGGCTTGGCTTAACACGCGCCGGGAAGGTAATACACTGTTCTACCGTCGCCACATCAATACCCAACTCAGTGTCGCCCAAGTGCAGCAAAGCATTTTAAGCTGCCTGGATATGGATGAACTGGATGAGGGTGCCAAAACTACTCTGAGTGCCATTCGTCATGCTCGTCAGCAAATTGGGGCCGCCTTCTTTGAAAGCCACGCCCACGAGCTGGATTCGGTCACCGATCGCATTGCCGGTTACAAGCACTAC
>MAAL01000028.1:1453-1792 GCA_002163245.1 Gammaproteobacteria bacterium 42_54_T18 | reverse complement strand
TATGCGGTGACGCCACCAGGTTGGCAGGGTGAGTTGCCAGCAGGGGTACAGCTTTTAGCACAAAATCCTACCCCCTGGTTTTTCTTATTGGGCCGCACGATGGTGCAGCCTAACGATGCACAAGATGAAGCCTTGGTTCAGGAATTAATTCAAGATTATAAAATTACAGCCCTTAGTGATTGGGGACAAGAAAATCCACCTCGCCCTGCCTTTCCACAAGTTAAGGATGTGGGTAGCTTCAGTGACATGCTGGCCGATGGCAACATTATCAAATTTATGAAAAAAATGATGATGTCCGAGCCCATGTTATTTTGGGAAATGGTCAACCATGCCATGACA
>MAAL01000028.1:408-1426 GCA_002163245.1 Gammaproteobacteria bacterium 42_54_T18 | reverse complement strand
GTCAACCATGCCATGACAGTTAATGGCGTGCCAAAGCGTGATCAAAGCCGATTAACCGACTGGGCCGGTTTGAACATTGGGCCCAACCAAGATTTATCAAAACTAAGTGACAGTGAAAAAGCCGGATTAGAGCGTGCGGTATTTGACGGCATCATGATGCTGCGTAACCACGGCACCCAAGGGTTTGATTCTAAAAATGTGAATGGCTGGAAGTACCCGGCACCAAGCATTGGTCGCGCGGGTATTAATGGCAATTACGCCACACGGTCGGCGTTGCAATCCATGAAAGGCATAGTGGCCAACGACCCGGAAGAAGCTGTGTACATTCCCATTTCGAAAGATCAAAACGGGGATCTGTTAAACGGCAAACACAATTATAAAATCCACTTCACCAAAGAGCAGCTGCCTCCGGCCAAAGAGTTTTGGTCTCTCACCGCCTATGACGATGACGGCAACATGGTATTAAACCCCATCGACCGTTACATGGTGAGTGATCGTAGTGAGCACCTGGTTTATGACAGTGAGGGCGGATTAACCTTGTATGTGGGCGCGCAATCACCACAAGGCAATGAAAGCAATTGGCTGCCTGCTGAAACCGAAGCCACCGTGTTGATGATTCGTATTTATGGTCCTACCCAAGCGGTGATTGATCAAAGCTGGATGCCACCGGCTATTCAAAAAATATAAACTTTTTCTATAGAGCTAGTCAGGCAGGGGGAGCCGCTCCTGCTAAAATCCCCTGTGTAAAGATATGAAAAGTGACCCTTTTGGGTCTGTTTATTCGCTTGTGATTTATTGACACTCAAAGTGCCATATCGTATGGTGCCTTTATAAATAACACCACAATAAAGGGCAGTACCATGAGTAAAATTAAAATTGCTATCGCGCTGGTCATCCTTGCTGGCATCGCCCTAATGGGTTTCCAGGACCAGCTGGTCAACAAAATCATGACCCAACGCATCAGCGAGCGCCTTAATAATGTGCCCATGGAGCAATTCACCGATACCCTTAGTGTGGT
>MAAL01000028.1:0-396 GCA_002163245.1 Gammaproteobacteria bacterium 42_54_T18 | reverse complement strand
GTGATGATAGATGCCGGCAGCGGCGTGAGCCAGGTAGGTGCCATGGGCATTCCGGTGGGGCGTGTGGATAACGTCTTTTTAACCCACTTCCATTCCGACCATATTAATTCACTGGGTGAACTCATGACCCAGCGCTGGGCCAATTCAGGCAAAGACTTCCCGCTATCGGTACATGGACCTCTTGGCACTAACACCATAGTTGCCGGCTTTAACATGGCCTACGGCGCCGATCGCAGTTATCGCGAAGCCCACCATACCACCGCGGTAATGCCTCCTCGCGGCGGCCTGGCAACAGCCCATGCCTTTAACCTGCCACCGGCTAATGGTTTGGTGGTGCTTGAGAAAAACGGCTTAACAGTCACCGCCTTCGGGGTGGACCACAGCCCGGTGGATCCG
>MAAL01000069.1 GCA_002163245.1 Gammaproteobacteria bacterium 42_54_T18 | reverse complement strand
AAAGATAACGAAGCGGGTAACGTGGTAATATGTAGCTTTGTACTGCGAGAGCGAGTACGACCGAGGAGCCGGATGCGGGAAAACCGCACGTCCGGATCTGCATGGGGGGGTATGGCGCGAGCTGTATTCCTACCATTACTTGCTCCAATTAGTAATGGTAACGAAGCTGGGCTATTAAGAGGGAGTCATCTTTAATTCTGTAAACGATACGATGCTCATCATTTATTCGCCTTGACCAATATCCAGACAGGGCATGTTTTAGAGGTTCTGGTTTTCCAATTCCTTCGAAAGGGTCACGTTGAATTTCCTTAATAAGAGAGTTCACACGCTTGAGTAGTTTCTTGTCTGATTTTTGCCAATACAGATAATCTTCCCATGCTTGTTCTGCAAAAATCAGCTTCACTCATCAAGCTCCCTTTCTACGCCATTACCATTTTCTAGCTCATTAATGGATGAAATTAAACGCTTTAGGTTCTTGGGGCTTCTAAGCAGGTAAGACGTTTCTTCTAAAGATTGGTAGTCATCCATAGATATCATTACAACAGCACCTTCGCCTTTTCTTGTAATAGCAATTGGTGCATGATCGTTGCATACTTGCTCCATCGTTTTGGCCAAGTTGCTTCTAGCTGAGGTATAGCTTATGCTTTCCATAAATCACCTTGTACATGTACGTAAATATGTACGTAGTGTAGCAGGCGTAAGAAGGAGTAGCAATACTCCGACCTCCAGTACCCTCCAATTTTTTTAAATTAATTTTCCCGCCCAAATTGCCCCAGCGTATCGTGGTTGCCATAATCTAACATTTGCCTAAAAAACACTCTATTTAGGGGGCGTTGACGTAGTTTTGCTTGTGCTGAGTCATATTTACAGGTGCTGCTTCTCTGGGCTCGTAACCCGTTGAATTTAAAGGGTACAATGGTTCATTTTTGACAGCAGGGATTGAGTGATATGTGTAAGCGTGAACGTTTTCACAGTCAGAATTGGTTCTATGTTTGACCTAACGCGTTGATTTAGTGGCGAAAACAAAGGATAATTGGGTTTTATGAAATCATGATATGTGGAGTGGGGCTTTGTTTACGCATCCACATATACAGCTGTTGAACTAAACCGCTTCGCGGTAGCTGCCGCGCTTCCAAACTCCTAGCGTATTGCATGAGGCCTTTCCAGCGGGTCAAACTTATCTGGTGCCACTTTCGGCATTTTTTAGGAGATAAGTTATGACTATTCTTCGTGAAAAAATGATCGACTTAATGACGGTCAGAAACTTCTCATTAAATACTCAGAAAAGCTACCTGTATAGCGTTTCCTGTTATGCAAAGTATTACGATAGATCGCCAGACCAGCTGAACCAGGAGGATCTGCAACGTTACCTTGTTTATCTTGTAAAAGATAAGCACCTGTCTGCAAATAGTTGCCGTATACAATTACAGGCGATCCGATTTCTTTATCTCAATGTGTTAAAACGTGAAGCTTGCCATGTTGCTATTCTTGCGCCAAAACGCAAACTTCGTATACCTGAGTTGCTGACTCGAGAGGAAGCATTGCGCATTGTGAATGCTCCGAAAAATATCAATCATAAAATGCAATTACAAATTTGTTACGCATGCCGACTGCGTCGCAGTGAAGTATTGGCGTTGCGAGTCAAAGATGTTGATGGTCAGCGGGAACTGCTAAAAATCGAACAAGGAAAAGGAGCAAAGGATCGATTCGTTCCGTTATCAAAAGGGCTTCTAGAGCTATTACGAGAATATTGGCGAGAATTTAAACCGACAGATAAATTGTTTTATACCAATAGGTTCGACCGTTCGCCAGCAGCTGCAACGTTGTCCAAATTATATACTCGAACAAAACGGCAGGTTGGTGTTAATAAAAAGGGAGGGATTCATGCGCTGCGCCATGCTTTTGCGACACACCAATTGGAAGCGGGGTTGCCTTTGCATTTATTGCAGCGATGGTTAGGACATGCCGATATTCGCACGACTATGCGGTATATTCATTGGGTACCAAGTTATCACAACGGGCAAAGTCGTTTTATCAATTTACTAAGTGAGGGGAATGATTATGAGCTCTCTTAGTATGGCAAAAATATTGAGCCAGTTTGGTGAAGAATATACCTCCCAATACGCCTGTCGAGAAGAGCAGCGACACGCAGTCACCAGTATTCGCCAGTGTCGTACTCCGGCATTGGGGTATACCTAGATACATTGCAATGACTGTGAAAAGGAAACCATCCAATACCATTCCTGTCGTAATCGGCATTGCCCCCAATGCCAGCGACAAGCCTCACAAGAATGGAGGGACAAGCGACAGCAGGATCTGTTGCCCGTATCCTACTTCCACCTGGTATTTACGTGCCTCACGAGCTTAATGGCTGGGTGCGCTTGCATCCTCGTGTGGTGTACCGGTTACTATTTCATTCTGTTTGGCAAACCCTGCAAAAATTTGCAAGGAATCCGAAGCGCTTGAACGGTGAGTTGGGAGCCACCATGGTATTACATACCTGGGGGCAAAAACTTGATCAACATGTTCATCTACATGTGTTGGTACCGGCAGGTGCTTGGAACAAGCAAACAAAACAATGGCACCCGGCGGATTCAACCTATCTATTCCCCGTAAAAGCATTGTCAGCGGGTTTTAAAGGGAGAATGGTGAGTGCGTTGCGCCATGGATATGAGCAAGACGATATGCCCAACATTACCCGGAATGGTGAGGTTAATCGAATACTGGAAGAATCGATGAACAAAGATTGGGTAGTTTATACCAAAGCGTGCCATGGAAAACCTGAACGAGTATTGGATTACCTTTCGCGTTATACGTACCGCATAGCTATCAGTGAGTCACGGCTTATTGATACAGTTGATGATGGGGTCAGGTTTCGATGGAAAGACTACCGTGATGGACAACACAAGGTGATGCGATTAAGTGGTGTGGAATTTATAAGGCGATTCCTGCAACATGTTCTACCGAAAGGGTTTATGCGTATTCGTCATTATGGATTTCTATCGAATCGATATCGTCGCGTCAAATTAGCGGAAATTAATGAGGTGTTGCGTCACAGTAAGGTATATGAGAATAAAACGACACCAGACGAAATCAGTTCTTTCGTTGAAAGCCCGTTAGATCCAAAGCTGCTCTGGTTTTGTTGCCACTGTAATTTATTCCATTTGAGAAATATGCCATGGAGACGGATGTTTTTGGAAAGTCTGGCTTTTTTTAGAATTTAATATTATGTTTTTGAGGAAAATTAAATATGAGTGATAGTTTTTATTCGGCTCCAGAATCAGAAGTTGAACTGGATGAAGTAAGAGAAGAAGGCGAGTTCTATGTGGTATCTACGCTGAAATTTACAGTGCTTTATATATCAACTTTGGGGATATACGCTTTATATTGGTTCTATAGGAATTGGACGGTCCATAAAATCAAGCAAGGACTGGATATTTGGCCAATACCTAGAGCCATATTTGCAATATTCTACATCCATTCACTGTTCAATAATGTGAATAATAAATTGAAGGATAGTGGGTCAGATTTTAGTTGGAAATCAGATGTAATGGCTACTCTTTTTATCGTGCTATCAATCGCTTCTAGTGTATGTGATCGACTGGCCGACTCGGAGATTGGGCTTCCTTATATAACCTTTGTTTCGTTAATAATCTTACCATTTACTTTTTATATTTTGTTAAAAGCACAGAAGGCCATTAATACAGCAGAAAATGATCCTGCTGGTAGTACTAATTCGTCGATCACTGCACTTAATTGTTTGTGGATATTTTTGGGTTTACTTATCTGGGTTGCAGCAATTGTAGGCGTGTTAGTTATTTCTGGGGTAATTGTAATATAAAAAATATAAGATCAAGTGAGTTGTGAACTATCACTGCTTACGGTGGGTTGTTTAAGAAATAATGAAAAGGAAATTCTATGAAACATTTATTAACCTTGATGGTTTTTGCTTTATGGGCGAACCTATCCTATGCCGGTGAGATAGGGAAGGAATTAACAAAAGAAGAAATGACCCCGTTTTGTCAGAATAAGATGATTTGGGATAATTTTGATGTGAAGTTTGAGCAGTGCATGAGCGCATCACTGAAGTGTACAAAAGAGATTGCAAAGAAAAGTTAGGTATCGGAGTATGAACATACGAAAGTTAATCTAGGGGTATTACGCGGTACTCTTTATTGCATTTGGCATTTTTGGCTTGGTAAAACCAACAAGCTCAGTGAATGCAGATTTAACCGTAAGCTAAAGGAATGTAAAAGAAAGACATCCCCTCCCCCCGGGGGAACAGCTGCTATAGTTAATTATAGTGAGCGCTGTGAGGCGTTAGTGGGTCTAGATCGGTTGAAGTAGAGGTTCTGAATGAAAGAGCGCCTTAATGAATTAATGATCATTCGGTCTTCTCGAGCGGGGGATTTTCTTCGTGTTAACCCTATGTTTCTTGCTGAGGTTGGGTTTACTGAAGCTGAGCTTGCGCAAAAGCCCTTTATCGAATGGATTGACGATGAAGATAAGAAAGTCTATCAGCGTGCAATAGAAGGCGGTGATCGACACTGTGTTGTGCACCATAAAACCAAAGCCGGTGCATCGCTCCCATTGGATCTTATGATCGAGGACTTAGGAGAGGGTCAGATTGTACTTGGTCGACCGGTAGAAAGCAGTGCGATGGCAAGAGCTCAAGTATCAGCCAGCGACGAGACTACGGTTAAGGGGACGCTACACACTATCGCAGAGATCATTGAAGAGCAGAATCCAGGTTACAAGTGCTCCATCCTCCTTGTTGCTCATGGCCGGTTTGTGGCTGGGGCTGGTCCCAGTCTTCCAGATGAATACAATGGTGCGATCGATGGCTTTGCGATAGGACCCACTGTCGGTTCATGTGGCACTGCGATCCATTGGAATGTCCCGATAATCGTAGAAGATATTCAAAAAGACCCTTTGTGGGTTTCTCTCGCGGGGTTAGCGAAGAATGCCAGTGTGGCAGCTTGCTGGTCGCACCCCTTTGTCGCTAAGGAAGGGCGTGTTCTAGGGGCATTAGCGCTCTACAGCTCCGTGCCAGAAGCGCCAACGGCCGAGCAGCTCAGCAGATTAAGGGCTGCGGCAAAGATGACGGGTCTTGCCGTCGAACGTGGGCGGGCAGAAGAAGAACTTCGAAAAGCCAATGAGGTTAAGACTCGGTTTATGGCCAACATGAGCCACGAGATAAGAACACCATTGAATGCGCTTATAGGGATTACTGACTCACTTCAGGATATACAAGGCAGCATTTCGCAGAGCGAAATCCTTTTGCTGAGAGAGTCGGGTGAACAGCTGTTAGAGTTGTTTACTGGTGTGCTGGAGCTAACAGAGTTAAGTGATCGAAAAGGGCATGACAATGTTGTCGAACTGCCAGTCCGTTGCCGTCAAATAGTCGAAGAGTTTGAAACGAGTGCCAAGGCGAAGGGCTTGCAAGTCGAATGCGAAATTTCAGAAAATATACCCCGTTGGATATCGATCGACGTATGGTCTTTTGAGCGCATCTTAAGATTGTTAATACATAATGCGGTGAAATTTACCCATGACGGCATGGTGACCGTCACTGCAGAATGTGAAGGTCTCGAACTACAGGTTCATATTACGGACACCGGTTGCGGTATTGACCTTGATAGCATGAGTAAACTTCGAGAGCCTTTTGTTCAAGGCGACCTTTCTACGACAAAGAGCTATGCGGGTTTTGGTTTGGGGCTTGCGTTGAGCGATTTATGTTTGAAGGTGTTAGGAGGGCAGTTAGCGTTTGATTCAAATTATCCGCAGGGAACGAAGGCCAGTTTCACGCTACCTATCACGTTAGCACCCCCCCAAATTAAAGTGAATGAACCTATCGTTCATCGTGATAATGTCGATGCAAATCTGCCCGTGCTTGTTGTCGAAGACAACTCCACCAACAGCAAGGTTATCGCAAAAATATTGGAGCGGTCAGGTTATAACTATCAATTAACGGAGAATGGGGCAGAGGCGGTGAAAGCCTTTAGTCAAAAAGATTTTTTTTGCATCCTCATGGATTGCCAGATGCCTGTCATGGACGGATATGATGCGACGCGGCATATTCGACAAATGGAAGAGGGCAGCGGTAATCACATTCCTATTATTGCAATAACCGCTAACGCATTAGCAGAAGATCGAGATTTGTGTTTGCAGTCAGGCATGGATGATTATATGAAGAAACCGGTGCGAAGGCAGGCGCTCGTGGATAAGTTGATAGAATACGCCGGCAGCCGAGTATTGCAGGCATAAAAAAACGGATCGTATGATCCGTTTTTTTATGCCTGCATTCTCGCTTTTTTACTTAACTTTAAACGGCTTGTTCAACTTCTTTTCAACGCGTTCAAGTTTTAGTCGGGCAATCTTAGGCAGCCCATTTTCATAAGGAGGGTGAGCCTCGCCGATGATGAGTGGCTGTAAGTAATCGTGACATACCTTGGTGATACCAAAGCCATCTTCTGTGATGTAACTTCTCGGCATTTTTTGTTCAATATTGGCAACATCGGCAAGTTTTGCTTCACCAACACTCCAGCTATAGGTCTCGCCTTCATTACGTACAATTGTTGGCATTACGGCATTTTTACCAGCCATTGCAAACTCGACGGCGGCTTCACCCATTGCGTAGGCTTGTTCAACATCAGTGGCAGAGGCGATATGACGCGCTGCGCGTTGCAAATAATCGGCAACAGCCCAGTGATACTTATAACCCAATTCGTCTTTAACCATATTCGCTAAGAAGGGGGCAACACCACCTAATTGAGTGTGGCCAAAGGCATCTTTACCGCCGGCATCAGCGAGGAATGTGCCATCTTCATTTTGAGCACCTTCAGATACCACAATAACGCAGTAGCCGTGCTCTAATACACTTTGCTTAACTTTGCGAAGGAAGGCTTCTTTATCAAAGGCAATTTCTGGAAACAGGATGATATGTGGTGGATCACCTTCGACTTCATGAGCAAGTCCTGCGGAGGCGGCGATCCAGCCTGCATGACGCCCCATCACTTCCATAATAAATACTTTGGTCGATGATTCGCACATCGACGCAACATCAAGTGCAGCTTCTCGAACTGATACAGCAACATACTTAGCAACTGATCCAAAACCAGGGCAGTTATCGGTAATCGGTAAATCATTATCAACGGTCTTAGGTACACCGATGCAGGTAATGGGGTAGCCCATCTTTTCACTGATCTGAGAAACCTTGTTGGCGGTATCTTGAGAGTCACCGCCGCCGTTGTAGAAAAAGTAACCGATGTCGTGTGCTTCAAATACCTGGATTAAGCGCTCGTATTCAGCTTTGTTCTCTTCCACACTTTTTAGCTTGTATCGACAAGACCCAAACGCACCGCCAGGAGTATGCATCAGCGCTGATACAGTCTCTTCAGTCTCTGCAGTGGTATCGATAAGGTCTTCGGTTAACGCACCGATAATGCCGTTGTGTCCAGCATAAAGCTTACCTATTTTCTCGGGATACTTGCGAGCGGTTTCGATGACTCCACAGGCGGATGCGTTAATTACGGCAGTTACTCCACCTGATTGCGCGTAAAACGCATTTTTCTTGGTCATTCCTAACTACTCCCAGCAGGTATTTTGTTAAATTAATGGTTTGAATGGGTCAAAACGCCGCCATAATAATGGAAAATGCGTTGAGTTTCATGTGTCTATTTGTGAAATGTTTCAACTTAAAGTAACTGACGTGACAATTTGACAGGGGCTTTGTCTTAGATGAGGGCGTTTTCCTCCGTTAAAGAGCTGGTGATTGGCTGCTAATGCTGGTATCTATATGCGCGTTAGCCCATGAAAAATCAATAAGATAGCGAGACTGGATAGAAAGAAATGAACGCAATAACTCAATTGTTTTGGCAGATATGTCTTCAGCGCACAGGGCCTGATGCAGTACCGGTTTCTTCCGTATTGCTAATGTTCACCGGTTTGATTTATGGGGGCCTAAATTTGTTTGTCTGGGTGTGGACTGGACCGGCAACTATATTGCAGGCGTCAGCAACTCTGGCAATGGTTACCGGAGGGTGGTTTTTGGTGCTCTGGGGCATTATGGCTCTGATGGGTAAAAAGGGGCGTTATTTGCAGACATTAACGGCGCTGCTAGGTGTGAATGTCATTTTGGTGTTGTTAAGTGTGCCGCTACGCTTTGCTGCTGATAGTTTAGGCGAGACCTCTGCATTGCGAATGCCTTTAGGTTTTATGCTAATTGGCCTGTTTGTATGGGGTGTATTTATTGAAGGTTTTATTTACCACAGGGCCTTGGATATTAGCCCATTGCAGGGCAACTTAATGGCATTAGCGATGTCCATGGGAATCATGGCGATGTTGGGTAATTAGGTTGTAGGTTTAGTTTACATATTTTCCATACCAACAGTTTTGTAAGAGAATATTATGCATTTACATATATTGGGCATTTGCGGCACCTTTATGGGAAGCCTGGCCATATTGGCCAAAGAATTGGGGCATCGGGTGAGTGGTTCTGATGCAAATGTGTATCCTCCTATGAGCACACAGTTAGAGGCGCAGGGGATTGAGTTGATGGAGGGTTTTTCTTCGTCTCATTTGGACCCAGAGCCCGATATGGTGATTGTGGGCAATGCGATGTCTCGGGGTAACGAGGCAGTAGAGCATGTGTTGGCTCGAGGTATCCCGTACACATCTGGCCCACAGTGGTTGCGCGATCATGTGTTGCAAGGACGTTGGGTTGTTGCTCTGGCAGGTACTCACGGTAAAACCACTACATCATCAATGGTGACCTGGATATTGGAAGATGTCGGTCTAAACCCCGGTTATTTGATTGGCGGAGTACCGAAGAACTTTGAGGTATCTGCGAGGCTTGGAGGGGATCCATTTTTTGTAGTGGAGGCTGATGAGTATGATTCCGCTTTTTTTGATAAACGTTCCAAATTCGTACATTACCTGCCTCGTACTTTAGTGTTGAACAATATGGAATTTGATCACGCAGATATTTTTGATGATCTTGCGGCGATTCAGCGGCAATTTCACCATGTTGTGCGTACAGTGCCAAGTAATGGCTTGGTTATTCACCCTACTGATGATAACGCTATTGATCAGACCTTGGAGATGGGCTGCTGGACGCCGACGCAACGCTTTGGTGCGCAAGGTGATGAGGGCTGGAGTGCTAGGTTAATTAAAGGCGATGGCAGTCAGTTTGAGGTGTTATGGCAGGGTGATACATGCGGTTCGGTTTGTTGGAATCAAACAGGAACTCACAGTGTTAATAATGGATTGGCCGCTATTGCTGCTGCACACCATGCTGGTGTTAGGGTAAGAGATTGTATTGATGCGTTATGTCGTTTTGAGGGAGTAAAACGTCGTATGGAGTGTTTGGGGTCGCGAAGCGGCGTCACGGTCTTTGATGATTTTGCCCACCACCCAACGGCCATAGCAACAACGTTGCAGGGGTTACGAAAGCAAGTGGGAGATCAGCGCATCATTGCTGTTATTGAGCCTCGTTCTAACACCATGCGAATGGGCGTTCATCAAGACCGATTAGCCGAATCAACAACGGATGCATCAGAGGTTATTTGGTACCAACCAGAAGGGTCGGACTGGAAGCTGGATGCGGTTGTTGATGCCGCTACGGTGCCAACGGTATTGATGCAACAGGTTGAAGATATTATCCAGCGTATTGTGAAGAACAAGAAGCCTGGGGATCAGGTGGTGATTATGAGTAACGGTGGTTTTGGTGGCATTCATCAAAAGTTGTTAAATGCACTATTAGTTGATGAGTGATCGGGTGCTTTTACGATAAAATGGTGCGGTGAAGCCATCTCGGGTAGATGAGATGCCGTAGCGGCACAAGTAAGAGCCATAAAGGTTAATAAAAGGAAAGAGAGAATGAAAAAGGTAGTTTTAGGGTTGATGTTAGTAGTATTGGCGGGTTGTGGGAAATTGACCTTGGAAAATTATAATCAGCTAAAAGCAGGCATGGATTACGACCGTGTTGTTTCGTTACTGGGTGAACCGACAAACTGTGATGAGATCTTGGGGACTAAGAGCTGTACTTGGGGAGAGGAAGACAAAAACGTTAAGGTGAAGTTTATCGCCGATAATGTGGCTTTCTTTTCGAAAGACGGGTTGAAGTAATCGCGTTAAGCGGCGTTGAAGAATAAGTGATGGAGGGTGTGATGTCTGAAGATGATTTTGATTTTTTTAAACAAGAAATGACAGGTGTTGCACCCATCAGTCAAAAAGAGAAGGTAACCGCCCCGGTTTCTTCTGGGGATCCAAGTGAATCCCAGTTAGCCCGTAGAGCCTCGGCAGAAGGTAAAATAGTACTCAACCCCAATGTGTTATCTACGGATTTTGTTGAGCCAGTAGACCCGCTAGGTATTATTTGTTTTAAGCGAGACGGCGTGCAAAAAGGTGTCTACCGTAAGTTACGTTTAGGTAAATATGAAATACACGGTGTACTTGATTTACATCGCAAGACGCTAAAAGAAGCACACAAGGATGTTTTTGATTTTGTAACGGAAGGGGTGGAGCATGGTTTACGAACCGTGATGATCTTGCATGGTAAGGGTGTACAAAGTAATCCGCCGGCATTTCTTAAAAGCTTTGTGAATAAGTGGCTACCACAAATGGATGAAGTGTTAGCGTTTCATAGTGCACAGAAACATCAAGGCGGAGTAGGGGCTGTGTATGTCTTGCTGCGTAAGAGTGAACAGCAGAAACTTGAAAATAAAGAAAGGCATCAAGGGCGACGTTAGGGTAAGTTATTCATATTGGCCTAGTTGAGAAACGTTAACGGCTATTATTTTTACGGTATTCGCCAGGAGAGCAGCTCATCCAGCGCCGAAAGGCTCGCGTAAAACTCGCAGTGTCCGTGTACCCTATATGTATCGCAAGTTCATCCAGTATCATGTTGCTGCACGTGAGTAACTGCAATGCAATTTGACGGCGCTCTTCTTCCACAATAGAGCGAAAACTGGTGCCTTCTTGCTCTAGCTTTCTTCGTAAGCTGCGTGGGGACAATGCTAATGCGCAGGCCACGTCATCAAGAACCGCAACCAACCCTAAAGGGCCAAGTAATTGTTTTCGCACTTGCTCCGCAAGGCCAGTCGTTTTTCGGCGCTCTAATTGTAATCTGCATTGTTCATCGAGCATTCGCACAAGATTGGCGTCGAATGTCGGGAGTGGTTTATCCATGTTACTGAGTTTTATCAGCATCGCGTTACGCGGGCTATTGTATATTGGTTTAAGGCCACTAAGTTTTTCAATCAGGTCAGCATATTCAGGAGGTTTACCCTGGAGCTCCGTAGAGCTGATACTCACGCCTGCTAAGCTGAGCTCCCTCATTAGGTTTAGACCTGTCGCCATGTCTCGCTCTAATAAAAATTGACGCAAATGTAGAGGGATTGATTCCGGGTCCATACAGAGGCCATAGTGCTCTGCGTCTTCAAATCGATAGACCCGGCAATAGGCGGTGCTAAGGGGGAGGTATTGTAACGCTCGCGTTGCTGCATCACGGAGGGTGCGGCTGGTTCGTAATGCAAAACCCCATATCCCAAAGGTCGCAATATTGTATTGCAGGCCTAGTTTAAATCCCAGTGCAGGTTCGTCAGGTAATGCAAGGATGAGGTTTTCGATCAGTCGCATTTCTTGATTGCGAGTAATGAGCGCCTCGCTATCTTGCAGTATCTCTTCAGTAATATCAGTGCCTTGCAGGCAGGTGTCTTGGTCTATGCCGTGGTTAGCAGCAAAGTTTATCATTACTTGAGGGATGGCAACCGGGTGAAGAATTGGGTCATTTTTTAGCATAAAAGAAAGTCTAACGTAATCAAGTAAGGATGACTAGCTGGCCATATATGCAAATTGAATGGCCTCGGTGGCCCTGTTTGCGTTGATAGTAGTCCGGTAACGTAGAAGCATAAACTACTGAACAATAACTGTAAAAAACAAGAGGATCGTTATGTCAGCTGATCTCGCTAAACTTAATAAACAAGCCATTGCCGTTGCCAAACAGCATATGGGTTACGTTGCTTGGCCTACCGTGGTAATGGTTGTTGTGGTGCTCATTGGTTTTTCAACCAACCTAGCTTTGTTTGCAATGGGTATACTTCCTGCGTGGGCAGCCTTGCTTATATTGGGGGCATTTACTTACATGTCTTACACTCCGTTGCACGAAGCGGCTCATGGTAATATCCATGGAAAGAATGATCAGTTGGAGTGGCTCAATAAACTTTGTGGTTTTCTTGTGGCGCCATTAATTGCGGTGCCTTACGCGTCGCACCGCTTGGAGCATTTTACTCATCATCGATATACTAATCATCCCGATAAAGATCCAGATTATGTGGTTAGCGGTTTTGGAAAAGGCCTGCTGAGCGCGTTGACTACAGTGTTTAAATTCTTGTGGATTCAAAATACATTTTTTGTAAAACATGGCTGGCGTTCCGCAAGTATAAAAGAGCGGGTGACGTATTGTACTGAGGTGCTTGTCTCTATCGGCTGGAGGGTTGCCTTTGTATTATTGGTGGATCAACCTGGTGATCTTACTGTGCTTTTGACGGGGTATGTACTTGGAGGTCTTTTTACCGCTTATTGGTTTGCTTATCGACCACATATTCCTTATCAGGAACAGCAGCGTTATCGTACGACCAATAGCCTGATTATGCCTACTTGGATGAAGCCATTTGAGTGGTTTTGGCTTGGTCAAAATTTGCATTCGGTTCACCATTTATTCCCCCGCGTGCCTTTTTATCGATACCACGCTGTGCACCGAGAGATAGAGCCGATTTTACGAGAGTATGGTACGCCGATTGTTGGAATATTTAGTCGACAACCTGTTGAAGGGGATGCACAGACAGCTCTAGAACGTTAGTTTTTGTTTGTCATGTTATTCGTTATGTCGTTAGCAGAGGCAGTCTTTGGACTGCCTTTTAATGACTAAAGGCTGCCGTTTTTTTCAGCACCATGAGGTTGAAGCGAATTCGTATCATCTTCGCTATGATTATCCAATATATGTGTTTCAAGGCAGCTACGTAACCCTTCAATTTCGATAGGTTTAACAAGGTGGCTGTCCATGCCGCATGTAATCGCCTTGTCGAGTCGATCTTTCATTGCGTGAGCGGTAAGAGCGATAATGGGAAGGGGGTGTTCGTTGTTTTCCTGCTCCCAGCTACGGATGGCAGTTGTTGCATCGTAACCATCCATATTCGGCATTTCACAATCCATTAATACCGCGTCGTATTTGTCATGGTGTTGTTTGATATTGTCAAAGGCCTCTACACCATCGCTAGCGATATCAAAGGAGACTTTTAATTTCTTAAGCATACCTTTGATAACCATTTGATTGACCATGTTGTCCTCTGCAATGAGAACATGTTTTTTACTCAGGCGTGATAGGCGCTCTGTTTGGTCATTTTGTTGCCCAGGCAATTGCTCTTGGCTATAACCCAGTAAGTTTAGAAATGACTCGCGTAACGCCGTTGCTGATGCGGGTTTTTGCATAGCAACTTCTATCCCTGCATTCTTTAGTACCGATTTTTCGGGAGTGGTTCGCATAGCGGTTAGGAGCAAACGTTTAATGGCCTTAAGGTCGTTGTCTTGGCTCATGGCTTGAGCGCACTCTAGGCCGCTGAGCCCTGGCATATTCATATCAAAGGATACTAGCTCATAAGGGCGTTTCTCATCGTATGCGGTGTGTAACATTTTTAGTGCTTGCTCGCCGTAATAAGCAACTGATGCCTCCATTCCCCAGGATTCTGCTTGTTCTTTTACCACCTGTATAAATTCGGGAGAGTCATCCACAAGGAGAACGCGTTTACCTTTAAGGGAGGAGAGAGGGATATAGTGTTCTTCTTTGAATGTGTCGTTGGCTTCTTGGCAGCGAATGGTAAACCAAAACGTTGAACCTTCACCCTCGATACTTTCAACGCCTATTTCTCCACCCATTAATTGGGATAGGTTCTTGGATATACTCAGGCCCAGGCCAGTGCCACCAAATTGCCGGCTGGTTGATTTGTCTGCTTGAGAAAAGGCAGTAAAGAGTTTGTTTTGTTGTTCTTCAGTAATACCGATGCCGCTATCTTTGACTTCGAATCGTAAGAGGTGGCCATTGTCAGCAGAATAGGATTCTTTGATCTCAAAGGCACGTAAACTAATGCAACCACTATTGGTAAATTTAAATGCGTTGCCTAGAAGGTTAAGTAAGATTTGGCGAAGCCTTGTTGGGTCGGACTGAATCAGCATGGGGGTGTTGGGTTCAATTGAAGAAACAAGCTCTAGGTGCTTTTTTTCGGCGGTAAGGGAAAACACCGATGCGCACTCCAAACACAACTGATCAATGTCGACATCAACGGATTCAATGTCCATTTTTCCTGATGCGATTTTTGAATAATCTAGGATGTCATTGATGATATTAAGAAGCGCTTTCCCTGAGCTGCTAATGATGTCTACATATTGACGCTGCGTCTTTTGTAATTCGGTACTTTGAAGTAACTCCGCCATACCGAGTACTCCGTTCATAGGGGTGCGAATTTCATGGCTCATGGTGGCGAGAAATTCACTCTTGGCTTTGCTTTCAGCTTCTGCAGAGAACACTTTTCTCTCTGCGATCATTTCTTCTTCTCTCGCTTCTATTTTAAGCTGCATGTAACGTTCTTGGTCAAGGCGAGCTTGTTTTTCACTTTCCAGTAATTTCTGTTGCGCTGAAAGCTTGGCTTTTCTATCCATGCTAATACGGTCTGCAAGAGCGAAGGATAAAAGTATAACTTGTAAAATGCCGCCAATTTGAGGGGCGTATTCTGTGAGGTTAGTTCGAGGTAATAGAGAGAATTTATTTAATGCTAAGATAAAGGCGGAAATCAGAAATGCTGACCATGCTGAAGCAAAGAAACGAGCGGATTTGTGACCTTCTGTCAGCATCTTTATACCGATATACAGCGCGATAATAGCAGCGGGAATGGAACCAACTGCCGCGAGGCGTATTACTATTTGGTACGGTGCAAACAGTGAGCCGATGCCAATGAAAGTGTAAAACACTATCCAAAGAGTAAAAAAACGATGAAAGTTAATATGATACTTTTTTAGCCGAAGAAACGAGTTGGTAAATAAACACCCTGCGAGTGCAAATACACTGAGGAAAAATGGGATGCTCCAGCTATTGGCTCCCGCTATATTAGGCCATATAAATTGAAATCCCACTCCGTGCAATGAAGCTTGAAAAAGGGCAAAAGCAGCAACAGAGATGGCGTAATAAAGGTAGGCCACATCTCGGATAGAAATAAATAGGAATAAATTATACACAGCCATAATAAACATTAAGCCGTAATAAAAGCCCTGGCCGGTTAGGTAGCCTTGTTCTTGTTCATTAAAGTGATCGTAGTCTCGGATAAATAGTGGGACCTGAACAGAGCCTGTGGTACTTATGCGTAGAAAAATACGTTTATGCTCGCCGGGTTTGTAGATAATAGGAACAATAAAATTACGGTTGTAAATAGGGCGACTGTTAAAGGGGTGCTTGTCACCTAGAACGTGAGATTGTAATACGTTGCCGTTTTGAACTTCATAGATTTGAATGTCATCTAGGGCGGCATACTCGATGCTTAATAATACTTTTTGTTGAATGTTTTCGATATTGCTTGTATCAAGTCTGAACCAGTATGTTTCACTGGTGAAGCCAAAGTTTGGGGTGTCTGTCTCGACGGGTTTCCAATGGCTTTGTCCTTTTTTTACTATGTTATCAATGTTGGCTGTGTCATTGCTATCAACCCAATAAAGAAGAGACTTCCCTAGCGCTATGCTATTCATGCCTTTACTGACGGGGACTGAGGCAGGGGAGGTTGTAGAAATGGAAGTCGCTGCTGCAGAGTGACCCAAGGTAGGCAGAGTTAACCCCAAGCAACATAAAACCACCAAGCTCCAGGCGAGGGTTTTATAGATAAAAAGAGGGTGTTGAAATAGGGTAGTAAACTTTGTCATTGGCTAACTGCATGTGCTGTTAATTGCTATGGGATCTATTAACTATAGCTAAGAAATGCAGAGTAGGAGAAACGTTAAAGAAGGGGTGTAACTTATTGAAAGTATTTGTTTTATTTTTTGTCGAGCATTGATTGAGTATTGTTTTTGTTGGTGGGTGTTTTCGGTAAGGTGAAAGTGAGAATAGGGTTGTTATGTAAGGCGTCCGCTATAACAACCCTATTCTAATGCATCAAGAGCTATTTGATGGCGCGATTTGTAATAATATCATCAACAACACTAGGATCGGCTAGTGTAGACGTGTCACCTAAGCTATCAATCTCATTGGCGGCAACTTTGCGTAGTATCCTGCGCATGATTTTACCTGAGCGGGTTTTTGGTAATCCTGGGGCCCACTGGATAATATCAGGCTTGGCGATGGGCCCAATTTCAGTGTTGACCATTTTTACCAGGTCGGCTTTTAGTGTGTCAGAGGCTTCAACACCAGCCATAAGTGTGACATAAACATAAATGCCTTGGCCTTTGATGTCATGAGGGTAACCAACAACAGCGGCTTCTGCGACAGCTTTATGTAATACCAACGCACTTTCGATTTCTGCAGTGCCAAGTCTGTGGCCGGAAACGTTGAGCACATCGTCAACACGCCCCGTAATCCAATAACAGCCATCGGCATCACGGCGAGCACCGTCACCGGTAAAGTAGCTGTCTTTATAAGTGGAAAAATAAGTATCAATACAACGCTGATGATCACCGTAAACAGAGCGAATTTGGCTAGGCCAGGAATGCGTGATGATAAGGTTACCTTCGGCTTCCCCTTCCAGGATATTGCCCTCACCATCAACCAGTGCGGGTTGTACACCAAAGAATGGGTAGGTTGCTGATCCTGGCTTTAGCGCGTGAGCTCCAGGTAATGGGGCAATCATTGCTGCACCGGTTTCTGTCTGCCACCAAGTATCAACGATAGGGCAGCGGCTTTCACCAACGATATTGTAATACCATTCCCAGGCTTCGGGGTTGATGGGTTCACCGACGGTACCCAGTAGACGCAGTGAGGCGCGACTGGTTTTGGTGACCGGTTCGTTGCCGACTCGCATTAAGGCGCGTAATGCTGTTGGAGCAGTATAAAAGATATTAACCTTATGTTTGTCGATAACTTGCCAGCAGCGGGATGCATCCGGATACGTTGGAATACCTTCAAACATTAATGTTGTGGCGCCGTTAGCAAGGGGGCCATAGACAATATAAGAGTGCCCAGTAATCCAACCTACATCGGCGGTACACCAGTAAATGTCGCCTTCACGATAATCGAGGGCATATTTGTGGGTCATGGCAGCACACAATAGATAACCCCCTGTAGTGTGTAAAACACCTTTGGGTTTGCCTGTTGAGCCAGAGGTATAGAGAATGAATAATGGATCCTCTGAGTCCATGGACTCAGGCTCACATTCTTCTGGCATTTGCTCTACAAGGTCGTGATACCAAACGTCAACTTTCTCGTTCCATTGGATGTCACCACCGGTGCGTTCTACCACAAGACAGGTGTGAACATTTGGGCAAGACTCTAGCGCTTTGTCAGCATTGGCTTTTAATGGGACCGTTTTGCCGCCACGTACACCTTCATCGGCAGTGATCAGTGTTTGGCAATCAGAATTGAGGATACGATCTTTTAGTGCGTCGGGGGAGAAGCCACCAAATACTACCGAGTGCACAGCACCGATACGCGCACAGGCTAACATTGCATAAGTAGCTTCAACAATCATGGGCATGTAGATACAAACCCGATCCCCTTTTTTAACACCGCGTGCACGTAATGCATTGGCTAGCTTGCAGACGTTTTTGTGTAGATCATTGTAAGTGATACTGGCATCGTCTTCCGGGTCGTCACCTTCCCAAATAATGGCAACCTGTTCGCCTCGTTTTTCTAAGTGTCGATCAATACAGTTGGTGGTGATGTTGAGTTTGCCACCTTCAAACCAGGTGGCTTCAGCTTTATTAAAATCAAAGCGTTGAGTTTGAGTGAAAGGTTGATCCCAGTCGAGGAACTCATTGGCACGGTCTGCCCAGAACGTATCAGGGTCAGTAATGGATTCTTGATACCAGGCATCATATTGTTCTTTGGTAATATTTGCGCCAGCAGCATAGTCGGGTTTGACGGGATATACTTTGTGTTCACTCATGGGAAGATTCCTACTGTAGACATGTTGTTTTACTTCATCTGGCTAGTCTACACAAAATCTTGCTTGGGTAACGCAGTTTGTCAGGCTTATTTGGCTTTCTTTGCAGAGTCTTGATTAATAAATGATCGGCGTTGTATTAGAAAGGGATACCGTGATGAAAAGTTGTGCACCTGGAGCGGGAGTGTTTTGGGCTGGTAATCGTACGGTTAACAATTGTTTGTTGTTTGTTTCCAGTGAGCATAAATAATGTCCACCACGAAAGCTTTTGCTGACCAGAGTGACGGAGATATCGGATTCGTTATTGGATAATGCTATTCGGTCTGGACGAATTAATAATTTTACAGCGTCGTTGTGAGCGATATGTTCAGGGATTGTTAAATTCCCTATTTCAGTCTGGAGATTGTTGGTACCGTCGTTGCCTTTTTTTATAGCACCTTTAATGAGTGTTCCTTGGCCAATAAATTCAGCAGAAAACACGCTGTTAGGTTGGTCGTATAATTCATCGGCACTGCCCCATTGAATTAATTTGCCGTCATTTAGTAGTGCGATTTTGTCGGATGTAGCGAAGGCTTCTTGCTGATCATGGGTGACGAGAATAGCGGTAACTTTTTCTGACTTAATCAGCTGCCTTACATCATGGACAAGATGTTCACGTAACTCAACATCAAGATTTGAGAAGGGCTCGTCTAATAATAGGATGTCAGGTTTTGGCGCTAATGCTCTTGCTAGGGCGATACGTTGTTGTTGGCCGCCGGATAGTTGGTGGGGGTAACGTTTTTTTGTATGAGATAAGCCAATTAATGTGAGTAACGCGTCAACCCGTTGCAGCTGTTCCGGCTTGCTTTGTTTGCTTAGGCCAAATGCAATGTTTTGCTCAATGGTGAGGTGGGGAAATAGTGCGTAATCTTGGAACACCATGCCAACTCTGCGTTTTTCTGGGGGTACTAGCAGCGAGGGGCTAGCCACCTCGTTTCCTCGTAGTGTGATTTTACCGTGTGTGGGGCGTTCAAAGCCGGCAATGGTGCGTAATAATGTCGTTTTCCCACAGCCGGATGGCCCCAATAAACAACCTATTTCCCCTTCCTTTAGCGCAAAACTGATATCTTCTACGATCGTTTTGTTGGCGTAGCGGATAGCGATATCCTGTAAAATAAGGTGCGCGCTCATTGGTGGTTGTCCAGGGTTGATTTGTTGATGGAGCGGTTTAATAAAATCACAGGAATTAAGCCGGTCAGTACAATGGTGATTGCTGCGGGCGCTGCACTGGCGAGTTGTTCGTCGCTAGCAAGCTCATAGGCTCGAACCGCGAGGGTGTTAAAGTTAAAAGGGCGTAAAATTAATGTTGCCGGTAATTCTTTTAATACATCAACAAACACCAGTAATAATGCGGTAAACAAACTGGGGCGAATAATCGGTAGGTGCACCTTTCGAAGTACTTGAATCGGAGTAAAACCTAAAGAGCGCGCGGAATCATCCATTGAGGGTTTAATGGTTTGTAAACCGGACTCTACGCTTCCTAATGCTACGGCAAGAAAACGTACTAAGTAAGCAAAGAGTAAAATAAAGAGAGATCCGGAAAATATTAGGCCGGTGCCGACGTCAAAGGTTTCTATTGCCCAAGCGTCGATGGTGTTATCAATCCAGGCGAGAGGAATAATAATTCCCACCGCAATAACGGTGCCGGGAACAGCATAGCCTAGTGTGGCTACTCGAACGCCGGCTTTAACGGTTTTGGTGGGAAATAAACGTTGGCCATAACCTAAAATGATTGCCAAGGTGAGCGCTAATAGTGATGCTGTGAATGCAAGAGTAAGGCTGTTCCATGCGAGTAACAAAAATGCAGAGTCAATGGTTTCGCCTAGCGCCCATTGTGCTAACAGTATAAAGGGGATTGAAAAACCTAATACTATTGGCATAAAACATAGGAAGCTGGCGATTAGCCTTTTTATACCAATAATGGTTTCGCGTTTGTGAATGCTGTAGCGAGAGCTTTGTTGATGGTATTGGGCTTGTTTACGTGAATAACGTTCCAGTAAAATCAGCATCAAAACAAACCCAAGCAACATGGCTGCGAGTTGTGCCGCTGCTCCTTGGTCACCTAATCCAAACCACGTTCTGAATATCCCGGTAGTGAAGGTGGATACCCCGAAATATTGCACGGTGCCATAATCCGCCAGGGTTTCCATTAATGCTAGGGATGTTCCCGCAACAATGGCAGGGCGGGCCATTGGTAATGCAACATGGAAGAACCGTTTCCAAGGGCCAGCACCAAGCGTTCTTGCCGCTTCCATGGTGACAACAGATTGCTCTAAAAATGAGGCGCGCGCGAGCAAATAAATATAGGGGTATAACACCAATGACAACATACAAATAGCCCCAAATAACGAGCGTATTTCAGGGAACCAATAATCACCGTATTGCCACCCGAATAACTCACGTAAATATGTTTGTACGGGGCCGGCAAAATCCAATAAACCTGTGTAGGTATAAGCAATAATATAAGCAGGCATTGCTAGGGGGAGTAACAAGGCCCATTCGATAGCTCGACGGCCTGGGAAGTCGTACATGGAGGTTAACCATGCTGTGGTAATACCCATGGATAGGGTGCCTGCAGCAACGCCAAGCAATAATAATAAACTGTTGGTTAGATAATCACTCAGGACAGTGTTAACGAGGTGGTTCCATACATCACTGGCAGGTTCAAAAATAAAGCTAAAAACGGTGAGTACGGGTAATGCTAACAGTGCAATGGTGCTGAAGAGAAATAGAATAAATAGATTGGATGATGTGAATTTTGAACGTAAACGAAATAACAGGCTAGGTGCTTGAAGTGACGCTGAAGGGGTGATGTTTGAGCTGGGTAGCGCCATAGGTAGTTTGAGTTAGTAATCGCTGTTGGCTAAGCCCTATTGGGCATGGACATAAAAAACAGCGCACATTATGCCCTAATAGGGACTACCTTGCATTGCCTTTCCTATGGAGTATAGGTCATGCAAGGTAGTCCTTCTGCTTGACGGTTTACTTCCAGCCAGCGCGGTCCATTAACATAACCGCTTTACTGTTCAGATCACCAAGTTGTGACAAATTTAAGTTGTCAGCTTTGAAGTTACCCCATTCAGCAAGCACTTTGCTTGGCTTTACACCCTCACGAACAGGGTATTCGTAATTAACCTGTGCATACCAGGCTTGAGCATCTTCGCTGGCCAAAAATTCAATTAACTTAATGGCATTGTCCTTGTGTTTTGCATGAGCTGTGACACCTGCACCACTGATGTTAACGTGTGTGCCTCGGCCATCTTGGTTTGGCCAAAATATAGCGAGTTTTTCTGCAGCAGACTTTTGTGATGCATCACCACCTGCAAGCATTTTCCCGAAATAATAGGTGTTGGCGACAGCAATATCACATTGGCCTGCAGCGGCAGCTTTTATTTGATCTCGATCTCCACCTTTAGGCGGTCGAGCCATGTTGCCAACAAGGCCTTTTGCCCACGATTCTGTTTTTGCTTCGCCATCAACGGCAATCATTGATGCGACTAGTGATTGGTTGTAGATATTACTGGATGAGCGGATGCAAATTTTACCTTTAAGCTCTGGTGTTGCTAAGGCTTCATAGGTTGATAAGGTTTTAGGGTCGACTTTGCCTTTTACATACATAATGGGTCGGGCACGTAAAGATAGCCCAAACCAGTAACCTTCAGGGTCTCGGTAGCTGGCAGGGATGGCATTATTAAGGGATTCTGATTGAACCGGTTGCAATACCTTAGCATCCTCTGCTCGGTGTAATCGACCTGCGTCAGTTGTAAGGAATACGTCAGCGGGGGTATTTCTACCTTCGCTTTTTAAACGAGTGAGTAACGCATCGGCTTTGCCTGTTACCAAGTTAACGGAGATACCTGTTTTTTCCGTGAACTGGTCTAATAGAGGCTTAATAAGAGCCTCTTTACGAGCAGAGTATAGGTTGACTTCTGGGGCCGCCAATAAGGATGTGGAGCTTAATAATAACGTCGATATAACGGCTTTTGTGAAAAATTTAGCTAGGTTCATAAAAAAATCCAGGTACATCAATAAAAGAGAGCTAAATGATAATTATTATCACTGGTGAGTGCAACCTAATATGGGAATGTAAGGAGGAATAAGCTGCGCTGCAAGGCCCTAAATCAATAGATTAAACCGTTCAGGAGGCTGTCATAGGCTAATATCATGTCTTTGCTTTCATAATGGTATTGCTTTCATAATGGTATTGCTCTCATATAGCTCGTTAATTAACGAGGCGACAAAGTCAGGGTCTTCCATCGGGAAAAAGTGCGATCGTTCGGTGCAGTGAATTTCCTTTGCGTTAGGTAATTGGTTGACCAGCTTATCCCATGTTGGGGACGGTCGGAAATCCATGGGGGCATCCTCTGCTGTTCTATTTCTCGCACGAACAATAAATGTGGGTGTTTGAATGTCGGCAAGCTTAGCGTGTGTTTCATCACCACCGACAATGCCATAAATAGCCGCTTCGCAGGCGGGGGGGCAGGCGAGCTTGTAGCCCTCATTTGCTTTCGTTAAACCAAATTCGCAATAGTCTTTGAGGACGTCTTTATCCCACTGATTAAAAGGTGACTTTCTGCCAAGCTTTTCTTTTAATTCGTTTGGTGATGACCATTGGTTACGACGTTTAGCTACGGGGTTATTTATTTGTGTAGCGGATTGCCATAATTTCATATGCTCAGGGTTGCCAATCACCGGATCTAATAATAAGAGTTGCTTAAATCGTTCGGGCTTGCTTGAGGCTAGAAGTGTTGCGATATGTCCGCCGAAAGAGTGGCCAACAATGGTAATGTTGGTTATTCCCAATTCAGCAATAAGCTCTTCCGTGTACTCTGCAAAGCGGTGCCAATGATAGGGTGGATCTATGCTGTCACTTTTACCGTGGCATAAAGCGTCTATGGCAAAGATGGGGGTGTTGTTGGGAAGTTGGTGAATAATTTTGTCCCAGCAGCGAGCGTGAAAGCCGGTGGCATGCAACAACACAATAGGGTCGCCTAATGTGTTGTCATTTTCAGGGTCATCTAGAGCTGGCCACACGTAGACGTTAATGTGTTTGTCGCGAATGAATACTGAGCGAGAAGTAGGTTTACGCGTAGAGTCGTGAGCCGTCATAGTAATACCCATGTAGATGACTGTTATTTTGGTCGTTGATTTATTCCTTGTTGATGGTGGGTGATGTGCCCCCGAGTTGTCTAGGGTGAAAATTGACTTTCGAGGCACAATAATTCGAAAATAGCAGGGGTTGGCAAGTCAGATTGTCCTGCTTGCACTAGTCTTGCTTGGCAAAGAGAAGCGCTTCTCCCTATAGTTATCTGCCGAAATTCGGGTATCGCTAAGTTGTTTTGCGTCGCGCCAAAAGAGTAAACCTACCAAGTGATGGTTTGCTCCGATACGTTCAATATCACCATACATATGGCAATCAATTCTGTTGATGAGGCCGATGGTGGGGTGTTGTTATGTTAGGATTGTGCATATATTCAGTAGGAGCACCTCAAGTGTGGTATCTCAATGTTAAAAAGAGCTTTGTTAAACATTTTTTGTGTCAGTATGGTTTTACCGTTGTTCCTATGGGCAGGGGTAGCATCGGCGAAAAGTTTCTGCTTTGTTAAGGCGGAAACCTACTACGAACACGTTTATTGTGAGGTTTCGTCAAAAGGTAATGGGCGACATCTACCTGACTTTTACGACTTCCGAAAAAATGATCCCTTGATACAAGCCTTATTGTTAAAGAAACCTGCCGCTAGATCCGGCATAACATTGGCAATGCCCCGCAAGAAAACAAAGAGTGTGATAAGTAAAGTGAAGGGCGGAGCGAAAAAAAACGGTCAAATTAATGTTAAGCGTCACGTAAGTCAGCAACGAGGGCAATCTTCATGGCGGCATAACTGCGAGTTTGATGACAATGCGATTGTGTGTGCGACAAAACGGTATGTGCTTACTGGCAATAAAAACAATAATACTTTGAAAGAGGGAGCCTTAAGTAAAAGTAACCGAATGGGACTTGCCCCTTACCGCCAGCGTTTAGATAATAAAGCGGATGTGAATGACTATTTGGTGTCATCGTATCAGCGTTATATTGAAAAAATGTTGGCTATTGGTTTGGGCGGGGTGACAATGTCGTCAGGAAAGTTTGCATTTTTATTCCACGATTTAACTAATCGAGGTGTGAGTTTTGATGAGCGTTTTGAAACAATGTACCGCTATTTGATTAAAGATAAAAAGGCGATACGAGTTAATGAAAGAGCGTCAATCGACCGACCTTTATCAATGGATCGTTGTTTATATTTAAGTGATAATATTATTACCTGTGCTGCTACACAGAAGAATTTTTTATTTGTTAGAGCGTAAAGTAGATAGTGCTGTCGCAATGAACGTAGTAGGAGGCATTAACATACCAATAAGTATGGCGCTATTTGATTCAGATATTTTGTATGTGTCTGGATTTTTCAGTGGCTTTTATGGTAGCGCATCTTAAGGTTTTTTTGATGCCATATATTGAGTCGGTGTCATGCCAAACCAACGTTTAAAGCTTCTTCTGAAGTTGGAGGAATCACTATAACCGATTAAAAACCCGATACGATCAACGCTGAGATTGTCACGCATAAGGTAGCTAGATACTACTTCTTTGTGCACCTCGTCTAGGATTGATTTATAAGTACAGCCTTCACTTTTTAACTTTCGTGCTACGGTTCTCTTTGAAGTGTTCATTGCCATAGCGACATCATCGATTGTCCATATACGACCGATGTTTTTATGGAGTAATGTTCTAATATCATTTGTTAGGGTGTTGGTTTTTGTGAGTTCGTTAAGTTGTTTGTCGCACAGTTTTTTTGCATGTTGTAATAAAGGTTCATCAGAAAATATTGAAGAGGTTTCGCCAATGTCTATTGGGATACAGTATTGATAGTTTTTTTCTAAAAATTGACAAGGTGAGTGTAGTATTTCCTTGTACCTATTTACGTATTTTGGTTTGGCGTGTATGAAATTGAAACGTCCATTGGTTATTTTTTTCCCAATAGCATCCTCGATAACACTTTGAACGGAGGTTAATACAAGCTCAGAAATATTGGTATGAAAGGGGATTGATGGTGGTAAATCAACTATTTCAAGAATATAGAATTGGCTGTTTTTCTTTAGTGTTACTTTGAGGAATTGTACGGTCACTGCCGCGTAGCGAACAAATTCTTTCAACATCGTTTGTACATTAGGGCTAGACATTAACACGACACCCAATGAACCGTGAGTGGTTACTCGGAGCTTTTCACCAAGCACCAAGCCCAAAGCGGGTTCTGCGCATAGTGTTAGGGCGTTCCCTATGATGGGGAGGAGTTCTTGGAGGCTGACTTTCTCGTCTAAGAGATGCAGCTTTTCGTAGGTTAGTTGGGTGTCTTTTAAAAATGCAGGCGCATTTTGTTTATTAATACCTAATTCGCGCGCGGCTAGTCGAAGGTACGTAGCCGATACCTGTTGGTGGAGAGTATTGTCGCCAGTATCAGGCATGCTCATAGGTGTGCTCAGGTGATGATTGGATTATGTGAACCTCCTTGTGGCACGAAAAGACAGCCCCTTGTCAGGGTTTAACCTATCAGAACTTGATCTGGTAGGACAGAATTACTTCAGTATGTTGATGTTTGACTCAACGCCATTAATATTTATGCATTATTGGAAAAAAGTAAGAAATTTACCATTGGTTTTACGGCAGGGTATGAGACGTTTACCTTTTTGGGTGGGATGATAATATTAGATGGTTATGACGAATATATGGCAGATGCAGATCCAACCATTCGTGCGCTATGGGTATGGCATCAAGTCGAAGAAGTTGAGCATGGGGCGGTAGCCTTTGATTTTTACAAAACATTTTACCCGGACGATGAATGGTATAGGCGGTTTATGGTGGGGGGTGCTTTTATGCATTTAAGTGTTGAGTCAGCCAAAGCTTATCATCACATGATGAATCTTGAGGGGTATTATAGAGAGCCCCGAAAAGCGTTAAATGCGTGGAAAGTCGGCCTGGCTTTTCTATTGGATACTGGGCGTGCGGCGATGCCTGTAATGTCGAAAAAATACCATCCAAGAGATTTTCTGGAGCAAAACCCTCTTGCTAATGCATGGCGTAAATTTTATGCAATGGGGAATGACCTTCATGCTCTAAATACGTTGGATGTAGAGAGTATGTTAGCAGCGAATAGTTGAGTGTATTTTGCAGGTAAATAAGGGTTGCGTAACATTATTAATGTTGTGGCTTCTAGGAAAGTATTGGGTTTAAAACTGAACTAAAAACGGGAATACTCCATGAATTGTTTTCAAATTGAAACTGAAACGTACAGGAACAAACTGTCGAAAAAGGACAGGGAGCAGTACTTGACCCGCCCTGGGATGCATTATGTTGATGTTGGCGATCACTCGGTTCGAGTTCGAATGGAAGGCGAGGGAGAAAAAGCCATTGTTTTTGCATCAGACTCGCCGATTGTTATTGAACATCATGATCGATTGTTCGAATTGCTAACACCACATATGACGGTGATTTGCCTCGATATGCCGGGGTTTGGTTTTTCGATGCCCGCTAAAGATTTTTCGTTTGATGTGGATGAATTTGCAGATATTCTGGACGAGGTATTGGGTGTATTGGGCAAAAAGTCATATATGCTATCTTTTCCTTGCTTCACGTCATATGTAGCGATGACATTAGCAGAGAGAAATCCGGGAAAGATTGAACGTCTTATTCTGCCTCAAGCACCTGATTGGCAGGGCGAGTTGGATTGGTTTACGACAACAAGTGGGCTTGGTGTGCTAAAGGCAAAAGGCGTTGGCCAGGTGTTTATGACCGGTATGCATTTATATACGCCGAGTGTTTGGCTTTACCCTTGGTTTCAGCTGACGGTACCCGACAAAGAAGATCGCCAATGGATTCGCAGTACCACGATGTTGTCTACAAAAGAGGGGATGATAAATTGTTGGGCCTCAATATATCAGGCCTGGCATAGTTGTGATGTTCCTGACTTTTCTATGGTAAAGCAGCCAACGCTTTCGCTTTGGGGGCCAAAGGATCATACCCATTACAAAACGGATAAACGTTCCATGCTTAAGTGTCTTCCTCATGCTGAGTATGAAACCTTTGAGTCATCGGGGCACTACAGCTATCTTCAGGAGCCAGAGCGTTTCACCGTACGAGTCTTGTCGTTTATGGGGCAGAAGTAAGGCTTGAGTGCAAAGTGTGTTTTTTCATAAGAATGTTCGTTTTCATGAGGCGTGTTATGGAATACAATTTAAGAGAACGTATCGATGTAAGAGTGCTTACTAACGCCACTACGTAAATGTTGAATCGCCTATGACTACTTGCTCGCAAAAAACTCAGCCTCAAGACATTATTCAATTCTGGTTTGAAGAGATAGCACCAAAGCAGTGGTGGATTAAAGACAATGAGTTTGATCAGTTGTTGATAGATAGTTATCAGGGGGTGCTTGATTTTGCCGTAAAAGGCGAGTTGTTTTCTTGGCGTGAGACTGCCTTGGGTCGGTTGGCGGAAATTATTGTGTTGGATCAGTTTTCTCGGAACATTTATCGCGATGATGCGCGGGCTTTTGCCGCAGACCCGATGGCGTTGGTGTTATCCCAAGAAGCGGTGAGACAACAAAGTTATAAGGGTTTTACATCCAATCAAAAACAGTTCCTATTTATGCCCTATATGCATAGTGAATCACTGATTGTGCATGAAGAGGCGGTGAAGCTATTTAGTGAGCCGGGATTGGAAGGGAATCTGGAGTTTGAACACAAACATAGAGTGATAATACAGCGCTTTGGTCGTTACCCACATAGAAATGAAATATTAGGGCGGGTATCTACGGATGAAGAGAAAGTTTTTTTGCTGGAGCCGGGTTCGTCGTTTTAATTATTTTCTTAGGAATGGAATGTCATGGGGCAGCAGAAATATAATATTGGTATTGTCGGAGCGGGTATTGCGGGTCTTTCCTCCGCTCTTGCGCTTCTAAAAGCAGGCCACCGGGTTACAGTGTTTGAGAAGGCTGTTGAGCTAGGCGAAGTTGGTGCTGGCCTGCAACTCAGTGGGAATGCGACGCGGGTTTTATCATCTCTAGGGGTTTTAGATGAAGTTCGGCGTGTAGGCTTTCTACCTCAAGGGTTAAAAATGTTGCACTGGCAAACAGGGGCTACAATTGCTCGTTTTTCCCAGAATTCAAGTGCTGACGATGATGATCCCTATATTCACATACATCGTGCTGATCTGCATGCCATCTTGTTAGCCGCTGTAACAGCGATTGCTCCTGATGCTATTGTTATCGATGCAGAAGTCAAAAGTGTAAAAAATAATGAGAAAACGGCTTCTATTCTGTTCAATAATCAAGATCAAAAAAACTTTGATTGGGTTGTGGGGGCTGATGGTATTCATTCCATTGTTAGACCTACTGCTATATCCATAACTGATGCATCTCGTTTTACCGGAAATGTTGCATGGCGGGGTTTGATTCCTGTTTCATCGCTAAAAGAAAGTCCTGAGCCTCTTACTCATATAGTGATGGGGCCTGGTGGTCACGTAGTTTTTTATTATGTTAGTGGAGGTGATGCCGTTAATTATGTGGCAGTGGTTGAACGCTCTGATTGGGAGAAGGAATCTTGGGCAGAAAAAGGTACTGTCGCAGAGATGCTTGGTGATTTTAGTGGCTGGAATGTTGGCATACTGAAATTGTTGGAAAAAAGTAACCCCGCTCAAAGTTTCCGCTGGGCGCTGCATGATAGAGATCCACTGTCATCATGGAGTGACGGGCGTTGTATCATTTTGGGAGATGCGGCACACCCGATGTTACCATTCTTAGCGCAAGGGGCAGCTATGGGAATTGAAGATGCACAAGCTCTCGCGTACTGTCTTGATAATACTCCTGCTAATGGCGTTGGAGAGGAATTTTTTAAAATTAGGGGAAAAAGAACGGCAAGGGTGCAGCTTGCCGCTAGAAAAAACATGAGTATATTTCATGAAAGAAATGTCTTCGTGCGTTTTGTTAGAGATCGCGTGTTGTCTCTAATGGGTGTGATTTATCCGGAGTTTATGAATAAAAAACTTCGGTGGTTGTATGACTATAAATTTCGAAAATGAAGGTTACATGACTAAACGCTTATAGTGCTGTTAGATTTTGTAAGAAGGTTAGTTGGCTAATGACGATATTTTCTATATAAACGCCCAATTACTGCGTTGAATATTTTTCCTGGCATGCTCTTCGTACTCCTGATTCTGTACTTCTCTACAGGAGCTTTTTCAAGCCGAGATGGATGGATGTAATCGTTGGTGGTGTAGAATTTTCTAAAACTCATTATTAAAGGATGCCATTTGTCGGGGTCAACATATTGTTTGTTGTCTCCCATCAATAAAGATTCCTCAATGTGTGAATGACGGATTTTTAGTTCGAATGCAAACATGGGGATGGGGGCATCTGAAAAGGCGTGTGTGTTTTCAACGGTGGCCTCAAGTTGAATTTGGCATTCCGTAACCCTTGGTGGGCTTACTTTTATTGCTGGTTGGGTTGTCAGTTGTGCCTCTTCCGCTTTGTTTTGTACATATCGATAACCCAGGGCGCGTTTGTGAAGCGGGAGGGATTTCGAACCTGTTGTATTGGCAATGCGATCGACAAATTCCACCATGTTTGCTGAGGCCAGGTTTAGGACGCATTCGCGCGTTCTTTTTAAATTTTCGGTGGTCTTTGAACTCCCATCAAGACCAATCATGCAGCTTTTTCCTAGCCACCAAATTGATGAAGATGGCGCAATGTTAGTTGAGCCGTCCTCATTAAGCGTGCTAATTAAAACAACGGGTGTTCCAAAGTACAATATGGGTAGGTTAATAGATTTGTGCATGAATACTCTCCTTAAATAGTTATTTAGCGGTGAGTATTGTCTGGATGGAAAGGTATAGCGACCCGATTCTTGCTGTTTAATTGATTGATAAATGTATCTCGGGTGGGTTGTTAGGCTAATTTTATTTGAATATTGTTCATTATTAGCGTACATATAAAAACAGTTAATTAGTATACAAGGAGGGGGTTATGATGGTATTTCGGTTGGTAGTGACCGTCGTGTTGTCAGTAGTGATGTTTTTGACTTCAGGTGTTGCTGTTGGCAGTTCATCAGTTTTAGATTCTGGGAAAACGTCAAAAGAAATAGCAGAAGAAATTCTTCGCGGTGCAAAAAAAACGATATTTTTCGGATCAACAAAAAAAGTTGAAAGAGTTAAATGACGTGGTGATGTATTCCACAAGCTGGTGTGGTTACTGTCGACAGGCGAGGCGTTATTTTAAGTCGAAAGGTATTAAGTATGTTGAGCGTGACATTGAGCGTAGTCGGATGGCAAAAAGAGCCTACGACCGTTTAGGTGGGAATGGAGTGCCTCTTATTATTGTTGGTGAAAATAAAATGAGTGGTTTTTCGGTGCGTCAATTTGATAGGTTGTATCGGTTGCTTGAGTAGTCTTTTGCAGAGTGTGTTTTTTTAGGATTTTTGAGTGTATTCCTGAGGCTTTTAGTTGGTCTAGGGCCTGCTGCCATTTTTTGACTACGCTATCAGGTATGTCTTTTGAGAAGGCAATATACAGTTTTGTTTCAAACAGTTTGACATTGGTTCTTTCAATTTTTGAAGGGTCAATGTTTGCCTCTTTTATTGTGTTATGTGCGGCTAGTTCTCCCATGGGTACTAGTTCACCTCTTTGAGCAATTAACATTTTAAATGTTTGGATTGGTCTTACTGTTAGCGTCAAATTAGTGAAGCCACGAGAGTGAGGGAATGTATGTTCAGGGAAATCACGAGTGAGCATGATCCTACTGACGGCTTTGGCGTCTTCCAGGGTTTTTATGTGAGTGTTGGAGTTTTTTCGTTTGTAAAAATATATTTTGTCAGCGATTAATGGTCCTACCCATTTAAATTGCGTTTCACGATCGGGGCTTCGGGCCATCGAAAATACAATTTTATTGGGGCCTTGTTGTGCTTCTCTGTATACACGAGCCCATGGGTGAACTTGAATGTTGTCAGGTTGGGAGAGGAGTTTTAGAATCTCACGTACAATTTCAACAGATAAACCTGTTAGGTTGTCGTTTTCAATGTAGCCGAATGGTGCGAAATCTTCGGTCATTATTTTATATTGATTTGCTTCAATTGATGAATTGAATAACAAAACTGAAAATAGAACCAATAACGCATAACATCTTTTCATTGAGGGGCTCCAAGGCAATGTTTTATGTTAACACTTTACCCAGCGTTTCGTTTTTTTCGTTCATACGAGAGCACGCGTCGGATAAAAACTTCGCGGCAGTTGACATCGATTAGTTGTTCTTCTTCGATAATAGGTAAGTCTGGGAATCGTTTGATTAACTGAGCAGTATATACTCCCGAATCAAAAAGAGATGGGGTAGTTTCTTTTGTTTGTGTTACTGGTGTGGATTTCCAACCGCAGCTTGGCGATCTGGCTTTAACAATGTAGCCACATAAAGTCTGCTGCCAATCTTGTTGTTGGCTGCATTGTATTAACTGCTCTGTAACATCGATAGAGGGGTCAGAAACATCAACGCAGTATATCTGTTGCTGTTTTAATATTAAGTGAATAGGAGGGCGAGGAACCCCAAGGCCAATCGCGACTTCGGGGCAAAAAGAATGGAAAGAGAAGTGATGGGTTAGGTGCTCGATAATGGGTGGCGCGTGTTTATGGTTGCCATCATAGCGAACAGGCTCTCCTAATAAACAGCTGCTGATACCTATGATGGGTTTGTTTTGACCGGGTGGCATTGTTTGCAGGTTCTATTTAAAGGCCGCGTTCAAAATCCATATTATCGATTAAGCGAGCGCCTCCCATTTGTGCGGTAGCTAATATTACCAGTGATGTATCGTTCTCTGTGGCCGGTTCTAAGCTGGAAGCATTACACACTGTAAAATAGCCAGCGCCAAAACCTGCGTCCGTTAATGTGTTCCTGGCTTCGTGGGTTATTTGTTCGAAATCAGAATTTCCTTGTAGTATTTTTTCTTTGGCTGTGCAAAGTTGTTGATAAAGTGCTGAAGCTTTGTTTTTTTCTTCTACTGATAAGAAACCATTACGAGAACTCATTGCAAGGCCGCTTTGTTCTCGAACGGTTTCTACTCCAATAACTTCAGTGTTAAAGCAGAGTGCTGTGGACATGCGCCGGATAACTGCGAGTTGTTGAAAGTCTTTCTTGCCAAATAGAGCAACGTCTGGTGTGACAATATTAAAAAGTTTGGTCACTACAGTGGATACACCATCAAAGTGCCCTGGTCGATCGGCTCCGCAATGACGATGAGTGATGTTGTGAACTTGGACGGATGCCCAGGAGCTGGTTTCGGCTGGGTACATTTCATCCGCGCTTGGAGCGAATAAGCAGTGGCATCCGGCTGAGTCTAGCTTGGTGCTGTCTGCTTCAAGGGTGCGGGGGTAGGCGTCAAAATCCTCACCTTCGCCAAATTGCGTTGGGTTAACAAAGATGCTTGAAACCATAAAATCGGCGTGTTTGTGTCCTTCCCGGATGAGTGTGATGTGCCCTTCATGCAGGTTGCCCATGGTGGGGGCAAAACCAATGGTTTTACCTGCTGACTTTTGTTGTGCGATGACCGAGCGTAGTTCAGCGATCGTGTGGACGGTTTGCATGAAGGGTTTCCTTGTCGTTTGTGTTACAGGCTTGCATTTACTGTTTATAACCGAGGAGTGTTACTCAAAACAATGCTCTGGTTTTGGAAAATCACCATTTTTAACTGCTTGGTGATATGCAGTGATAGCTCCTTTTATCGAGCCATCGCCATCGGGCATAAAGTCATGAACAAACTTAGCTACCTTTCCAGGAGTCGCACCTAACATATCATGTAGCACTAATACTTGTGCGTCAGATGCTGGGCCGGCGCCAATGCCAATCACAGGAATGTTTACGGAAGACATGACCTCTTCCATTAGGCAGCTAGGGATGCATTCATAAAGTAGTATTGCTGCACCAGCCTTTTCTGCATCTATAGAGTCTTTGAGCAGTGCGTTACGGGTTTCTTCGTCTCGACCTTGTACTTTATAACCGCCAAATTTGTTGACGGACTGAGGCGTTAGGCCAAGGTGAACACACACAGGGATGCCGCGTTCGGTCAGTTTAGATACCGTATTTGTGAACCAGGCGCCGCCCTCTACTTTCACCATGTGTCCTCCAGCGCGCATAAGGCGGGCTGCATTTTCATAGGCTTGCTCGTCGGTGGAGCAGCTCATAAAGGGCATGTCAGCCATAATTAGTGAGCCTTGGTTACCTCGCCTTACACATTCAGTGTGGTAAACCATTTCATCCATGGTGACGGGAACCGTGCTGTCTTTGCCTTGTAGGACCATGCCAAGGGAGTCACCAACTAAGATGACTTCAACACCTGCACTGCTGACCAGATTGGCGAATGTTGCGTCATACGCCGTTAAACAGCTGAATTTTTGACCTTCAGACTTAAGCTTATTGAGAGTACTAAGGGTTATATTCATCTGTGATACCTCTTTGCGGAAGTGTTTACTCGAATGACATGATAACCATAGCTTGTAACGGGTACAAATGGCAGATGCAAAAATATGAAGTGGTTTAGGGTGGAGATGGCGGTAGGCTTAGTAAGGTGTGGGTTAAGTAAAATGCGGGTTGTAGTGAGAGATTAGCTGTTGGCGAGGTAAATACCGTCATCATTGCAATTTTGGGCAAGATTAATGATAGATCGGCCGTCTGGAAGCGTTAATGCAGGTGATAGATGCTTGGCTAGATCTCGCAAAGGGAAGAGTACAAAGTTGCGCTCTGTCATTCTCGGGTGGGGAATGGTGAGTTCATCTGTCTCTAAAGTGATGTTGTTAAAAAGGAGCAGATCCAAATCTAACGTTCTCGCAACCCAGCGAACAGAGCCTCGTTTACGTCCTTGTTTGTTCTCTATTGCTTGCAGCTGGTGGAGTAATTCCAGTGGAGGAAGGCTGGTTTCAAGGGCTGCTGCTCCATTGATATAGTCTGGCTGACTCCCAGGGCCAATAGCCTTGCTCTGGTAGAGTGGGGATAGAGCAAGTAGTTGGGTTTGAGGTATTTGGCTTAGCGCCTCGGCAGCTTGTTTGATATGGCTAAGTGGTTGGTCTAAATTGCTGCCTAAACCAATGTAAGCTATGTTTTTTTGCGCAGTGCTGAGGCGTGTCATTACTCTGTTACTATTTTACTGTTGTGCTTTGGGTTTTGCTGGGCGACGACGGCGCGCAGGGCGGCGTTTCTTTCTGGGTTGTGTGTGCTCAGCAGCAAGGGCTTTTTGCGCATCAGCATCCGCCTCTTGAAATTCTGTCCACCATTCACCTAAACCAGGAGGTGTTTCTTCAGCTTCTTCTCGCAGTAATAAAAGGTCATAGGCTGCTCTAAATCGTTGGTGCTCAATAAGTTGTTGGGCAGGCTTTATATGACGTCGATTAAGGCGCGGTTGCAGCTCCCAAATCTCACGAATTGTGGTGACAAACCGTTTTGGAATTGTAGTGTGCTTGGCTTGTTTTTGTAATGTTTGTTGGATGGCTTGCTGGAGTGCGGGAACGGGAGGGATTCCGTCGCGCTTTAGTTTTTCCCAGTTTACCTGTAGAGGTCCCCATAACATGACGGCATAGAGGAACGCAGGGTTAATGGATTTTCCTATTGCGATGCGTTTGTCTGTGTTAACCATGGCGTGTTCAATCATGGCAGTCGCGCCGGGGTGTTTGTTTTTGCCTGGTACAGAGTAAGGGAATAACCATTGCGCTAGATCGTAATGTAAAAGCTGCCGCCAAACTTCTGTGGCAACACCACCCATAAATAACTTCTGCACTTCATCAAAAAGGCGGGCTGCTGGAATTAGGCCTAGCAATTGTGATTGAGGTTGAATTGGAGCTTCAGATTCTGTGCTCAAGGTGAAGCCTAGTTTCGCACTAAATCGAATGGCTCGTAGCATTCTTACGGGGTCTTCTTTGTACCGAAGTTCTGGGTCACCAATGATACGCAAGCAGCGGTTCTGTATGTCTTCGTATCCATTTACGTAGTCAATGATAGCGTTATCGGCAGGGCGGTAGTATAGAGCGTTTACAGTGAAGTCGCGTCTGATAGCGTCTTCATCTAAAGTGCCGTATACGTTATCTCTCAATAACATGCCGTGATCTGAGGTTGAGGATTGCTGTTTGCTTGTCGAATTGCTGTGATGGCCACGAAATGTTGCCACTTCAATAATTTCCCTGCCATAGCGTATGTGTGCAAGCCGAAAGCGGCGCCCAATCAATCGGCAGTTGCGATTAAATAATGCTTTGATTTCTTCAGGGTGAGCATCAGTTGATACGTCAAAGTCTTTTGGATGCAGGTCTAGTAGCCCGTCTCGAACGCAGCCCCCGACCAGATAAGCTTCGTAACCTGCTTTTGTTAGGGTGTTAACTACTTTAATAGCATTGGCGGCATTTGTGGAGCTTGAGTCAAAATGGTGTTTGTCATCAGTAATGACATTGGCTCGAAGCTGGTTAGCGCTTTCGCCACCTTTTAGGATGCTTTTAATCTTTTTTATTAGCCGTTTGGGCATAGGTGGTCTGCTCGTGCCTATAAAGTGTTCAATTAGAGAGTAAAATGGGGCAATTAGGCCACAGTCTAGCATTGGCCGCGTTGTTACAAAACGTCTATTTTTTACGTGTTTGTGTTTGTACTTAGATTAGGGGTAAGGGGCGCAGGTCTTTGGTTGTGGGAGTTAAGAAGGAAGCGGGTAAAATTTGGACGTAAAAAAGGGAGAGCGATTAAGCCCTCCCTTTTATCATCTGCTATTTGTTTTTATTGTTACAGATAAGTATTTTTTTATGTGCCGACTCTTTTTATTGTTTTGGGATTGCTTGTTCTTATTATTATATTTTCTATTATTATTGTTTTTATTAATGTCTTACTGTTTTTTTAGAGTGTTTTTATTGTTCGTTTATTATTATTTTCTATTTTTATTATTATTTTTAAACTTTCTAGTTTTTATTTTTATTATTTATTTTATTTTTATTATTGCTTCTTTTTATTGTTTTGTTGTCACAGTTACTAAGTGGTTGTTTTTGTTGTTTTATCACTTCGTCCCAGTTACGTAATATATAAAGCAGATCCCGTGCCAGTTTTCTGTAAAAATAACAAATCGTTATATATCAATGGCTTACGTTTTGAGGTGCTAAGGGGTAGGTCAAATTGACAATATTTTGTTACCTCTTTTGGCTAAAAGTGTTCCCGTTGCGGTAACACCGTAACAAATATATGTGGTGAGTTGTGTTACCTGAATGAGTATAAGTGGAAGAAGGGGGAGGGGCATGGCGAGCGCATCCGAATACCCCGTCAAATATGGGCTGTAGAAAGCAACCACACGAATAACTGTAACACTCGCTAATTACCATGAGCTCTTTTAGCTATAAGAGCG